>DCQM01000183.1 GCA_002323895.1 Akkermansiaceae bacterium UBA1518
TAATCACTATTTTGTGAAAATTTCCAATAAATACTAAAGCAGGTTGCTTTTTTCTATTTTTCTGATTATCACAGTCGTCATGGGTGGCCAGAAGGACAAACGCGAGAATGACAATCTAAGAACCTCCTGCGCCTTCAATATCAGAACAGATGTTAAACTAGGCCACAGGATCCAGGAAGAAGCACAGCGCCGTGGAGAAAGCTCGTCATTTGTGTTTCGTGAGGCGGTGCGGGAATATTTGGCAAGGATTGATAAATTGTTAAAAGAAGACGACCCTGATTGAGTCTAGGATAATGATCTTAGAGTTTTGCTATTCTGAATGGGGTCAATCCGACGGAATCGCTAGTTACTCAGTGCACGATCCCTAAATCCCTAAAGGAAAGGAGATTCAAATCAGTGTTCGGGGTTCAAGGAAGGATCCGCCTGCTCGGGAGAGCGTCTTTACTCCAAGCCGGATATTCCAGTTGATCCATTTCTCCCGTGCGATTAGATCTTTAAGGTGCAGATAAGCCATGGCCGGCGCCCTCATAGGTGACCAACTTGCATTCGTTGCCCGCCTTTTTGGAATAGTGCTGGAAGACTCGCCTTGGCTGGAGTTTTAGTCCAGTCTCCCGATGGAAATGAAAAGACTTCTTAGCATCCTAGTTCTACTAGCCTCTTTGAATGCTGCTGCATTTGCTTGGCCGCCAGCACAAGCCGAACACCCCAAGGAAGAGACAAGTGTCATTGATCGTAAGATTGAAGTCTTTCAGCACGGTGTGCGACCGGAGTGGAAATACCAAGCGCCGCAGCAAGATACGTTTATTGTGATGCACCCCAAAATCGTCCGTGATGATGCGCCCTTGTATGTTGTTTTGCACTCTGCTGGTCATGATGTTTTTTCTTGTGTCAATTGCACCAAGACAGTCGGCAATCACGACATCTACCGCTCGCCTGACGACCACTTTGCTCTCTACCTCGATTGTCGAAAAAACAAAGGCGATTGGTGGTGGGGAGGAATGCACCGCGGAGACAAGGAACTTATGAGGAAAAACTCTGGAGGCGAAACTAAGCCGGTTGAAAGACGCGTGATGGCAACCGTCGCGTGGGCGATCAAGCATTATAAGATTGATCCAAATCGCGTCTATCTTTCAGGTAATTCGATGGGTGGTAGCGGGACGCTTGGGATTGGACTGCGTCACGGTGAAGTGTTCGCAGCGATCAAAGCAAATGTCCCAGCCGGGGTGGAGCACGCTTTCCAACGAATGTTTTTATCTCCAAAAAAAATTCCTAATGGGGTGGTTTTTCCCGATCCACCGATCTGCATCGATTACTCTGGGCACAATGATCGCTGGTCCGACGGGCACGATCTGTTCTCGAGAGCGATGAATGATCGAAATTACGCATTTCTTTGCTACTGGGGCCCTTTCGGCCACGCAAACAATTCAGCAAACATCAAAAAGAGCAACGACCTGATCGATTCATTCGACTGGCTCAACGTGCGTAAGGATCAAGCCTATCCGGTCTTCGCTAATGCTTCTTGTAACTCGAAACTCCCTTGGCCAGATCATTTGGATAGTAAAGAAGCGGGGCAAATTAATGCGTTCTTCCGTTGGAATAATCTTAAGGATACCGCGGAGATTTTGGAGATGTCGCTGTTCCTTATTTCGGCCAGTAATTTAGATACTAAATTTAAAATTCCGACTGTTGCCACTACTGATGTCACCTTGCGACGACTGCAACACTTCAAGCTAAAGCCTGGCGCAGGGTTTAAATGGGAATTTGGATCTGCGAAAGGCGAAGGCAAAGTTGACGAGCTGGGTTTGATCACAATTCCTAGCCTGAAAATAACTGCTACTCCCGCTACTTTTAGCATTCGAGGTAATTTTTAGAGCGGATTGGATTTCTCCAGTCTTCACGGAGACGATTAGGATGACGGTCAAGGTGGCGAAGATTTTCTAGGAAAGACCTGTTAAGGCTCTTCTGACCCAAGATTTCGTAATCTTTTATTCACGCTTAATTGGCGGAAGGGGGATTGAGAATCGTTTTAGGGGCTTTCCCGTGAAAAGATCAGCCAGTCAGTTGGTGTGGGAGCGGGGCGTGTCCACCTGGTTGAGATGAAGGAGTTTCATCGGACTTTTCACGACGGGCGCCCACTCGATTCGGCTACGGAAGTAAGCCCGCTGCGCGGCCTCGGACGCGGTGAAAGTATGTGCGGCTCCCGCTTCGGTTGGAGTGGGAGCAAAGGCATCGATGGCCACCCAGTCAGAAGCGGATCCAAGATCCTCACTCCGTTCCAGGATGTAGACTCGCCCCCCTAAGGTATGGTCTTCTAACAAGTTGAGTTCCACGTCGGTTCCCGGTGGCACCTCAATCAAGAGCGGCAATATATCCCCCGCAGCCAGCATGTCCGAGCCCACGAGGAATTCTCTAGCGTTGGTGTGTCCGTCGCCATCGAGATCACCTTTTCCGTCAGTCGGATCATTCTTATCGAGCCCTGGTGTGGCATCCTCTACCGAGTCTGGAATGAGGTCGCTATCGGTATCGGGATCAGAAGTG
>DCQM01000190.1 GCA_002323895.1 Akkermansiaceae bacterium UBA1518
CGCAAACTCCTTGCAAGCCCAGCTTTCCCCGATCTCGATCGAAAATCGCTAATGGCGCGTGTCATTAAAAAGGTTCCTGAGACTCAAGAAATGGTTTCTGGGGAAAATCAGGCAAAGGGTGATGATACTCTCCTCGTTTCCTTCGAAAGTCTTGACCGTCGTAAGGCAGAGTATGAGGAGCTAGTTAACAAGAGAATTCCGGCTAACGTTAAAGAAATCTCAACAGCTCGTGCACACGGTGACCTTCGTGAGAATTTTGAATATCACGCAGCCAAGCAAATGCAGTCTGTTCTTAATTCTCGAAAAAATGATCTTGAACGTGATCTTGAGCGGGCTCGTCCGACTGACTTCAAGGGCGCTGATACTTCGGCGATTAATATCGGAACTAAGGTGATGGTTGCCATTGAAGGTGGTGAAGAGCGTTCAATGACAATGCTAGGGGCTTGGGATGGCGACCCTGAAAAGAATATCGTATCCTATCTCTCCGAGATTGGTCAGGCGCTCCTCGGTAAAGTGGTGGGGGATGTCGCTGAAATCCATGATACTGAAACCGAAGAACTCATCGCGGTGACAATCACCTCTATCAATACCATCTAAGCCCACTTTTTCAGAAAAATTTCTAAATATACATATGTCGAACACTACCATTCAGTCGATCAAAGGCCGCGAAATCATTGATTCGCGGGGCAATCCTACTGTTGAAGTTGACGTCACCCTTAATGGTGGCGCATTCGGCCGCGCTGCTGTTCCCTCAGGGGCTAGCACCGGTGAACATGAAGCATGGGAGCTTCGTGATGGCGACGAGGATCGTTACCTAGGAAAGGGCGTCCTTGGCGCCGTTGCTAATATTAACGACAAGATTGCTCCGGCTCTTCTAGGAAATTGTGCTTGTGATCAAACCAGTGTCGATCAAGCCATGTTGTCCCTCGATGGCTCTCCGAATAAAAAGAATCTCGGAGCAAATGCTCTCCTCGGAACTTCACTCGCGGTAGCGCGTGCGGCAGCTTCTGCATCGGGCCTTCCTTTATACAAGTATCTCGGTGGTCCTAATGCTAAGGTTCTTCCGGTTCCAATGATGAATATCATTAATGGTGGATCTCATTCAGATGCTCCAATTGCTTTTCAGGAATTTATGATTCGGCCAGTGGGTGCTGAGACCTTCAGTAAAGCGGTACAAATGGGTGCTGAAGTCTTTCATAACCTAAAGAAGGTTCTTCATGATCGAGGGCTATCTACCGCTGTTGGTGATGAGGGTGGATTTGCCCCGACCTTCAAAGGGACCGAGGATGCTTTAGATACTGTCACTTTGGCTGTTGAGAAAGCTGGTTATAAAGTGGGTGAGGATATTACTTACGCACTTGATTGCGCTGCTTCAGAGTTCTTCGAGAACGGAGTCTATAATTACGCCAAATTTGAAGGAGATGGGGGTGCTCAAAGAGGATCAGAGGAGCAAGCTGTATATTTAGCCGAACTTTGTGAGAAGTATCCTATTGATTCAATTGAAGATGGTTGTGACGAGAATGATTGGGATGGCTGGAAGGTTCTCACCGATAAGATCGGTGAGAAGGTCCAGCTTGTAGGCGATGATCTTTTTGTGACCAACGTTGATTTTCTCCAGAAGGGAATCGATCTCGGTGTGGCAAACTCAATTTTGATCAAGGTCAATCAGATCGGAACTCTTACCGAGACTTTTGATGCTATCGAGCTAGGTAAGATTCATGGATATAATTCGGTGATTTCTCATCGGTCGGGGGAGACTGAAGACAGCACGATTGCCCATCTCGCGGTTGCAACCAACGCAGGTCAAATTAAGACAGGTTCGATGAGCCGGTCTGATAGGATCGCCAAGTATAATCAACTTCTTCGAATCGAAGAGGCGCTTGGAAATAATGCGATTTATGGTGGTTCCTAGGTATTGGGACCTCTTAAATGTTTCAAAAACTGTAGGTTTTGCCTGCAGTTTTTTTTGGTTTAGACTTCCTTAGTATCGAGGTTTTGTTACCTTCTCAGCCGATGGGCCGCTATTTTCGAGTCGCAACTGACCGTTCGCCTGAGTTTTCGGAAACTCGTGGTGGTCGTGGTTTCTTTGGAAAGCCAACTTTAGTCCTGTTCTGGTTCTTTGTCTTGGCAGCTTGCTGCGCTGTGGCAATTCCAGCACTCCCTCAATATCACCTTTTGAAGGAAATCGAAGCAGAACTGGCCGAAACACAGCAAGAGGAAAAGCGGCTTGAGAGGCAAATTCAACAATTAGCTGCCGAGGCACGCGCGCTTGATGAAAACCCGCGCTATTTACAGGAGCGGGCCCGGGATCCCCTTCGCTACATGCTAAAAGGGGAGACTATTATTCAAATCCAAGACTAGATCGTCATCGAGTTGAATCCGCCATCGACGACAATTTCTGTGCCTGTGATGAAACCACCGGCTTGATTAGATGCCAAAAGGAGGGTTGCTCCGATCAATTCTTGGGGATTTCCGAATCTTGAGGCTGGAGTGTGGCGTAAAATTTCAGCGACCCGAACTTCGTCGAGGACCTTGCGATTTTGTTCTGCGGGGAAGAATCCAGGGACCAACGTGTTCACCCGGATGTCGCGATCCGCCCATTCGCGGGCAATATTGCGGGTAAGATTGTGGACGGCTGCTTTAGAAGCAGAGTAGGTAAAGACGCGAGAGAGAGGGTTTAGGCCGGAAATAGATCCTAAATTAATGATCGAGGCCTGCACATCGCGGCTCAGGAAGTAATTTCCAAAAACTTGGCAGGCGCGCATGACACCGACCAGGTTGACGTCTAAGATTTTGAGGGCTTCGTCATCTGTAATCTCGACGAATGGACTTGGGGAATTGATTCCCGCGCCGTTTACAAGAATGTCAACCTTGCCAGATTGTTCTACTACTGAGTTTAGGAGCTCATTGAGTGATTGGCGATCGCTAGCATCTGCTAATGCAAAATATCCCTTCCCGCCTGCTTCCTCTATTATCTTAAGTCGTTCGTTTGCCTTTTCCTCATTCCGCCCAACTAAAACGACTTCTGCTCCAGCCTTAGCAAGTCCCAGCGCCATACAGGAACAGAGCTCTCCAGTGCCCCCAATCACGACGGCAGTCTTTCCCTCAAGCCCGAACATCTCCTTTAAAAACTGTGCTGTCTTCATGGTGGCTTAAGTCTAGTCTGTGGTAGGATAGTCGCAAGAAATCAAAATGGAGAAGTTGTAAGAAAGGCCCCAAATGATGGGGATTGATGCATTATCCTCCTATTCACGAAATCTTAGAGCGAAAACGCAGAATTTTCGGTAGCCATTAGTAGTTGAATCGTTACCTTCTAAGCGTTGATGAAGTGCGACTCATGCCAAGAAAAGGCCACGGTGTTTTACACACAAGTGACTGAGGGTAAACTTAGGAAGTTTGTCCTTTGCGAAGCTTGCGCTCAAAAAAAGGGGATCACAAATGTGGATGATCTTTTAATGGGCAATGATTTGCTTGGGAATTCACCACCACAAACCAACGTGCAAGATATTGTGGCTGAGCTAAATCAGGAAGATTGTAGTTCTTGTGGTTTTTCCTTAGATGATTTCCGAAAAGTCGGTCGGCTCGGCTGTCCTGAATGCTATCAGGTTTTTTCTCGTGAGCTCGCGGAGCGTCTTCCTTCGATGCATAAGGGAGGTGTCCATAAGGGGTATTTACCTGAAGGAGTTGCCATAAAACAGGCCTTGAAATCAGAACTCGCGTGTTTGACCGACAAGTTAGAGAGCGCAATTGAAGATGAGCGGTTTGAAGAAGCTGCAATGCTTCGGGATCAAATTTCTAAAGTTGAAGAGAAGAAAGGGGTAGTCGACCTATGATGCGATTTGCGACACTCCTGCGGCATCCCGCAGATTGGATGATGGGGCACGGAGCAGAAACATCAGTGGTTCTGACTAGCCGTGTGCGCCTTGCGCGCAATCTCGCCAAATCTCCATTTCCAGGATGGTCTCGGAAGAAAGATCGCGAAGATGTATATTCATCTTTGCGAGAAAAAGTAGAATTGGTTCCAGGCATGAAAGATGGCTTCTCCCATGAACTTTGTGATTTAGATCCACTACAGAAGCAAGTTTTGGTCGAACGCCACCTAATTAGCAGGGAGCAGGCTGCTCGGAGTGAAGGGAGTGGTTCGGTGGTAAATCGTAAGCAGACCCTGAGTCTCATGATAAACGAGGAAGACCATTTGCGGATTCAAGCGATTCGTCCTAGCCTTCAATTAAAAGAAGCGTTCAAGTTGGCCCATGCAGTTGATCAGCGCCTTGAAAAGGTGGTCGACTTCGCTATCGATCCAACGCTTGGATACCTCACTGCTTGTCCGACCAATCTAGGGACTGGCATGCGGGCATCGTCGATGCTTCATTTGCCTGGCTTAGTTTTGAGTGATCAAATTGGCCCGGTATTGAAGGGAATCAATAAACTTGGTTTAGCTGTTCGTGGGTTATACGGCGAGGGCACCGAGTCCCTGGGGAATCTTTATCAAATTTCAAACCAATCGACCCTCGGAGAGACCGAAGAGGAAATTCTCGACCGTTTAACCAAGGTGATAGGCGACGTGGCGCAATATGAACTCCAGGCTCGGGAAAAGCTTGTGACTGAAGACCCGATAATGGTAAGGGATCGGATCGGTCGCGCGGCAGGTAATCTCTCATATGCTCATATTATTACTTCAAAAGAGGCTCTTAACCATCTCTCCATGCTCCGCTTGGGTGCTGATCTTACGCTGCTTCCGGCAGATCTAGTTGAGAGTTGCGACCGTTTATTTATGGAGACTCAACCTGCCCACCTCCAATGGCGAGCAGGGCGTAAGCTTGAACCGGAGGCTCGTGATGTAATCCGGGCTCAAATGATTCGCGAGCAGTTGCAATCATCGCTACCCCCTGCTATTGATTTATCGGGAAAAGAAAAATAAAGAAAGCTCCACTCGAACCCATCCTAACAATTCTATGAATAATTTTACACCACGCGCACAGCAGGTGTTGGCTCTCGCTCGAAAAGAGGCTGACCGATTCAATCATAATTATATTGGGACCGAGCACGTGCTCCTTGGTCTCATTAAATTAGGCCAGGGTGTCGCTGTTAGCGTTCTTCAGCGGATGGGGCTCGACCTTGAATCAGTCCGTATGGAAGTAGAGAAAGAGGTTGGAACTGGTCCGGATACCAAGAGTTCAACTAATATTCCTTACACACCTCGTGTTAAGAAAGTGCTGGCTCTTGCAAATAAAGAAGCCAAGCAGCTCAATCATTCTTACGTCGGAACTGAGCATATTCTTTTGGGGTTGCTTCGAGAAGGAGAAGGAATGGCGGCTCGGGTTCTTACTAGTCTGAGCGTGGATCTTCAGACGACTCGGAATGAAGTGCTTGCGGAGATTGACCCTAATTTTGCAGCCGAAGAATCCGATGATGAATTCGATTTCGATGATGACGATGAAATCGAAATGGAGAATGGTGAGGATGCCGAAGGGAAGGTTAAGACTCCGGCATTAAAGGCTTTTGGTCGTGATCTTACTAAGCTTGCGCAATCAGGTGATCTAGATCCGGTGATTGGACGTGCCCCTGAAATTGAAAGGGTGATTCAGATCCTCTGTCGTCGTACAAAAAACAACCCAGTATTAGTGGGAGAGGCAGGAGTGGGGAAAACTGCAATTGTCGAAGGGCTTGCGCAAGAGATTTCGGCTGGTGATGTACCCGAAATACTTCGAGACAAGAAAGTGGTCACTCTTGATCTCGCTTTGATGGTTGCGGGCACAAAATACCGTGGTCAGTTTGAAGAGCGTATAAAGGCTGTCATGGACGAGATCCGCAAGGTGAAGAACGTTGTCCTCTTCATTGATGAATTACACACAATTGTTGGCGCGGGTTCGGCTGAGGGAGCGATGGATGCCTCGAATATTATTAAGCCCGCCTTGAGTCGCGCTGAGCTGCAATGTATCGGTGCCACCACTCTTAATGAGTTTAGAAAGCACATTGAAAAGGATTCTGCTTTGGAGCGTCGTTTTCAGCAAGTTAAGGTTAATGAACCCTCAACTGGAGATGCTATAGAAATCATGAAAGGTCTCCGTGAGAAGTATGAGAGCCACCACAAGGTACGCTACTCTGAAGAGGCTCTTGAGGCGTCGGTGAAGTTGACATCTCGTTATCTCACAAGTCGCTTTCTACCCGATAAGGCTATCGATGTTGTCGACGAGGCGGGTGCCCGTGCCCGAATTCAGACTATGACGCGCCCTATCGGACTCAAGGAATTGGAAGTGCGCATCGCGGAGATTAACGATGAGAAGGTTTCTGCAATTAACGATCAGGATTTTGAAAAAGCCGCAGCTCTTCGTGACGAAGAAAAGACAACCCGAAAGGAGCTCGATGATAAAATCGAGGGGTGGCGTGGTGAAAGCGAAGAGAAGATCGTTGATATCAATGAGGACGATATTATGTCGGTGGTCTCGAAGTGGACAGGTGTTCCGCTCCAGCGTATGGAGCAGAAGGAAGCCGCTAAGCTGTTAAAAATGGAGGAGAATCTCAGGGAGACCGTCATCGGGCAGAATGAGGCTGTTGTGGCAATTTCAAAGGCCCTTCGGCGATCGCGTGCTGATCTCAAGGATCCCCGTCGCCCGATAGGTTCGTTTCTTTTCCTGGGGCCAACTGGTGTGGGGAAAACCTACCTTGCTAGAAATCTTGCCAACTTCATGTTCGGTGATCCGGAGTCGCTCATTCAGATCGACATGTCGGAATATATGGAGAAGTTTAGCGCAAGTCGTCTTATCGGTTCACCTCCGGGGTATGTTGGATATGAGGAGGGCGGTCAACTCTCTGAAGCCGTGAGGCGCCGTCCATATTCGGTTATTCTTTTTGACGAAGTTGAAAAAGCCCACCCAGACGTCATGAATCTATTGCTTCAAATTTTGGAGGAAGGGATGATCACGGATAGCTTCGGTCGTAAAATTGATTTCAGGAACACGATCATTATTCTTACCTCGAATGTCGGGGCTGAAAGTATCAAACGCCAAACGACATTAGGCTTCAATGCAATGGCTGAGGATGAGGCAGACTTCGAAGGTATGAAGGCTAAAATAGATGCCGTCGCTAAGAAGCATTTCCGGCCGGAATTCCTGAATAGACTAGATGAGCTCGTGGTGTTCCGGATGCTTGAGAAAGAGAGTCTTAACGAGATTGTCGATCTAGAGGTTGCTAAGTTGATAAAGCGGCTTGCTGAAAAGGAGATCGATCTTGTGCTCGAGGAATCCGCACGCGACCTCATCGTCACCGAGGGCTATGATCCTGACTATGGAGCTCGTCCAATGCGCCGGGCGGTTGAGCAACTGCTTGAAGATCCTCTTGCTGAAGCCATTCTTTCTGGTGCTGTAAAGGAGGACCAACACGTTACAGCGAAAGTTAAAAAGGACGCGAAGGAGGTTTCTTTCAAAGCCAAGGCTCGCAAGAAGCAAAAGAAAGCTGGTGTTTCTACTCCCTAAAGAATTGAGAGGCGAATCAATTGGATGCTGCCGATTTACTCTAAGATAGGGGACACGTCGGCCATCCTGACCCAGCCAGTGCCGCCTTCAGGGAGCTTAATCATAGACCAGCCTGCTCGAGTTACTTTGACTCGACACAGGCTCCCTACCACGTTCTCCCGGATTGTAATACCTCCCTCAAAAGGGTGGCTTCTCAGCGGTGTTTTCTCTGTCACGATTGATAACTCCCTCAGGGGCTCGAAGCTTATCCCTTCTGGATAGAACTTCATCCCGGTAATTCCGATTATGAGCCCCAAACCTGTAAAAACGAAGTAGGTGACCAGAAGAGGTTTACGCTTATTTCCAAAGATGTTCCAGGTTGTCAGAATAGCGATAAGAAGGGACCAAACCCCCAGAATGAAGATTTGAAAATAAACCCATTTAGGTAGGAACGATAGCCATTCAGTTCCCTCCGGTGAACGGGCGTGAAGCCCTGGTAATTCGCTCATCAGTTTGGTGCTATCACCACCATGTAATTGATATCGATGAGCCCACAATGAAGCTTCGCCATAGTTTTCTAGCTTCAGTTCACAAATAGCTAAGTTATGAAGATGCTCTCTTACCGCTCCTGCTTCCATTGATGCAAGAATGTCGGCTTTGGCTTCTTCGGGAGAGTGGTCAATTCCCTTACTAGTCTGAATCAAGGTTCCTATGGTGATAGAAAATAGTAAGAGCGGAGACAATGTCCTAAGGAGGGTCAAAACTCGCTTTTTTTCACTTGGTTTAAGGGGTTCCGGTTTCGGGTCCTGCTGAAAGCAGATCTCATCCCGTATTTTGAAAATCTCTTCGAGCCCCTCAGCTGCATCGTGCTCCGTCGCGAAACGGGCCGCCTCTCGAAAGAATGTCACTCGGTCATTACTTGCCGAAGTTACTCCTTTAAGCTTGTCTTCAAATTCCCTACGAGGCGCTAAAGTGATATGGCGAGCTTTGAGCCTGTTACGGAATGCAATTCCAAGAATTGAGCAGGTAATTAAAGCCGGGATGATTTGCCACGCCCACTTGTTCAGCGGGGATGATTTGCCAAAAGCTTTTAGCGGACGTTCGCCAAGGGGAAGGAACTCCAGAGCTTCTCGAAGGGATTTTGGGGAAAGAGGTTCTCCGGTGATTTTTATCGGAAAAGGAAGAGATTCCTTCACCTCGTAATTCTCAAGTAATGGATCGAAGTAAATGAAGCGATAAGGGGGAAGAGCCTCTACCTTTTTTAGAGGTCTTAGGACGTGCGAGAACTCGGCGGTTCCTGAGCTCGAACGGCGTTCACCGCCACTCGGCTTAGCCATTGTTTCAAATTGTTTCCAATCTTTGTTCAAATCGATCAATTTCGGTCCAGGGAATTGATCGATATTCCCCGAACCCGTGATACGTGTTTCAACGGTGAGTGACGCTCCGAGCTCGAGTTCGAGACTGAGGGGGCGAACCTTAATAGAAAATGTTCCGACGGCTCCACCAAAACCGGATGGAGCTCCTTCAGGAAGAGGTCGGACATCTAGCTGAACAGAAGGGAAGTCGATCTTTGCGGTAAAGGAACGGGTGGCAAAGCCCCCGCGAACCATTTGTCGACGAAGTAAGGTGGCGTTGGTCGACCCAGGTCCAAGAATAAGAGATCCGGCCTGAAGCGCATTGATTGAACTAGAGTAGGTGTATACCGCGAATTGATGTCCATCATAATCAAGATATCCAGTAGGTTCAGACGTTGTAGTGAAGCGCCATGCTGCGAGACCATCCTTTTTAAGGTTGATGACGTTCCCATCTGATAACCGAAGTAAGTGAGGCGCTGCTTGGGAAAGATACAGCTTAGCTTCGACGTCCTGTGTTTCACCTAAGTAAGGGTTGGTCTTCTTAAGGAAGACACCGGTCAAATACGGAGTGACTTCTCCATTGATTTTTATGCCATGAGTTTCGAGGCTATTGATTGGTGCCACTCGAAGAGTGTGGCTTTTTGAGCGAATCACTCCGGAGTTAGTTTCGAGTTCAAACGGGGGAACCTTGTAAATCCCTGGTTCGAAAGCTGAAACTAAATAACGGAAGCCTTCACGGATCCTTCCATTAATTTGATATCGGCGTTGCGCTTCTCGCTTTAGAGCAAGAGGGGCGGCTTTTGGGGTGGTTGGCCAATCGATTAGCGTCAGATTCTCGACCCATACCGTAAGGTAGGTTTTTTCCCCAACTACAATAATCGAGCTGTCGAGCTTTGTCTCGATCACCGGAGTGTCCTTAGCTAGGAGGTTACTGCCTCTAGTAAGGATCAGAAATGAAATGATTACGAAAAATCTCACGATAGTCGTTTCATAAATTACCAATCGTGTGGGCTTCGATTGTAGGGCCTCCGTATCCTTCGTGGAGCCTTTCCCCCAAAGTCGGAATATTGCTTTAGGAGCCGCCGAGCTCTTTCGCGGGGCGTTTCATTTTCCGGAGCATTAGGATCATCTTTTAGATTGGAACTCTCTCCTTGTGCCTTATTTTTATTGCCCTGTTTACTCTCTCCCTCATTACTTTGATTTTCGTTTTGATTCGATTTTTCGTTTTCAGGTGTTGATTTGCCAGACTGTTCATCACTTTCACT
>DCQM01000188.1:0-1311 GCA_002323895.1 Akkermansiaceae bacterium UBA1518
GAAATTGCACTCCCGGACTTATATCCGTGGGGTTCTTCACCCTCAACCATTTAGGGTGAAGCTAGGGGCTTTTTTGACCGTATTAACGCTAATTCTGATTCCGCTTTCACTCATGGCAGGTGGGGCTCTTTTGCTTTTCAAGGATGATCATGAGCTTGTGATTTGGTCTGCAGCTGTCCCCGCTGTTTTGGTGATTTTAGCGTTAATGTATTCGATGTTTGCGCGTCCAGTAAAATGCCGTGTTTGTGGACAGCCCTTATTCCAGGCAAAATCTTGTCGTCGCAACCCCCAAGCCCACCATATTCCCTTTTTGGGATACATTTTACCAACCAGCTTTCAGTTGTTAATTTTTCACTGGTTCCGCTGTATGTATTGCGGGACTTCAATTCGCTTAAAAGAATGATTCATTCGCGATCTTGCGAGTCCATTATGATGGTGACTGGGCCATCATTGACTAGGGCGACTTCCATCATTGCTCCAAAGAGCCCTCGTTTAAGTGGGGGACCGATTTCCCTTGAGAATGTTTCGCAAAACGATTGGTAGAGAGGTTTTGATATTTTGGGAGGTGCCGCCTTGATAAAACTAGGTCGATTTCCTTTTTTAGTCGAGGCGTGGAGGGTGAATTGGCTAACGACTAAAGCTTCGCCTTGTTTATCTTGGAGGGAGAGGTTCATTTTTCCGTTTTCATCGTCAAAGATCCTCATGTTGATAATTTTTCGTATTAACCAATTGATGTCGGTTTGATCGTCAGAAGATTCGATTCCAAGAAAGATGAGTAAGCCTGGCCCGATTTCGGAGATCTTATTTCCCTCAATCGAGACAGAAGCTTCATTTACTCTCTGTAATACAATTCTCACGGGGGGATCTTTTACACTGAAGGATTTGTTTCAAGCGATCTTGCCAACGAGATTTAGAAAATGTGAAGCCAAAAAAGCTGAGCTGAGAGTCATGAAGGGAAGGACTCTAGAAAAAGGGAAATCTTGACGATTCCAAGCAACCTAAGGTGCTCAATACCGAAGTTAAGATGAGTCAAGGCAATGAATCAAAAGTATTGGACCCTGAGGAAAAGTTTAGTGACCAGATAAGATCCCGAGGGATGGGAAAAGAGCTCGGTCCGTGATTATTTATGAGCAAAGTCGCAAGCAGAGATCGTGACCCCTTTTGGGTTGATGGATCTCTAATAAACATTGATTGAATTGATGAAGCGTCTTGAATAGGTTTTCTAAAAATGAATATCCACCATCTTGAATTGTTTTACTTTGTGGCAAAGTTTGAAGGGATTACCGCAGCGGTAAGAAAGATGCCTTATGG
>DCQM01000188.1:1722-27777 GCA_002323895.1 Akkermansiaceae bacterium UBA1518
TTTGCTCTGACACCGGCGGGTGAGAAACTTTATGATTATATTTACCCTTTTTTTTCCGGGCTTGGAGATCTTGAAGAAAAGCTACGAGGGGAGGAAGGTCGGCATTTACGGCTTGCCGCGACTGCATCCGCACTGAGGAACCATCTCCCAGATTGTTTGGAGACCTTGAAGAAAAAAGAACCAAAACTTAAATTATCACTACGCGAGGTGGCACCGTCAGATATTCATGGGCTCGTCACTTCTCAGCAGGTAGATGTCGCGATCGGCGTGATTGGCGGGAAGATGTCGGAGGGTTTAAAAAGCGAACCTTTGCTGAAAATACCGACAGTTCTTTGGGTGCCTGCTAACTCGAAAGCCAAGTCCTGGAAAGAATTTCTAGAGAAGGATCCTTATTCAAAAACGGGACTGATCGGAAAGGAACCCTTAATTGGCTTGCCTCCAAACGAAATTTTACAGCAACTTTTTCAGAAAGAATTTGATCGGCACGAGGTAAATTGGCCAGTTTCGGTAGAGGTAAACTCTACCGACGTGCTACGTGATTTTGTAGTGCGTGGGTTTGGTGTTGGGATTGGGATTTTCATTCCGGATCTTCCCAATCCCAAAGGTGTGAAGCCCCTTGCTTTGCCAAATTTCCCTCCTTTGGTTATCGGGGCGATGTATCAAGGAAAGGCTAAGGGTGTGGTGGAGGACTTTCTCGCGATTGCAAAGGCGCATGTGACGAGATTTTCTAAATAAGATCAAAGTTGTTCTTCATGTCGATTGATCAATCAATTTTCCGATGATGGGCCCTTTTATCTTTGGTGTTTAAGCGGATTTGTGAGGGTCGGGCTTGAGCTTTTTGATCTATTGGTCCAAAGAACGCCCATGCGTGAGGGTCTTATTTTGAAACTTAGTTGTCCTGATAAACATGGATTAGTAGCTCAAATTGCTAATCATGCTTCCGAATTCAGTGCAAACTTAGTCGAATTTAATCAATTTACTGAGCAAAAGCGTGGAATCTTTTATTCGCGACTCGAGATTGATACCGAAAGCCTTGAAGTGTCAGTTGATGACTTCATCGCAAGTTTTGAAGTTTTGGGGCGGGCAATTAAAGCTGACTGGCATTTCCGCCGCTTACCATATAAAATGCGAACGGCAGTTTTGGTCACGAAGACCGACCATTGCCTCAACGAAATTTTATGGCGGACCAAGTTAGGCGAAATGCCGATTGAGATCACCTCGGTCATCGGGAATCGTTTAGATTGTAAGGAGATCGCTGAGAACGCTGGACTTCCATTTCATTTGGTTGAGATGGGCAAAGATAAGGAAGTCGGTTTTCGTGAGATAGAATCATTGCTTGAGGAACAGCAAGTTGAGTTGGTCGTCCTAGCTCGCTTCATGCAAATTATGCCTTCTTGGATGTGTGAGAAATACAGTGGCCGAATGATTAATATTCATCACAGCTTTCTTCCGGCATTTATCGGCGCTAATCCTTATCGGCAGGCCTACGAACGGGGTGTAAAATTTATAGGAGCAACCTGTCACTATGTGACTGGAGAACTCGATGCCGGACCTATTATTGAACAGGAAGTCGAGCGGGTTCAGCACCATCACAGTGTGCTTGATTTAGTACGTTTGGGTCGCGATTGCGAGAGATCTGCCTTAGCACGAGGGATTCGTTATCATGTTCATGACCGCACTATTATCGACGGAAAGAGAGCTATTGTTTTCCCTGATTAAATGGGAGCTTTACGTCAGGTTGATGCCCGATAGCGTCTAACGCTAGTTCGATGTTAGATTCAAAGCGGCGTATTGATACTCTCCAGTTGGTGGAACTCGCCGAGGGAATGGAGATCCATCTCCGGACGGCTGGACCATTTTTGCGCCTAATCGCGTGGCTTCTCGATTTGATCATCGAAGGGGTCGCTTTGATCTTTTTGTATTTGATTATCAATTTGATCTCCCCTGTGCTAGGGGAAGCTGTTTCGGAGGGGGTTTACCTTTTGTCCTTCTTTGTGATTTGGTGGTTCTACCCTGTTTTGTTTGAAATTGGTCCATGGGGTGCCACGATAGGCAAACGAGCGTTTGGATTACGGGTAGTGAATGAGGCTGGAGCAGGGATCACAATGGGGGCGTCAATGATTCGTAACTTTATTAGAGGTGTTGAAGTGATATTTCCGTTTTTGCCTCTCATCGTCTTTTTTCATTCGAGGTTTCAACGTCTAGGTGATCTGGCGGCCGGGACTCTCGTAGTTTATTCTAAGCCCCGAATCGACCCGGTCATTCCTGGACCTCCACCTTTGGAAAAAGTGCCTGTTAATTTTTCATTAAGTCGGGAGGAGGAAGCGGCGATTCTTGCGTTTCGGTATCGAAGTGGTGGGTGGTCTGAAGCTCGCCGCGTGGAGTTATCCAATCATCTTAAAAAAATGACAGGAGAAGTCGGACTTAAGGGAGTTTCGAAGCTGATGGGAATGGCACACTGGTTGGAGGAACAACGATGAATCGGCACGAATTCGAAAACAAAAACGGCTCCGATTGGAAGGCTTTTGAATTACAGTTGGAAAGCTCGAAAGGTAAGAAAGAAAATTTGGATAGTCACAAGCTGCCGTCGCGATTTCGTAAGATTTGTTATGACCTTTCGTTGGCACAGTATCGAATGTTCGGGCAAAGAATCTGCGATCGCTTGAACGGTTTGGCGATTGTGGGGCATCGTCAGATTCATCGTAAGAGGGGTGCGTTTGGAGAGGGGTTTCTCCGTTTTTTCCTCCGGACTTTTCCTGCTACTTTTCGTCGAGAATGGAAACTTTTCGTAGTAGCTTCTTTCGTGTTTTTTGGACCCTTTTTTGCGATGTGGTTTTCAGCGGACAAAGAGATCGAGTGGATTCAGGCTCTGTTGGGTGCCGAGGCGATGTCAGATATCGAGGGGATGTACGGAAAGGAAGCTGACAGCGTGGAGTATTTACGCCAGAAACATGGGTCAAACTTTATGATGTTCGCTCACTATGTTAATAATAATGTAGGGATTGACTTTCGGATTTTTGCGGGAGGGATTTTTTTCGGAATTGGGACTTTGTTCTTCCTGATTTACAATGGGCTCTATCTAGGGGCAGTAGTTGGATATGTGGAATATGCCGGTGATCCAGAGTTGCTCTGGAAGTTTGTCGCAGGACATTCGTCTTTCGAACTTCTTGGTATGCTGGTGGTGGGAATGGCAGGTTTGAAGATCGGGTTTGCCTTGCTTGCTCCGGGGCAATTCACGCGAGGCGAGGCGTTGACACGCGCGGGTCGTGGCGGGCTTCCTTTGCTAATAGGGGGTGCCTGTATGACTGCTCTAGCGGCAGTGGTCGAAGGATTTTGGTCGGCCCGGCCGATTGATACCAATCTTAAATATATGGTGGGTAGTGCTTTCTGGGTTCTTCATCTTCTTTATTTTGGTTTTGTAGGAAGGGGGCGGGCGTGGAACTTGAGAAAGTGACGGCGGAGATTCGACCCCGCACGCAGTGGGAGGCTATCGATTTGGGGCTCCGCTTGACTGGTGAACATTCTATTGCGCTCCTCAAGGGGTGGATGACCTCAGTCTTCCCGTTGGGACTTCTGATTTTGGGCATCTGCCATCAATCGGTAGGTTGGGGTATTTTTTTGATTTGGTGGTTAAAGCCGATTTGGGAATGTGTCGCGCTTCATCCCTTGAGTCGGAGTCTGTTTGGGGAGCATTCGACTTGGCGAGGCAGCATGAAGGTGTTACCCGCCGAAGTTTCTAAAAATAAGGGGCTGGTCCTCATAGGTGTGATTTTGACTGCCCTTGGATGGTTTCTTCATTCGGATAGTGGTGACGAAGAAAATTCAAAGGCTGGGTTCGTTTTTCTCTTCTGGTGTGTGGTGTTCGGACTTTTATTTTATCGTTCGTCATTGAGTCGTTCATTAGTGTTACCAATCCGCTATCTTGAGGGCTTGGCGGGTGCTCGGTATAAGGCACGCTGTAAAACGCTTTCTTATCGCAGTGCAAGCTCAGCAATCGGGCTGACTTGTATCTGTCTCCTGATGGAGCTTCTACTTTGTGGGAGTCAGATTTACTTCGCTTTTTTGATGTTACCGGAGGGCGTGGAAATAAGCGAATTTCTGAGTTGGGATGCTTTTTTGGAAGGAGAATTTAAATTCCTACCCAATTGGATTTGGGTAATTTTAGGAGTGTGCTATCTCAACGCGGTTTCTGTCGTCGCTTGGTTTTACACGGGAGCAGGATTTGGACTTTATGTGAATACGCGGACTTGGGCCGAAGGTTGGGATATTGAATTGAAGTTTAAAGGACTTGGGCAGAGACTGGGTCTTATTTTGTTGGGGTTAGTGATGTTTGGTTCATCAGCGCGGGTGGAAGCCAATCAAGATGCGCAAAGGGTTTTAAATCAGGAGGAATTCAAGGTGAATACTCGCGCGGTTTATGAGGATAACGAAAGAGAAGAATCTAGTGATTCAAATTCCAAGGCGGGGGATGGGGTGTTCGCCGGGATCGGACAATTTATTTTTTGGATTATCGTGATTGCTGCCATCGCTGGCTTGATCTGGGTCGTCATTCATAATCTCCATGTGTTCCGCGGTAGACCGCAAGATTCCAAAGGAGAAGTTAAGAAGGTGACTACTGTGGCGGGTCTGAATGTGGAGCCTGAAAATCTTCCATCTGATCTTCTCATGAAGGCACGTAAGATGTGGGAAAGTGGAAAGTATCAAGAAGCTCTTGGGCTTCTTTATCGAGGAGCTATTTCATCGCTTGTGACCCGGCAGTTGGTTGAGATCGAGGAGAGCGATACTGAAATGGATTGCCTTCGCAGAGTCGTTTCTAGGGGAGAGATTGCTAGTGCTTCTTACTTTTCCTTGTTGACCAATGCCTGGATTTCACAAGCCTATGCGCGTCGCAGTCCTAATGAGAAAATCATTAATCAGCTTTGGAAAGAGTGGCCATTTCAGGAGGGAGGGCAGAAATGAAATATTTTGTTTTCTTAGCTCTGGTCCTTTTTTCGGGTTGCGGTCAAAAAGAAGAACGCCGAAAGGTTGAAGAAATCCCAATCGGCTATGTCGGGAAGGCCCGTCTTAACCCGTATTTGGCTGCTGAGAGGTATCTTAATCAGCAGGGCTGGGATGTTGAGAGTTCACGGACTTGGTTGAACTACGATGACGAGACGCAGATGATTATTTTGCCGGGTTCCTTTCTTCGTACGAAAGGGATTGCGATGCGGGTGTTGGACTGGGTGAATCAAGGAGGGAATCTTGTGATTACAATCGAAGGAGGGGAACCCGATAGGAATGATTTTACTGAATCAGGTTCAGGTATGGGTGTGTCCGAACCGGGTTATTACGATGGCTTAGACCATGTCTTGGAGCAATTTAAGATTTCTTCGAGCGAATATTCTTACCAAGGAGCGGAAGAGGATTCAAAAAACCGAGGGCATCTTTCACGTCCTTGGGACTTGGTAAAAACCAAGGAAGAGTGGGGCGGATACAGCTTGGAATTTGAAGGTAAGGTTGCTCTAAAGATTGAAAAGGGTCGAAACTTGATTCAAACTCAAGCTGAAGAATCGCGAATGGTTGGAATGAATTATGGAGACGGGGAAGTGCTCGTGCTCGCTCATGCAAGGCCATTCCGAAATCCTTACCTTGCACGGGCAGATCATGCCGAGTTTTTGGACCATTTGTCGGGGCGGTATGGTAGCACAGGAAAAATCGTTTTTCTTTACGGTTCCTCAAACTCCTTTTTTGGGCTGGTCTGGAAGGAAGGTTGGATGGTCGTGATTGCGGGATTTATTTTGCTAGTTGCGTGGCTCTGGATGCGCATTCCGCGCTTTGGGCCAATTCTTCGGGACAACTCGGTCAAGCGCCAACCTTATGGCGAGTCACTCATCACATCGGCTCGCTTTCTTTGGCGGACCGGGGAACTAGAGCACCTCGTGCGACCCCTTAGATATCAGCTTGAAGGCGAAAATCAGGGAGATCCTGAAAGTTTCTATGTTCGATTGGCTGAGGAGTCCGGTTTGCCCCGTGATGAGGTAGCTGAAGTATTTACTATCGATCCTCCCAAAGATCCTGGCCATATCTTAAAGGTGGCGCAAAAACTCCAAATTCTTTTTAAACGATGACAGAAAATAATCCCTATCCCCAGGCCACACCAGAGATTCCTGATCTCAGTAAGGTTGGCCAATTAACTGATAACCTCCGTTTCGAGATTCAGAAGGTCGTCTACGGCCAGAGTGATACCGTGAATCAGATCATCGCGGCTCTTCTTGCCGGTGGTCATGTTCTTTTAGAAGGTAAACCCGGCCTTGGTAAGACCCACATGGTGCTAGCGCTCGCGAGCACATTTGGGGGCGAGTTTGGTCGCCTTCAATTCACCCCAGACATGATGCCATCTGATATCACTGGATTTACTCTTTTTGATATGAAGAGCCAGTCTTTCCAAACCCGACGTGGTCCTGTTTTTACCAACCTTCTTTTGGCGGATGAGATTAACCGTGCACCTGCGAAAACTCAGGCGGCTCTTCTTGAGGTAATGCAGGAACAGCAAGTGACGATTGATGGGGAATCACTTCCGGTTTCTCCTCCTTTTATGTGCTTTGCAACGCAGAATCCAATAGAACAAGAGGGAACTTACCCGCTTCCTGAGGCTCAATTGGATCGCTTTTTGATGAAGGTAATCATCGACTATCCAACTATGGCTGAAGAGCTTCAGGTTGTTTCTGCCGTGACCTCCGCTCCAGGCGCTAAGGGGTTGGATCCACGTGGCGTCGAGCAGGTTTGTGATTCAGCTGCGATCATTGAGGCGCAACGCTTAACTGCCATGGTCAGGGTTGTCCCTGAAGTAATTGATTACGCTTTGCGGCTGACTCGACTAACCCGAGAATCTCACGGCATGAGTTTAGGTGCTGGAACGCGAGGTGCAATCAGCCTTGTGCAGGTCGCGAAGGCTTACGCCATCATGGGGGCGCGAGATTACGTAATCCCTGATGATGTTAAGCAGGCCTCACTTCCGGTGCTTCGGCATAGAATTCAGGTTGCGCCGGAAGTCGCAATTAGCGGGCAAAATATTGATGATCTTTTGAGTTCTTCTCTCGATACCGTGATAGCTCCAAGGCTCTAATTCCCAGTAATGCCTCTTCGTCCTACGCGCGCGCTCATTGCGCTTTTGAGTCTCTGGACCTTGATGGGTTTGGCTGGATCCTTGTATCCTCCAGTATCAGGATGGTGGGGGCTTCTTGGCGGAGTCTTAGGGTTTCTTGCTTTGTTCGAGGCGGTTGTGGTGTTGGTGTCCAAATTCCCTTTGGCAGAGAGGATCCTCCCCGGGCGGATGGCGGTTGGAGTAGAGGGGGAAGTGAAATTGAGGATCATAAATTTAAGCAATCGACCTCTTTATGTTGGTGTGTTTGATGGTATTCCAAGTCGCTGTGAATGTGACGTCTTTCCGTGGCGTGGTTGGATTAAAGGCAGTGGCTACCTTGACCTGAATTATCCGATTACTCTCTTACAACGGGGAGAGATCGATTTCGGAAAGACCCACATCATGATGACGTCATTGTTAGGTTTTTGGTCAAGGTGTGTGAAGATTGGTGATAAGGGAAAAGTCAAAGTTTATCCCAACTATCAGCCGGTTTTAAGTTATGCCTTAATGGCAATGGCCCATCGGCAGGAACATACCGGAATCATTCGAAAAAACCGTGCTGGGCTGAGTCGTGATTTCCACCAGCTTCGTGACTATCAAATGGGTGATTCACTTTCTCAGATCGATTGGAAGGCAAGTTCCAAACGGCAAAGTTTGATCAGTCGTGATTTCCAAGAGCAGTTAGATCAGTCAGTGATTTTGATGCTCGACTGTGGTCGCCGGATGCGAACACTCGATGCTGAGATTAGTCAGTTTGATCATTGTTTGAATGCGATGCTCCTGATTTCTTATGTGGCTCTGCGTCAGGGAGACCAAGTTGGTATTCTTAGTTTTGGAGGAACCGATCGTTGGCTTCCGCCGGTTAAAGGTATTAGCTCTATGACGACGGTCCTTAATCATTTATACGATTACGAAACGTCTCCTTTTCCGAGTGATTTTTCCGAGGCTGCTGAGCGATTACTCAAGTATCAACAGCGACGCTCTATGGTAGTCGTGATGACAAATCTGCGCGGGGAAGATTCAGACGAGCTTCGAGAGCCGTTAAAGAAGCTTCGTCAGAAGCATGTAGTGGTATTCGCCAGCCTCAGGGAATCGGGGATTGGCGCGATGCTCGATAAGGATTTGAGGAGTTTTGAGGATGCGCTTGGGTATTTCGCGGCCCATGATTATGCAGCTGAGCGGCAGGATGTGCTCACCACACTCAAAGCTGATGGTATCGTTACTCTCGATGAAACGGCCCAAGAATTTCCGATCGCGCTAGCTAACACCTACCTTGATACTCGCCAAATTATCTAGTTTTCAGGCGAAAAGCGGGGTTGCCATTTCCACCAGCCTCGACTATCGAACGTCTGCAATGAAAGTTTTTTCGGTTCTTACAGCAATGATTGCTCTTGGGTTAGGTTCTTGTGAACGTCATGAGTGGGAATCGGAGACCCCTAAGTCTAGTGATACCATCAATCTTTTTAAGCATGGTGAGGCGGATAAACATTCAGAGGACAAGCATAACAAACCTGAAGATCAGGAAGATTCTGGCGAGTAATAGTTTTAGATTTTGTCTTCAGAACCGGTTACGATATTTCGCGAGACCATCAAAGGGTTAGCTTTAGCGCTTGCTGAAGCTGCGGTTGATCACCACGCGTTCGAAAAGCCTTTGCCGGTCTGCGAGCTTGCAAGGTGTCGCGCGACCTGTTGCCACGATGGGGTGATTTTGTCACCCGAGGAGGCTGAGGTTTTGAGCCAGGATTGCGAAGGCATTATTGAGCTTGAGGATGGGCGCTTAAAGACTGAGACAGTAGCGGCGCCATTAGGCCATCTAGCAAATGATTTTCCGGCGCATTTCCCCAAAACTCGCTGTGTTTTTCTTGATGAGAAGCATCGTTGTCTCTGGCAGATTCGAGGGGTTCAAGAGGGAAGGCATCCGTGGTTTTACAAGCCCACATCTTGCTGGATGCATCCTTTGATTTTAAAGACCGAAGCTGATCGGCCGCTACTTACTTTACTCTCGCGGAGTGAAGATAAAGTTGGTTTCGCCACATTTACTCAGTGTGGAAGATCAAAGACAGGCGCTCCGCCTGCCCGTGAATCTTTAAAGATGGAACTTGAAATGATCGGTCGGATCTCGGGCAGAAATTTTTATGGTGAGCTGAATGGGCCACCCGGATTTCTTTCGGAAGCGAGCGACATCACTTCGGGATAAAAGCTACGAAAAGCTGTCGTGAAACACTGATAGTGATTCTTCAGATCTTCTTCGGCTCCGATAAGTGGTGTTAGGAATGTGCGTCGTTGACTGACTTTTCGAAAAGTCAGGGCAAGACCGGGAATGGTGCCATAAGTTTCCAACCAGTTCTCTATCTTCATGCGTTTCGTAATCTGGCTAATCTCGGGGCCGAGCCAGGCGGTTCGGCGTTCGAGTGTTTCGTATATCTCGGCAGTAAAAGTTTTTAGCGAGACCTCGGAGAAGTTCGACCAGAATTGCGCTAGAAAGTGATCAAAGTAGATATCGATAATAATTCCTGCAAAGCGTTGTCTTGGTTGGCTTAGAAATTTTTTGGACTTTAAAAAAATCTGATGGCTGTCGGTGAATCGATCGATGGCACGGTGAAGGATTATTCCATCAACAACCTCGGGTGGGAATCGGGTTTGTAGGCTTTCTGGGGTGCCGCGGACAAAGTCGCCAAGCAAAGCTCCGATTCGTGATCCGTCGGTAGGTTGGGCGAGATGGAAGTGCGCGAGGAAGTTCAAGGCTTGTTGAGTTCTTAAAGTGTAGCTAAAGCTGTGTCTATGATCGTATCTTGGAATGGCCACTTAATCGAAGGAGGGGAATTCACCCTTCGGGTTTCGGATGGGGTGTTCTTGCGTGGTGAAGGTGTCTTCGAAACTATTCGTGCAGAGAAGGGTGAGCCGTGTCTTTGGAACCAACATTTTGAGAGACTGGCTTATTCTGCTAAAAAATTGGGCTTACAAATTCCTGACCAGTTAGTTCTTCTTGATTGGATACGCAGGGTGATTGTGGCCAATCAGTTATTGTCGGCAAGGTTGAGGGTGACCCTAGGTGAGGGATGTTTAATCTCGGCTGAATCGTTGCTGGAGGATCAGGCTGAAATCCATGTTGTGACTTCCGATTGTCCGATAAATGAACAAAGCCCGCTGGCGCAAATTAAGTGCACTTCGTATGCTGAGAATATGTTTCTTCTTCGTGAGTCTGGTGTTGATGAAGTGATTCGACCAAATACACGAGGGGAAATTTGTGAAGGCTGTATTTCCAACCTCTTTTTTGCAAAGAATGGTTTGATTTACACTCCGTCTCTTCAAACTGGCTGCCTCCCGGGAGTGATGCGGCAAGAGGTCATGCGGCATATCGAGGTTCGGGAAGTGGAGTGGGCGATGGCTGACCTAAAGAGTTGTGATGAGATTTGGCTTAGTAATGCGCTGCGACGGTTGAGAGCCGTGACCTCAATTGATGGTCTAGACCTAGCTAAGCCTTCGGAGCTATTCTCAAAGGCTTTAGCCTGTGTCTTGCCTTAAGGGCAAGCAGTCCACCTTTCTGTTGTGTCGCTTGTGCAGATTAGAATTGCGAAGGCCTCCACTGAGTTTTTTGAATTTCTCAATCTTAGGGAACTCATGGATCTCGTAGCTTGGAGCCCCAAGAACTCACCTCTACCAATCATTTTCGAGAAATGTAAAAAAAACGGATTTTCTTCCAAGAAGTCTTCAGCTGGCGTTTCCTAACTGGTAGAAGCCATATCCTTCATATTGATCCGAAAATTGCGGCGTTGATCTGATGGGCTTGGCCAATAATACGACTTATGAATAAGATTGAATCACCATGGATATGCCGTCGCTGGATTATTGCGCTTTGTGCTCTAATCGTTGTGAGTCAGAGCTCCAACCTCAGAGCGCAGCAGGATGTTGGATTCATTGATGATTTCGCCTTGGCTTCAGATCGGGAGAAAGCACTGCAGCTTTTAATTCCAGGAACAGAAGATTATTACTACTACTATTCTCTCCATTTTCAGAATGAAAGGAAGCTCAACGAATTAAATCGTATTCTGGGAGAGTGGAAAAACCGCTTTCGTAATTCTGGCAAAAGGAAGCAGATTGAGAATCGAGAAGCCTTGTTTCGATATTCTGATGATTCGGAAGCAACTTTGGCCTATCTGCGGCGTGAAATGGGGTTGACCTTAAATCATCAACAGGAAGGTAAAGCGAGGGAAGTAAAATACCCTTCGAGTTTGGACCCCAAATTCGTCTCTTGGAAATCGTTTCTTAATGATGCCTTGGGACGTTCAAGTTCACTCCAGAACCTCCAAACATCGGGATTTTACAGATTTTTAGAAGGGGATCCTAAGTTGTCGACGGCCGAACTACGGGACCTCCTTTCCCGTTCTATGACTCCAGATCTGCCAAGGTTGATTCCGCTAATTCATACTGATCTTAAGAGTAAGGAAAGTAAGGGGTTTGGTGAATTTCGAATTCACCGTTTACTAACGAAATCTCAGCTTGAAGAGTTATTAGCATTAAAAGCTGACGTGATTAATTCAGCTGCGTTTGTGGAAACCTATATGCTTCGGCTTCTACCTAATACCGATGAATCTATGGCGGCATCGGAGACTGTTCGCGAGGCCTACCTGACTCGCGCTGAGAGATTTATCGCAACCTTGCCACCATTGTTCAATTCCTTGAAGGGTCACATTCTTTATCAACGTCTTATTCATGATCGGGCGCAAGGGAAAGAGAATGAGAAGCGATTTTTGGATTATTTAGCTCTTCCTCGAAATGTTAGCTACTTGAACCCCAAGTGGCGCGAAACACAACCGGTGGTATGGCGTCATCCTGCGGATCTGGGAAAGGATTACCGTAAGGTGACTACTCTTCCTTCCGCGCAAGGGGGGGATGAGTCTTTGGTAAAATCTTATCTTTTGAAGTTCCTGAAAGATGATCAGGACACAACCAAGTTTGCGCCTTATTTAAGTGAGAGTTGGCTCCGGCGTATTTTTGCTGAAAGTAAGATTACTAACGGAATTGGGAAGCCGTCAGATTGGGCTGCCTTACTGAGCCCCTCGGAATTTCAAGCTCTGAAGGACCGGGTGGAGATCGAATTTGACGCGACGAATCAGGAAACTTATGCAATCGACGATAATGTGATTTTAAAAATGCATCTCAAAAATGTGCCCAAGCTCATCGTGAAAGTTTTTGAGATCAATACTTTAAACTATTACCGCAGTCTTGGAAATGAGGTCAGCACTGATATTGACCTTGATGGCTTAATTGCGAACTTTCGCGAATCTCATGAATTTGATGCAGCGCCTCAGCTAAAGGCGGAAAAAGATTTCAGGGTTGCGGGAATCCCAAATCGAAGAGGCTTGTGGGTCATTGAGTTTATTGGTGGTGGCAAAAGTAGTAGAGCGATCATCCGGAAAGGGGCACTTGGATTAATTAATCGCACAGTTCCTCAGGGAGAGTTGGTTACGATTCTTGATGAGGCCAATCAGCCCTTAAAAGGTGCGGCCCTTTGGATTGGGAAAACCCGATATGAAAGCGATAAGAGTGGTCGTTTACTGCTTCCTTTTACCAATAGTCCAGGAATTCGTTCAGTTGTGATTCAGGACTCTAGTGGTTATGCGACGATGGCTAAGCTGGCTCTGCCACGGGAAGATTACCGGATAACGGCAGGAATGCACCTTGATCAAGAGTCACTTCGGACCGGTGGGAAGGGGCGTTTAATTCTCCGCCCAACTTTGGAAGTTGCAGGTCAAACGATTTCACTCAGCGAGATTGAAAGTGCTGCTTTGGAATTGAAGTCGACCGATCTAGAAGGATTCCCTGCGATGATGAGCGTCCAAGATCTCAAGTTGATGGGTGACCGAGAATTCGTCCATGAATTCAAAGTGCCAGATCGTCTCGCAAATTTGGTGGCTACCCTTCGGGTGAAAATGAAGATCGCAAGTAGAGGTGGTGAGATTGTTGAATTGACTGATTCTAGGTCCTTTAAGTCGAACGAGATGCTTAAAAGCGACGTTGTCGAAGACCTCTATTTGAGTAAAATTGATGGGAAATATCGCATCGAAAGTTTTGGCCGAAATGCAGAACCAGTTGCGGGGCAGAATCTTAATGTGACATTTAATCACGAATCTTTTAAGAATCAGCGAAAAACCACTCTAAAGACCACGGAGGGTGGAAGCCTCGATCTCGGTGCTCTAATTGGGATATCAAGCCTCACGGTGCAAGGGCCCAGTGGGAAATCGAGAACATGGATTCTTAGAAATGATCGGAGGGATCAAATTGAAAACATTACACTTTCCGAAAATCAGCAACTCAAAGTTCCGTTCGTAGGTTCTTTGAATCGAAGTGAGGTAGCTTTATACTCACTACGGTCCGGTGGATTTGTTGCGGATGAATTCTCCCGTCTCAAATTTATCGATGGTTATTTGGTCGCGACTCTTTCGCCGGGTGATTATCGCCTGATATTAAAGCCCTCGAATCAGAGTATAAAAGTGTTCGTTGGATCGGGTATAGTTTCGGAGGGCTACCTATTTAACTCAGCTCGGATGCTCGAGCTGCCGACAAGACAGGCCTCGCATCTGAAATCTGTTAAAGCCAATGAGAAGACTTTAGAGATTGATGTGAGTGGCTTGGATCCGTTGACTCGTGTGCATGTCATTGCGACGAGATTTATTCCAGAGAATGATCCTTTTGCCGCCCTCGGTGGCTCTCAAAGGGTAGGACTTCGCACTGGAATGGCACGATTTCTTCCTAGCCTTTATATCAGTGGGCGTAATTTAGGTGACGAACTACGTTATATTTTGGAGCGACGTGATGCTCAAAAGTTTGCTGGTAATATGCTGAGTCGTCCCGAGATTCTTCTTAATCCATGGGCTGTTCGGGATACTGAGTCGGGTGGGGAATTGTTAAGAGCTGGCGATAAATTTAATCGCAAGCCAGTTCCGGCTGCTGCCCCAGTGGGACGCGGCAAATTGGCGGACCAAAATATAAAAGCTCAAGCTAGGGCGGTTGGCTCTTCGTCCTATGAGTTTTTAGGAAGAGATCCTGTTGTGATTCCAAATTTAGTCCCGAACAAAAATGGTCGTATCAGCATGAAGATTGATGCCTTTGGTGATCGTCAGCATATTCACGTTCTCTTGGTTGACCCAGAAGGTTCAACTTATCGCAGCATCTCTTTGCCGGACGCAAAGACCAAGATTCGTGACTTGCGTCTTCTGACGAATGCGTTGGACCCCAAGCGTCACTTTACTGAGCAGGAGCAGGTTACTCTCTTAAAGAAGGGAAGCACTCTAAAGATCCCTGATCTCCTTAATTCAGCATTCGAAGTTTATGATCATTTGGGATCGGTTCATCGTTTCTTTTTAACTCTCAAAAATGATCCAACGTTGAGGGAGTTTTCCTTTATTACTGAGTGGGATAGCTTGGCGGTCGAGGAGAAGCAGTCAATTTATTCTAAATACGCTTGCCATGAGTTGAGCTTTTTTATCTCACGTAAAGATCCTGTCTTTTTCAAAGAGGTCGTGCGTCCTCATCTTGCTAACAAAAAAGACCTTTCTTTTATGGATGATTACCTTCTAGGGAATCCATTGCCTAAATATTATCAATCGTTTGAATATGCACGACTCAATGTTGTAGAGCGTATTTTACTCGCGCAATCCGATCGTGAGAGATTGGCAGCTCTCGGTTTAGACCTTGAAAATCGATTGGCTCTAAGTCCCCCAAATCTTGATTCGACGAAGCGTTGGTTTGGAGCTGGTGTGGGAGGTGGTGCCTTTGGTGATACCTATGCAGGAGAGAAGCTGGGCATGATTGATGGAGGAGCCGCGGCTAACTCAGTGAATTCGTCATTAGGTAGAAGTCTTTCCGAGGCTAGCGAGGGTGGCCCAGAAGCGGGGATGCAGCTTGAAAAACAGGAGGCTGCTTCTAAAGAGATAGAGAGTAAATTTTCCGCCCAAAGGAAGCGAAGTGAGGTTGATCCATTTGCTACGGATTTGGGGCAGCGGTTCAAAAAAGTACAGCAAGCCTACCGCGCTCTAGAGCAGACCAAGGAATTTGCTGAAAACAACTATTACCATCTACCTCAAAGTGATCAGACCTATGAACTTGTCACTGAGAACCGCTTCTGGCTGGATCTGGCGAGGCATGGAGTGGGCTCAGGCTTTGGTTCGCAGTATCTGGGAGAAGTTTCAGGCAGCTTCACGGAAATGATGTTCGCATTGTCATTCCTTGATTTACCATTCAAGGCACCAAAGCATGAAGATAAGATTGAAGAAGGGGCTCTTGAGTTTACGGCGGGTGGAAACGTGTTGTTTTTCCATCGTGAGGTGAAGGAAGCTGGGATGGCCGATAATCGTCCCCCTCTTCTGGTGAGTCAGAGTTATTTTCAGCTCAATGATCGCTTCCGAATGGAAGATGGGCAAAAAATCGACAAATTTGTCACTCAGGAATTTGTTCGAGGGGTTGTGTATGGGGCGCAAGTGGTTGTAACCAACCCAACCAGTGCGCGTCAGCGGCTTGATATTCTTTCGCAGATTCCAAAAGGTGCAATCCCAGTTCGGGGACTTAGAGCCACCGCAACCCAGCGGGTTCAGCTTGAGCCATATTCAACTCATCGCCTTGAGATTGCCTTCTATTTCCCTGCTTCTGGCGAATTCATGATCTATCCGGCGCACCTGTCAAAGTCTGGTGCAGTGATTGCTCATGCTGATGGACTTACTTTCAAGGTGGTTGATAAGCCAACGAGTATCGATCAGACATCGTGGGCTTGGATGAGTCAGTGGGGTGAAGAGGCTGAAGTTCTTAAATACCTAGAGAAAGAAAATCTGCATGCAATTGACCTTGCAAAAATAGCATGGCGCTGCCGGGAAGATGAAAAGTTCTTTGGGAAAGTGCTACAGATCTTAAATGTTCGTGGTTTCTATCATCCTGTCATTCAGGGTTATTCAGTGGAGCACAATCACAAAGAGGGGATTGCTCAGTTGCTTTTGATGCAGGAGCGTTTTCTTGATCAATGCGGGGTCGCCCTTTCATGTGATCTGATCACGGTTAACCCGGTCAGTCGGCGTCGCTACGAGCATCTTGAATACAGGCCATTGATTAATAATCGCGCTCACACTTTAGGAGGTAAAAACCGAATCCTTAATCCTATCGTTCGTGGCCAGTATTCCCAATTTCTTGGGATGCTCAGCCAGCAGAAGGATCTCGATGATCTAGATCACTTGACCGCCACTTATTATCTCTTTCTTCAGGATCGGATTACCGAAGCTTTGGCTCATTTAAAACGAGTCAAACCCGCAAATCTAAAAACCAGAATGCAATACGATTATTTTCAAGCTTATGGAGCTTTCTACGAAGCTGACCTTCCGAAGGCTCGCCGTATTTCTGCTAAATATAAGGAGTATCCAGTTGATATTTGGCGCGATCGCTTTGCTGATTTAACGGCTCAAATTAACGAGGTCCAGGGAGCGCAGCCGGAGGTGATTAAAGAAGGAGACCGCGAGCAGGAACAACAATTGGCGGCGACTCTCGATCCTTCTTTGAGTATTGGAGTAGATGGGGTTCAGGCGACCCTTGATTTTCAAAATATATCCGAAGTAACTATTAATTATTACGAGATGGATTTGGAGTTTTTGTTTAGCACCAATCCGTTTGTTTCGAGTGGAACATCGCGTTTTGCGATCATTCAGCCAAACAAGGCAATATTGATGAAGCTACAAGGTAAGAAGGGAGCGAAGGTATTCCAACTTCCTGCTGAATATCAGGCGAGTAATGTCATCGTTGAGGTGATTGGGGGTGGAAAGAAAGCTTCGGCTGCAGTCTATGCGAATGAGTTGAAGACGACTCTCAGCGATTCGATGGGTTTGCTTTCCGTTCGTCATAAAAAGACCGGCAAGCCTTTGCCTAAGGTTTACGTGAAGGTTTACGCGGATACCGCTCAAGGGGTAAAGTTCTTCAAAGATGGTTACACCGATCTACGGGGAAAGTTCGACTATGCTAGCGTGAGCTCCACCGGAATCGGTGAGGTTCGCAAGTTCAGTGTCCTCGTGATGAGCGAAGAGCAAGGAGCGACAGTTCTAGAGGCTTCGGTTCCTCAGCAGTAGGGGTTTTAGGCGCGAAGCTTTAAGTCATCACCATCGTGTCGTAGCCTATTTTTGGCCGTAAACAGCATCTGGATCAAAAGTTTTTTCGTCATCCACAAAGTCAAGGTCGACGGGGTTGTTCTGCGGAAAGCTGACTGCCCGATAAAAGCAGGACCGGCGGCCAGTGTGGCAGGCTCCGGCGCCTTGTTGGGTGACGTAAAGAATGAGAGCATCCTGATCACAATCAGTGCGAAGCTCATGGATTTTTTGGGTGTGTCCAGAGGTCGCTCCCTTATGCCAGATTTCTTGGCGTGAGCGGGAGTAGTAAACGGCTTCGCCCTTTTCGATTGTCATCTTAAGCGATTCTTCATTCATGTATGCCAACATGAGGGGCTCGCGTGTTTCATGGTCTATCGCCATCGCCGCGATAAGACCTTTGTCATCAAACTTAGGTGCGAAAGCCTTAGTTTCGTCGAGTTCCTTTTTGTTTGGACGGGGGGAGAACTGCAGTTCGCTCATGAGGCTAGAGGTTTGCCATCATCTCCGAGATGGTCCAGACAATACTCATCTCCATTTTCAGCGACACGGAAGTCAAGCTGGGGATCGCTCAGCTCGGTCCGGTTACAAACAACGCATCGATGAAGTGTTTGACCTTGGCTGTCGCTGCTCTGCGATTTGAATTTAACTCGCCTCGCATTCAGCTGGTTCCTGTATTTACTCCAGTGATAAAGGCGAGGGATCGCCCAGACAAGGTAGGGGAAAAAAGCGAGGCCGTAAGTTAAAAGGAGGGGTGGGAAGCTAAGGCATGAGAAAACGATTGTCGCTAGTGAGATCATGGCAAAGATCCAGACTTTTACGGGAAGAACAAAGAAGAGAAGGAATTCTACATTTGGGAAAAGAGTCGCAAACGCAAAAAATAGCGCGATATAGAACATCTGATTAGTAAGGGAGGCAGCTGGAAGAAATCCAGTAGCCGAAAGGTAGAGAGCCAAAGCTTGGCAAATAATCGTAGTGTAAACATAGAGAGAGGTCTGGATTTCGCCCCACGCATTCTCCAGTGAATCACTGAAGAGAAAGGAAATCCTTAAGATGATGAACATAAAGAAGGCGCTAAAAACAGGGCCATAGCTGTTTGGATCGACAAAGGGATAAAAGATCCAAGAAATTAATCGCCAATATTGACCGTTTGCGATGCCTTCAGGCGTGACCATGAAGTAGCTTGCCGTCTCTGAATTGAATAGGATGACAAAAAAGACCACGCTTTGTAGCATGACGATAGCTCGAATGAGGCCAGGGAATGCTAGCCATGAGAAGTTCTTTTCAAGATTTACGTTCAGTCCCATCGGTGGTTAAAGAAACCCGCAGATCACCAAGTTGACAAGCTTCATCACCACTCAAAATATTTCGGGGTGAATAGGTTTTTAAGGCCGGTTTCCCTCGATCCAGAACAATGGGAACTTTGGGGCCGATGTTCCCGTTTTTAGGAAGGAAAATCTCAGTCATAGATTCATTGATTATCTAAGGCGACCGATACACCGAAGTATTTGGTGGTTGCTCGATCTCTCCCATTTATAGTGGTTCCTTGTCGAGGATGACGCCCGATTCTGCGCAAAAAAAGAAGGGGTGGCCCCGATACTTGACGGAAGGATCAGTCTGGCTTAACTATCCCCGCACAAAAGGTATGGTAAGCCATTCAGATAATTTACCAAAACGCGGGACGGTTGGATATCTGGGCAAGTGATCCAAAAGCTCTTTTATCGAAAATAATTACAACTGCACAAAATCTTCCATTAATGATTGCTCCAGCTGACCTCCACTACTCCCGCGATCATATGTGGGTAAGACTCCAAGGCGATATCGCTACGATTGGGATTACTGATCATGCCCAAGAAGAGTTGGGTGATGTGGTTTTCGTCGAATTGCCGGATTTGGGCGATATCGATAAAGGCTCTCCGATTGGGGTTGTCGAAGGTGGCAGGGCAAATAGCGATATTTATGCGCCAATCGCCGGTGAAATAATCGAGATTAACACCGACCTTGTTGTCGATCCTGCTAAGATAAATGTCGATCCCTATGATACTGGTTGGATCTTTAAAATTCGTGTGAATTACCCCGATCAGGTTAATGACCTCATGGATGCTGCTTCTTACAGCGGGTTGGTTTCCTGATTCTTCTCGAATAGACAGTCACAAGTCCTATTGCTTTTGGGAGGATTGACAATGTCCACAGAGACCGCAACCTCACAGGATTAGCTTATGCCCAATCAAGAAACCGAAATGCCTGACTGGTCGAATTGGCAGCCGGACATCCATGCGACCCTCATGTTTGTTCATCAAGGTAATCGGGTCCTCTTGATTGAGAAGCTAACCGGAATAGGCCAAGGCAAGATTAATGGACCGGGTGGAAAGATTGATCCCGGCGAGACTCCCGAGCAATGCGTGATTCGGGAGTGTCAGGAGGAGCTTCATATTACTTGTTTGGATCCAATTAAGCGTGGTGAGCTGTGGTTCGCAATGTCAGACCTGCCTGATATCCACTGCCACGTTTACACTGCAACCGAATTTACAGGGACACCGACTGCAACGATTGAGGCCAATCCTTATTGGTGCCAGATTGACGAGATTCCTTTCGAAAGAATGTGGGAGGACGATTCTTACTGGCTAAAGCAGGTGCTCAATGGTGAGAGTTTTGATGGAAGGTTTCTTTTCACGGAGGAGAAGATCATCGCGCATGATGTTGCCTTCGGTAAGGATTCAAGTTCACGCTGGCGGGGGTATTCTGAACTCTAGTCTCCGAGAAAAGGATTCTTTTTTGAAGCCCCGCTTTTTTGATTGGCCCTACTATTTTGGGTAGTCTGGCCCTGGCTATCATCGTCTTGCTGGGGATTGTGTGAGGGTCCATTCATGGTGATGGCCCAGTGCTCCAGGAAGAAGCGTTTCTCAGTCGTGAATAGTGACTCTGTTCGACCTATCAGGGGGCGGAGGGTGGTCGACATTTGAAGTGTTACAAGGAGGAAGATTCCGATCCACACCCGTAATGGTCCTCTGTTTTCGGTGCCGGATTGCTCTAGCATTTTGAGGAGAAAGCCAGTTCCAAAAAAGAGAGCGATGAACCAAGTTGTGAGAACAAGTAATCCGAAGAATACCTCGGATGTTGTTGATTGCGAGAAGACCCAAAGGACGGGCGTGAAGCCGAGGAGGAGAGCTGCGATAAGAGCTAGAGCACCTGCCATTCCTTGAATGATCTCCTTGATCCCGAGCGAGGTTCCGGTCAAGGCGGAGAAGACATAGAGACTGGGGAGGCAAATAATGGAACTGAAGGTAAGGCCAAGGATTGTTTTTAGTGGGGCTGCCCAAAGTTGTTCTTGGAATGAGAAACTTCCCATTGTGACTCCAAAAATGATGAAGCCAACAAGAGCGATAATCAGGAGCTTTGAAGTGAAGGGACCTGATGTCTTGCTTTGGTTGATCCCAGCAATAAGACTTTGTGGTGATTTGAGAAGACCCTCAAATACCGAGGCTAGAGAGGTGCCTACTTGGGGTGTTACGGGTCCCGGTTTAGGAATTGGTGGTGGCTCGGTCATAATTATTTTTTGAGGCTTCTGTTTAAATAGGGGTATGCCTCGTTTCATTCCTTCGTCAACTTGGTGTGCTTTTATGAATGCTTCATGATCCCAATGTGAAATTTTGGAGAACTTGTCAGTTTAGGCGTAGTAATTCATGTGGGGTGGACGAAGAAAACCGATAAGGGTTTGATTCGAAGTTTTGGCAAAGTTAACGGCCAGGGATGATGGGGCTGAAATCCCTGCGACGAGCGGCAGGCGTGCGGCAACGGCCTTTTGCATGAGTTCAAATGAGATGCGGCCCGAGAGGAGAAGGAAACAGCGAGTGAAATCGATTTCTTTGATGAGACCTTCGCCAATCGCTTTATCAAGTGCATTGTGTCTTCCGATATCTTCGCGAAGGATCAGCAGCTTTCCATCCTGTGAAAAAATTCCTGAGGCGTGGATGCCTCCGGTTGAATCAAAGTTAGCCTGGGCGGCTCGCATGGTATCGGGTGCCGTTTGAATTACGAGAGGATCAAATTCTGGTTTTTGTCCGATAGGGGGATGGTTCTGTAAGATGGCGTCGACTGTGGCTTTGCCGCAGAGACCACAGGAAGAGGCGGAAAAAAGGTGGCGGGTGAGGCGTTCCCAGTCGCATTTATGGTCATCGATAAGGAAAACCATGGCGTGATTGTCACGGGCCTCGATGTCGATGCGGCGAACTTGCGTCATCCTCTCGATAATTCCCTCAGTGAGTAAAAACCCCATTACGAGGAGTTCGTCGTCGCCTGGGGTTCGCATGAGGACGGCGAGTGGGCGGCCATCGACGACGACTTGCAGAGGTTCTTCAACCGCAACAATATCGTCGAGTGATGTTTCTTTTCTTTTAGACCATCGGGTGATCTGACAGGCGAGGGACGACTTGGGCATAGCCCGACTCTATCAAACTCTGGAAAGAATTCACGCTCGAGTTAAGCAAGGGGACTTGGATAGTCGCCTTTTTGGATGAGTGCCGCAATGCTCTCGACAACATGGGGCTTGTCTTGAGGGTAAGTGACGCCGAACCAAGATGAGGAGGTTTCGAGGACATGGCAGTCGGCGATGCCACGATTTACGAGGTCATCGACGACGGTTGGAATATAGCATTCACTTTTTAGTTCGGTGCCGTATTCGGCGAGGAACTTGGTGAAGTGATCCATGAGTTCAGTGAGGAAAGAAACAGGGAAAGCCCAAAGGTTCATGGAGACGACGACATTTTCATCAACGAGGCAGGCGTTGCCAGCGATTCCGCGTCCTTCGATTTGGTTGTCGTCTTTCCGGGAGATTTCGACGACTTCCTCGACGCCTTTGAGAAGGCCGTTGTCGATTTGGCAAATGCCGCGATTGACCGCACCATGATCGGAGAGGGTGTTAACGATATGGTAACCGACAAGAGCATAGCGAGCTTTCATACGACTCGAATCTTCACGAGTCAGGAAATTGGCGGCTTGTTGATACGCGTCGGTTCCGTAAAAATCGTCTGCATTGATGACGGCGAATGGGCGATCTATTTCGTCGCGTGCGGCGAGAATGGCGTGAGACGTTCCCCAAGGTTTCTCACGTCCTTTTGGGGCAGTGTAAGCTTCGGGTAAATCGTCTAGCTTTTGAAAGGCGTAAGCGACTTCGATTTGGTTGGCAAACTTAGCTCCCACGGTGGTCTGGAAGGCCTCCGCAAAGTCCGCGCGAATCACAAAAATCACTTTGGAGAATCCGGCTTGGATCGCATCGTAGACCGAGTAGTCGAGGACAGTTTCACCATGGGGCCCCATAGGGTCCATTTGCTTGAGGCCACCATAACGGCTGCCCATGCCAGCTGCGAGAACGACGAGTGCGGGGGAATTTACCATGTCGGGCTGATTTGGAAGGGGTGAAGAGTAATTGGCAAGGGAGAATCTCCATTGTTTCCTTGGTCAAAGTGCCGGTGGTGCGCTATTTCGGGGGTGTGAAAATCTGCGTTGTCGGAAAAGGTGGACGTGAGCATGCCCTGATTCGGGCCCTCCGTGAGTCGGTGAGTCAGCCCGAAGTGTTTTGTTTCCCCGGGAGTGAGGCTATTCATGAGCTCGAAGGAGCCGGAACGGTGGAAGCCCACGATCTCGATTCTTTAATTTCGTGGATGATGATGTCTTCGATCGATTTATGCATAGCGGGAGAGGAAAGTTACCTTGTGACCGGTGAAGGCCTCGCAAATCGATGCGACGAAGCGGGAATTCCTTGTTGGGGCCCCCCATTTGCAGCGGCGCAGATGGAAGCGTCGAAAGAGTTCGCCAAAGAATTCATGCAGCGGCACGAAATTCCGACCGGCGCGGCTTCGGGCTGCGCAGACGTCGATGAAGCCAGGGCTGCGATTGGCGGGAAGTATCCGACCGTTCTCAAATTTGATGGTTTGGCCGCTGGAAAGGGCGTGGCGGTATGTCCTGATGAGGCTTCAGCCGAAGAGTTTTTGCAAGAGGTGATGGTGGAGCGGAGGTTTGGTCCGGGCCGACTTTTAGTTGAGGAGTGCCTCGTGGGTCCAGAAATCTCAATTTTTGCGGCAGTAAGTGGGCCGGACTATCTTATTCTCACTCCGGCTCGTGATTACAAACGTATCGGCGAAGGAGATGAGGGGCCGAATACAGGTGGAATGGGGGCAGTAGCGAGTCGTCAGTTAGCCGATCCTGAATTGATGAAGCGAATCGACGAGGAGATTGTGGCTCCGACGGTAGCAGGGCTGGAAAAGGATGCCTTGAATTACAAAGGCTTCCTTTACTTCGGGCTGATGCTTACTGAGGACGGGCCGAAGATCATCGAGTATAATTGCCGATTTGGTGACCCCGAGTGTCAGGCAGTCATGCCCTTGGTTTCGGGAGATCTAGCGGAATTCTGTCTTGAAGGGGCAAAGGGGAATCTTAAACCTGAGCTGCTGTCATTTAGTGAAAGTTGGTCAGTGTGCTGTATTTTGGCTTCCGCGGGTTATCCTGAGTCATCTCGCTCGGATGATATTATTGATGGCTTGGATCTAATTGCAAATGCTCGAGTTTATCATGCTGGGACGAAGAAAATCGGAAATGATTGGGCTACGAATGGGGGTCGGGTTTTGGCAATAGTAGCCGGAGGAGAGACTCGTCAGGCCGCAGTTGAGCTAGCTCACGCTGAGGCAGCTAAGGTGAATTTTGATGGAAGTCAGCGACGTGCTGATATTGGTCGCTTGCATTTCTAACTCTACTTCCTAGCATAGTCACAACCGAATGAGCACTGCCCTCGATCCTGCAGCCATGTCGGCGGCTATTGACCGCCTGGCGGATCAAATTCTTTCAGCCGCCGGTGGCCAAGCGATCGATCTTGTGGGGATTCGGAGTCGTGGTGATGAGGTGGCTGAAAGGGTCTTTGCAAAGCTTGTTGAGCGCGGAGCGCAAGCTCGTCTCGGGGTTTTGGATATTTCGCTTTATCGTGACGATTACGAACATCTTAGCAGTAATCCGACCCTTCAAAGCAGTTCGATCGATTTCCCGGTCGATGGCGCGCACATTGTCTTAGTTGATGATGTGATCTTTACTGGTCGCACGATCCGGGCAGCTTTGGATGCTCTCTTCGATTACGGCCGTCCATCGAAGGTGGACCTCGCAGTTTTGATCGACCGGGGACATCGGGAAATCCCGGTAGAACCTCGATTTGTTGGTGAACATCTTAAAACGGATCGAATGGATCGTGTTGATGTCAGTTTAGAAAAGATTGATGGTAAGGATGCTGTCGAAATTATTACTCAATAGAATAGCAGTTTATGGCCCGAAAAGATTTCCTGGATATTGTCTCACTTGACCGCGCGGAAATCATTCATCTGCTTGATCAAGCTGAGCCCTTCAAAGACCTTTTTACTCGCTCGGTTAAAAAGGTTCCGGCCTTAAAGGGTAAGACGGTCTTGATGTTGTTTTACGAGCCAAGTACGCGGACTTTGTCCTCATTTGAAGTTGCTGCAAAGCGTCTCTCGGCGGATGTCACCATCTTCGATGTCCCTCATTCTTCGGTTACAAAAGGGGAATCAGTTCGTGACACGATCGATACTCTCCAAGCGATGCGGGCGGACTATATCGTGGTGCGCCATCGTCTCTCCGGGCAGCCGGCTGCAATTGCCCGGCAAACCAACGCTTCGGTTATCAATGCGGGTGATGGAGCGCATGCCCATCCAACGCAGGCTTTGCTGGATGCATTTACTCTTCGAGAAGTTTATCCAGAATTGCCAGGCCGGAAGGTAGTTATTATGGGCGATATTCTTCACAGCCGGGTGGCTCGCTCTACAAGTACGATTCTGGACAAGCTCGGGGTTGAGGTTGCTTTTTGTGGGCCAGGAAGTTTAGTCCCGAAGACCCGTTTTAAGCGGTTTACCAATTACGAAGAGGCGATGAATTGGGGGCCGGATGCAGTTTATCAACTTCGAGTGCAGAAAGAGCGACAGGATGCGCCTTTTTACCCGAGTGATCGTGAGTATCATGCAGTTTATGGGATCACCGAGGAACGCTTGAAAGAGATTAGCGATAAAGGGATTTACGTTATGCATCCAGGACCAATTAACCGGGGGGTTGAACTTTGTGACGCCGTGCTCGACTATGATCGCTGTCTCATTCCCCAGCAGGTAGAAAATGGGATCGCGACTCGAATGGCGGTGCTCTTCGGCCTAAAACCAGATTTAAAAAACGAACCTTCATGAATCTTTTTTTACAAGGCGGCGAAGTCGCGACGGAAAACGACGCCCCGCAACGTGCTGACGTCTGGATTCTTGATGGCGTCATCAAGAATGTTGGAGTCATTGATGTTCCTGAGGGTGCGCGTGTGATCGATTGCGCTGGCAAGATTATCATGCCGGGAATGTTTGATGCACACGTGCATTTTCGTGAACCGGGTCAGGAGAAAAAGGAAACGATTTTAGATGGCACCGAGGCGGCCATCAATGGGGGGATTACTGGGGTGGTTATGATGCCGAATACTTCGCCGTCTGTCGATTCTCCTACGGTGGTTAAGCGGGTGCTCGAGCAAGGTGAAAAGTGCCGTATTCCGGTCTTAACTTCGGCTTGTATAACGGTCAACCGAGCTGGCCATGAAATGGCGCCAATCGCTGGATTGAAAGAAGCTGGAATCCTCATGCTAACTGACGACGGTGACGCTGTTCCAAATGCCGCCTTGCTCAAGCGAGCGATGGAGTATGGCAAGGAGTTTGATATGTTTTTTGCTAGTCATTGTGAAGACGCGCAGCTCTGTGGACCTCGTGCTCTGAACGAGGGTCCGGTCAGTTATCG
>DCQM01000041.1:0-201 GCA_002323895.1 Akkermansiaceae bacterium UBA1518
TGCCGTAGCCCTGCTTCCGAAAGCGTCAACCTACCCTGGCGATGCCAAGCTTTGCGACTCCCTGAGTAACGCCATCTACACTGCGATCCTTTCTCGGAAGGCCGATAACCGATCAAAGGAACTTCTAGCCCGCATGGAGCGTGAGAAGAAAAAGGCCATTCTTGATGCCGACTGGAAAGCCCGCACCGAGCAAGATCCCAA
>DCQM01000041.1:555-13386 GCA_002323895.1 Akkermansiaceae bacterium UBA1518
CGCGCCCCGCTGAAGGCGAGAATAAAGAACAAACCCAACCAGCCCAGCAGGTTGGTCGAGGAGCCCAATCGCTTGCATACGCCGAGCACGTTCGCCGGATTTCCGAAATTGAAGCTCAGAAAAAGACGCGCGAGCTTGAGCAAAAAGTCAAAACCGAACTCTCCAAGGTTCAATATCAAGCACTCATGGTACAGTTCTTTGTCCAGCGTCGCTTCAAACACGTCATCATGGCTTCTCGTTTCTACAACCAAATTTGGAAGGAGGGAGATGGCACTCTTTATATCGATCAGGACTCCGACATCAACAAGGTCTTCAGCGAAAGCCTCGGTGTCAGCCCGACTGTCTCGACTCTCGACTCGTTGTCCCACGAAGCGATTCGCGATGTCGACAAAGGCGTCGAGGTTTTCGAGTTTCTCGTAGCGCGTGGCGAACTTGAATCCGCATCTAAACGCCTTGCTGAGGCGTATCTCGTCGGCGAATTTATGCCTTCCGTCAACACCCTCGAGCGAGATAAGAAGCGTAAGGTTCTTGAATTTGTTCGAGGCTCTAATGTGCTTCTCAATGCCATCGACTCAAAGGACTATGCAAAAGCCACCGAACAGATCAACGAACTCAAAGGAAAGGCTGATGATTTTGATGCGACCAAAGCCCAGGCTGCCGTCGCAGCTTTCACCCGCGCCAGTGATATGCAAATCATGATGGCCAAAAATCACCTAGCGGCCAAGGACATGGAAAAAGCACAAGGTGCAATTCGAAGCGCAATGGAAATCTGGCCACAAAATCCCAAGCTAGTAGAATTTGATCGCCTCGTAGATGCAGGCGGTTCCCTCATTCAAATCCGCAACGACTTCGATCGCCTCTTCGCCGAGAAAAATTACCGTGAAGTCTTCCGCCGCCGCTTTGAATTTGGGCCCAGCATTGATGGCGATGAAGATCGTACTGCCAAATTCCGCCAAATCATGGAGAACATCACTGCCATTGAAACGGCAGTCAAAGGTGCTGAAAAGATGAGTAACATTGGTCAAAACTACGCGGCGTGGGAAGAGCTCTCGGAAGTTCACGAACGCTTTCCGGACGATCCGGATTTGAACCAGGTCATGACCAAGCTGGCGCCAAAAGTGGCTGACTTCACCATCGCTCTTAATAATGCGAACAAACATGAAGAGCGAGGCAACCTGGGATCAGCCCTCTCATGGTTCTACAAAGCCAAGCATCTTCACCCTCTGAGTGAAAAGGCTGACACCGGCATCAAGCGATTGGTGCAACTTGCTCTCCAGTGAAATCAACCATTTAAATCTTTAAAGCGGGCCACTAAGGTGGCTCGTTTTTTTTGGCCTCTAGCTTTACTGAACTTCACCGAGCCTTCTTAAAAAATCAAAGGAGTAAATTCCAGTGTTATGGCCATCAGCCCAGAAAAACTGGACAGCGTAGCCTCCAACAACTTGATGGCGGCGAAGCTCAAAGCTCTTGATACTGAGAATTACCTTGGGAACCAAAACCTTGCCCGTTACATCGGGCTCACCCTGACAAGCTGCACAGGGACATGCGCGGCGCAGCTGCTCGAGATTTAGATAAGTTTCACCGCCATCATCCCAAGCCAAGGCGACCTCATCTCCAATCATGGCAATGTTTTCCAATTTAATGACACTCATAGCTTTGTGATCCTCGGGCCGAAGATCGCCGAACCTACGCGGACAATCGTCGAACCTTCTTCAATCGCCACCTCAAAATCTCCACTCATTCCCATACTCAAGCCCGGAAGGTTTTGCCCTGAGGTCGCTTCAAGCTCTTCCTGCAACTCACGCACTTTCGCAAACCATGGCCGGGCATCCTCAGGAGTTGCGGCACGTGGTGGAAGGCACATCAAGCCCTGCCAATCAAGATGGGTAAGCTCAGAAATCTCCTCCAAACTCCCCCTCAGTTCATCGGGAGAAAATCCGTGTTTGCTCTCTTCCGCTCCGATATTGACTTCCAGATAAATCTTGGCTGTTAGCCCCAACTCGCCCGCAACCCGATCAGTAAAACGAGCTAGTTTCATTGATGAAATACTGTGAATCACAGGAAAAAGAGGCAGGACCTTACGGATTTTGTTTCGCTGCAGTCCTCCAATGAAGTGCCACTCCAAATCATCGGGAAGATTCGGAATCTTCTCCTCACCCTCTTGCAACCGGTTTTCGCCAAATAAGACCTGCCCCGCATCAACCGCCTCGTTTACAACTTCTACCGGCCAAGTCTTAGAAACCACCAGTAAATCAACTTTGCGTCCGGAACGAGCAGCAGCCTCAGCTACCCGACCTTTGACCACCTCCAAGTTCTCGGCGATGTGGGACATATAATTTAATCTCCTCGCTCCAAAACACCCGCAAGCTTGCTGGCCTTCACCGCGCTGACAAGATCACGTAAAACCGCTAAACCCTCACGCTTAGTCGCATCCACTCCACTGGGCCATTCCGGAGTATCATCTAGATCGGCAACCTCATCTTTCGCCTGCCGCATGTGCCGCTGAGAATCATTTTCCAAATTCACTTCAGGTAATTTATCCAGGTTCACATCGTCTAAGGTCAGGCGATACATCTTAAAGGTCGCTTCATCTTTTTCCTCAATTTCAGCAAAGCGCTTGAGGCGCTCAGCATTACGGGACTTGCGGCGGACATCTGCTTTAGCAATTTCTTCTTTACGACTTTCCATATTCAAGGAAACCTTATTCTCCTTCATCCGCTTCTCCACTCGCTCAGTGTCTTCGAGAATATAGGAAAAATCCTTGTTCGCAGAAACTCGCTTGGAATTTTTATCAGTGAGCATCGTTATGAAGAGATTTTGACGGCTATACGGATTCAGATCCTGCGCACGGCGGATCTTATCGTAGTCGAGAGCGTGGTCCGCATACTTCTCACCTACCTCCAAGGCGTCCCTTACCGAAGGCAAAATAATGTCCGGCACAACTCCCAATTTCTGGGTAGAACTTCCAGCGACTCGGTAAAATTTCTGGATCGTAAGTTTGACCGCCCCGGCACGTTCACGATTCGCTAAGGGTGGCATGAAGCGTGCAATTTCCAGCGGCTGCTGGACCGTTCCTTTGCCATAAGTAGAGGACTCACCTACCACAACAGCTCGATTGTAGTCCTGTAGAGCTCCCGCAAGAATTTCACTAGCTGAAGCGCTTCCTTTATCGGTCAATACAACAATAGGCCCATCGTAAAGTGGCTTACGGAATGGCGACTTCAGCGGCTCGATGTGCCCATTGGTCATCTTAATCTGAACCACCGGACCAGCCCCAACAAAGAATCCAGTGATTCGACGAACTTCTTCGAGCGAGCCCCCACCGTTTCCACGAAGATCGATCGCCAAGCCATCAATATTCTCTTTCTTCAGACGATCTAAAAGTATTTCCAAATCGCGGGACACACGAACGTTACGATCCTCAGGATCAAAATAGAAGGAAGGCATCTTTATCACACCAAGTTTCATTTTATCCTCACCCATGTTGTAATCGATAATCTCGGCCGTAGTGAGCTCATCTTTCATGGTCACCTCTTCCCTTTTGATCACGATGATTCGAGTTTCTCCTGACGGAGCTCCAGCGGGCTCGACTTTCAAGGCCACTTCCACACCATCTTCTCCCCGAATCATTTCAACCACTTTGTCCAGTGGCATGAACATGATATCCACCCAATTCCCATCATTCTTAGAATCGACTCCTACCACGCGATCCTTAAGGCTTAATTCGCCCTGACGATCAGCTGGACCATTGTTTACAATTCCTTCGATCTTCGTCGCACCATCATCCTCAGCGCGCAACAGCGCACCGATTCCAACCAAGCGATTCTGAATGTTTACCCGAAACTGCTGAAGCTCTCGTGCACTAAAATATTCGGAATGAGGATCATGAGCACGCGCTACAGCGCTGAGGAAATAATTGGCGATATCCTCTTCGTCTGCCCCTTCGATTGTTTTGAAAAATCGCTCGTATCGTTGTGAAATTTTTTCCTTCGCGTCTGGCTGGTCCTTCAGAGGATTTTTCTTTCCCTGCTCCTTGGCGCGGCGGGTAATCTCCTGACGACGCAGAGTCTCAGCAAGCAGAGCCTCCTTAAGCTGAAGCCGCCAAAGGTTCTTTGCATCCTCGGCATTCTTAGGCCAAGCAGCATCTTCGCGATCACGCGCGATAAACTCTTCAGTTGTAAAACTGAACTCATGCTTATCGAGCAATTGTTCAACCACCGCGGCCCGCTCGATCACCCTCTTCTTGTAGACTCCATAAATATCGCTAGCGGCCGCCATCGATTTCTTACCAAGAAGCATATTATCGAGTTCCGTCTCATACTTCTTCGCCAACTTGACGATATCAGCCTCTTCAAAGTAGAGCCTTGATGGGTCGAGATCTCCGACGTAATCATTGAAAATCCGCTTGCTGAGTTCGTCATCAAAATCAAGACGGGCGTAGTGGCCGTTTTGAAGAATCCGGGACATTTCTCTAGCGACCAGGTCAAAGGCAGCAGCCTTCGTTGTGCAACTAGGAATGAGCCACAGCGCCAAAACTGGAATCAAGAAACGCATAAGAGTTTTTTTCATTAAAATTGGTGGAATTTATTTGAGGCCTTACCGCCCAACAGTATGTGGAGTATAATCTACAAGCGACGATCAGCGATGAGATTTTTTCTTTCCTTATCAATTTCTCTGTCGAGCCAATTTTTGAACTCCTTCATCTGTTCGAAAACCTCAAAGGTAGAAGAGGAGCGGACTCCAAACGACGTCCTTGGCATATCACGCACGCGCTCACTGGGAGTTGGCAGAATACCCAATTTAAGGTCAATTGAGATTATCTTATTCCCTCTTTTGACCTGCAAAGCAATTGGCGTTTGGGGTGGGTTTTTTTGAATCTGCGAAGCCACCTTTGAAGTCAAATCGGATCCTCCACGGACCTCCCAATTATCAATTTTTAGAATGATATCTTCGTATTTTAACCCACTCAGTTCAGCGGGAGTCTCTGAGAAAACCTTTGTAATAAGAACTCCATGATATTCTCGGGCTTGCAAGCCCTGTCCCGGAGGTCTCGCATTGGGATCCTTTAACTCTGGAGACATGATTATGCCAACATAACCCTTCGGCTTAAAATAGGAACGTTCAAGGAGGGGAATGAGTCGGACCCGAAGCTCCGGATTGTCAGTTTTGAGATACTTTTTTAATAGAACCTCCCTGGCGACCTCATGATTTGCAATTACCCAGTCATTGACTGCCTTCTGGGAAGCTTGCCGCTTTCCAAAATTTCCAGATGAAAGTGGCACGAGATCAGGTAATTCTTCCGCACTCACACCACTGGCGAGTATCGCAAGAAAGAAGGCCGCGACAGTTTTCATCTCTTGGAAGACTACTCCTCCAAACGAACGAATCAATCTCACAGAAACAAAAAAACAGGCCTCTTAAACTGAGAGGCCTGTTTGAAAGATAATTAGGGACTGAGAAACTATCTGCCAATCAAGTTCCCTTCCGGAACCTCAATAACATCACGAACATAAATCTTCACCGCCTTGTGTTCCTGACGCTTCATATCATACTCATACTTTTTACCATTACGGTAGAGTCTCACACGGTTCATAGCAGCATAGGGGCTCTCCCCGCCGGCCCCTTGAATGGCAGAATAAAGAGTCATCCCCTCGGTCCATTGCTTCTGACCCGGAGCGCGAACTTCGCCACCAACGGTATAGAATTGGCTATCCTGAGTCCTCGCATCAGCTCCACTAAAAACCTGAAATACTGGATTTGTGTAAATTTCAGCCCTTTTGTATTCGGTAGCGATCTTGGTGGCTAGATTTGATTTAGTGAGGCCAGAAACCTTCACTTTCCCGATCATCCACATCTCGATATGGCCGGTAGACGAAACAGAGTAGGTCGCATCTAGACGCCCTTTTTCCGAAACAGGCACCCCTAAAATCGAGATTGTAAGAGTTTGGCCGTTTCGAATGAGGGTCTGGGCACTCATCGATGAAATACCAAGGAGCACGACTAATAAGGTCAGGATTTTTTTCATTCTATATTAGGATAAGTTGTGAAGCTTCCGCTCCAATGAATGTTTTTTTCTTAATAAAGGTCGTCGTTTGATTTGTCGGATGAACTGGAGCTCTTAGGCTCAGATTTGCTCGATTGGTGAGCGGTCATAGCTTGAGGTTTCTGGTTCTCCTCCATATTGCTGCTTGGTGCGTAGTAGGTGTAGTAGCTGGTGTAATACTGATACTGGCTATCACTCCGCACATCTACGTTGTTCAAGACAACTCCGATCACTTGGCCACCTACATTTTCGACAGCCTGCTTAACTCGCAACAACATATTTCGAGGAAGCTTGCGATGCTGAACCACGACCATGGTGAGGTCAACTTCACTTGCAAGCACTGCGGCATCACTAACGCCAAGGATCGGCGGCGAGTCAACTAGCACAAGATCAAAGCGCTGCTTCACATCTTGAAGAAGTTCGGACATCCGGCGAGAGTTAAGAATACCAGCTGCGTCAGCTGGTAAAATTCCGGAAGGCATGAAGTAGAGATTATCGACTGGCGTCTGCAAAATAACATCCTCTAGGGCCAGGTCCGTGGTGAGGTAGTTGGTAAGGCCAACCGAATTATTAATATCGAAGAATGTATGAAGACGAGGACGACGAAGGTCAGCGTCGATCATCAAGGTAGTGTATCCGCCTTGCGCGCAAACATATGCAAGGTTGACCAAGGTCGTTGACTTACCTTCACCAGCTCCACCGGAGACTACCGTAATCGAATTATTATCTGGATTTTTTCGGTTGAACTCAATGTTGGTCCGCAGAATTCGGTATGCCTCGGCATCTGGACTCATGCCGCTTTGCTTGTGAAGGACTCCAACGTCTTTCGGGATAACAGCAAGAACCGGCACCTGAAGATAACGCTCGACATCCTCAAGGCTTTTTACAGATGTGTCTAGATGCTCAAGCAAGAGAGCAATCGCGATCCCAAAAATTAAACCAACACCTGCGCCAAGTAGCAGGTTCATAGTGAAATTTGGAAACACAGGTTTGCTGGCTTTTTTGGGAGTCTCGTGGAGTGTGATTGGATCACGTGGCATCTTTAGAAGAATTTCCGCCTCAGAATGTTTAAACTTCATTTCGCGAAGCATTCCGCGAGCCTGCTCGTATTGCTCTTTAGCCTGAGTGTAATTTGTCTGTTTCAAAGAAAGGGTAATGGCATCCTCCTTGCGATCATCGACCATTTCCCGCATCTTAAGAACCTGCTTTTCAACAAGGTCAAGTTTAGTCTTTAGAACCTCTTTTAGCGACACGACTTCTTCATGAGCCTTGTCCATTGCTCCCTTAGCGCGCTGTTTCATCGTAACCATATCAGGGTGCTTCTGACCAATCCCTTGGGCTGACAGGTCAAGCATTCGGTCTACCGCAGCACGGTTTTGAGTGGCATACGCAGTTACCTGATTTTGAGGGAGATCAAGACCGGCCGCGTAGCTAATTAGCTCTTCACTGGTCAGTTGCACTAGCTTTTCAATTTGGATTTTAATTTGATCAGCCTGTGTCTCGAAGGTAGCAAGTTTTGAGCGTGCGCTTTGAAACATTGCCTGCTCACTTAAGCCCAAACGATTGCCAGCACTACCGCCGTCAAAATACGGAATTCCATATTGTTGAATTAAGACTGTGAGTTCTTTCCGATAGTCTTGTACCAAGTCGCTTTGCAGACGTCTTTCGTTATCTAGAGCTTCGAGCGCTTTCTTAGCCCTATCTTCCTCATTCTTTTTGCGGCGCTGAATATAAGCTTCTGCGACGGCTTCTGCGATGTCTTTTGCATCGCTAGCGCTTGCGTGCCGGACATTGATTTCAATAAAATCAGTACCCCGTCGTGGAGTAGTTTCGACAATCCCTTCTAGCATGCTCACCACGGCATCCATATCCATTTCCCACTGGGCCGGAAGTTGAGCCATCTGAGCTGCCTTTTTAAGAGTCTCGGGTGCGATAATTGTCTCAAACTCATTTTGCAAATATTGCGCGGTCATATTCGAACCGGGATTGACTGAGCTTTGACCTCGGAAAGGAGTGATCGCAATAGTCGACGGATGAACTTGCACAACGGAGGTGCTTTCATACTTTTCCGGGATCACGGAAGTGATCACCGCGGCCGTCATGAAAACGAGCAAAAACGTGAGCAAAATCACTCCATATCGGTTTTTGAGAATCTGCCAATAATCAAGGGAAGGAGTGGACTCGATATTTGTTTGATTGCTACCTTGCATGCGAAATCAGAATTAGGGGGTTCTGGCGGGGCCGTTATTTATATACAAAAATCGACCTTCGCAATGAAAAGACACCGCGAAGGCCGAAATGTTCAGAAATAGATCTAAGAAATATTAGAATTGGGTCGAAGCCCCAACACTGAAGCGATTTCGGTCGTAAGACCGCCCTGCGTCCGAAGTGAGATCTTCGAAGTTATACCGGGCGTTAACAAAAACATTGTCGGTTACTCGAAGGTTCACACCTACAAACGCATTGAGAAGCTCTTCGTCGACTGAAGGCGCACCTAAACCGAACGTGCTCACGTATAAATCGTTATACTTGAGGGACGCATAGTTGATGCCACCGCTAAGTGTGAGATCTTCGGAGAGCTGATAAGTCCCGGTGACTCCGAGTCGAAGAGTATCGGTGTTGCTGTAGAAAGCGTTAACGAATGTATCTAGATTTAAGACATTACGCGCAAAATCTTCTACACCATAACGGACATAGCTTCTGAGGCTGAATTGCGAGTTAACCGCTGTCCGAAATGATCCCTCGACGTAAGGGCTATTCCCTGAAGATCCACCCTCGACGTCGCGCACTTGAGCACCCGCACGGATAACTCCTGTAGACTTACGATTAAAGCGGTGCTCTAAACCTGCAAGGATGAAGTGGTTAGTCGAATCGGTTACTGCGCCGTCAGCTGAAACCTCAGCATTTCGGTAGGTTAAAGTCGCAACTGACCGATCACTTAGCTGGTAACGAAAATCGTTGTAGAGTGTCAGTGTTGAGCGATCACCATTTGCGAGATCATCAAAAGAAATGCCATCAAGTTTCAAACCGGTATAGGTCGCAAGTCTTTCTGACCAACGGTAGCCTACGGCATTATCAGTGGACCACCGAGTGTAGTTTCCGACCTGGCGCTGAGCTTGGAAACCTACCGAATAGTCAGGCTCAAGCTCATAAGTGGCAAAATTCCGGCTTACGAAGCGAAGGCGCTCGCTAGACCGATGAGTCCAATTAAGATAAGCAGTGGCAGTGTATGCCGTGTCGTCAATATTATCACCAAGAACGTCGAGATTGTCAAAGTAGTGAATCAATCCGACTTGGGCACCAACGCTTGTTGTCGTCTGTGGCGTGTTATTCAAGAAGGTTGCGCCAACATAGGCTTGTCCATAAAGAGACTCATCACTATTTCCATAAAGTGGAGTAGGATTATCGTCATATCCAAAATTTGCGCCAGCGGTGTAGCTCAAAGGAAGAGAATCCGTTTCCGAATCGTCAGGAGCTAGGTCAAACAGTGACTGAGCGCAAAGCGAGCCTGCTAGAGCTGACCCAATTGCTGCGATTGCAAAAGATTGTTTTTTCATAAAATGTTTGGTTGTTGATTATCCCTCTTCGGCGACAACATCGTCGACTGGGGTCACTTGGGGATCATCCTCGATGGGTGCGTAAAAGAACTCAGGAATCCAGCGGCTCTCTTTAACGATCGGATCGTTGATGCTTTGAAAAGGATAATCAAGTGGATTTGGGCCATCAGCTTCAGGAGGAGCAATCACACCCTTTTCATCAGCGAGTCCACCCTTTGCAGAATGGTTTCCACCAGCAGAACCATATTTTTCGACAACCGCCTGGATGTTTGAAACAGCATCAGGAGCAGTAGCCATCGCGCACTGAGTAATCATGCGAATCTGAGACGGAGCAGCGAGAATTGCTGTATTCACGATCTCAGCGACCAGCTTTTTGTCAGCGTCGGAAGCGACGATAGCAGCTTTAACGATCTCGCAGGCGCAAGACTCGTTGATAGCAATGTTAGCGGCGACAACTTCAAGGACTTTGCTTGAGTCGGCAGACACTGCAACTTTAACAGCCTTGCTTAGCTTGACGGAATCGGCGACGTCAGCCGACGCAATTGATGCAACGGATAGAAGCACTGCCGTTAGTGCGAATTTCAGCGTATTTTTCATGAATTTTTAGATCTAAGTTGTGAACAAGCCCTTGATTTGAAGGCTCTTGGAGCGGGTAGAGGGAATCGAACCCTCATGATCAGCTTGGAAGGCTGGAGCTTTACCATTAAGCTATACCCGCGTCGCTGAGAATGAAATTACCGCTCTGATCAAGTGTCTGCAAGGTTTTTTTTCACTTTGCTAAAGGCTTGTTTATCCATTTAGGGAAAAAACCCTTGAAAATGAGTGTGCACAACGAATTTGCAAAGGTCTCCTTAATTATTCTGGTTTATTAAAATATATTCGATTTACAAACCGGTAGGATGGTCAACGAAAGTCCAATCTAATGAAAATTGGTCATTCAAGAGCTGTCCGAGCGCCCTCACGCCAAAAGTCTCGGTCGCGTAATGCCCCGCATATAGAACATTAAGCCCAAGCTCCTCTGCAAGAGGATGACTCCAATGAGGACCCTCGCCGGTAACGAAAGTATCAATCCCTTCCTCAACCATCGCCTCAATCTCACCACCTGCCCCTCCCGTAATTATTCCGACCAACCCAGCAGGAGTAGTTTCGTCGCCGCGAAGAAGAACCGGACCACCAACAGCGAGTTCAAGAGCTTTCCTCAACTCCGCTAGGTTCGCCTCATAGGGTGCTCGCCTCCCTAAAAAGATTCCTTTCCAGTCAAAAAACGGTTCGCCATCACCAAGACCCAAACTTCGAGACAATCTAACATTATTCCCAAGCTCCGGATGAATATCGAGTGGAATATGGCTGCTGTAGATGGCCAAGCCGGCATCCATCGCGATCTTTAGCTTGGAATAGGCAGAACCCGTGAGCATCCGCACTCCCTGCCAAAACATCCCATGATGAACGACTAAAAGGTCGGCGCCTTCAGCAACCGCCTTTTCAATGACCGGCTGACTGGCATCCACCGCGCAAGCCACCCGGCGGACCTCGCCCCCATTTTGAAGCTGCAGACCATTATGGGCGCCCGGGTAATCAGGAACCCTCTCCGCACCGAGCTCTTTTTCTAGAAATCCAACCACTTCAGATAATTTGGCCATGCCGGGAATCAACTCGGACTGCCCCATTCAGGCAATACAAAAGGACTCCAGCTCATCGGGAAGCAAGCTTTGAGCTTCGATCACCTTGCCCTTCCATCCAAATATCACCCCCTTTGCATGCAGTGCCTGCCGATCCAGCCGCATCCGCTCAAACAATCCGACGGTCCAGCCCCTCTCTAGAAAATCTAAATACGCCCGACCTTGGTCACTATAAATCTTATCCCCAACAATCGGATACCCTAGATATTCCAAATGAACCCTTATTTGATGAGTTCGCCCCGTTTGAGGTTCACAACCAATCATCGCAAATCGATCCTCCCCGTTTTTGAATATCCCCTCGAGTCGAAAGCCCGTCTCGCTTGCCTTCCCCTCCGGATGCACCGCCTGCTTTACCCAAATCTCGCTCTCCTCGAACTCTCCCTTCCGTCGAATCGGCTCCGTCACGCGAACCTCTTTCCAATCCGGCCAGCCACTAACAATCGCCTGATAACTCTTTTTGATTTCTCTCCGCCCCATCATCTTCCCCAATTTCCGCGCCACCGAAGAACTTTTCGCCACTAAGACACAACCACTCGTTTCCCGATCTAATCGATTGACAAAGAAAAACTCCACTCCCGGCATCGCATCTTTCAAAACTCCCAACAAAGTCACCTCGTCACTCTTACCCGTCGGATGCATGATCAAGGGCGCTGGCTTGTCGACGATAAGCCAATCCTCGCACTCCTCGAGGATCGAGAAATTCGTTCGTGCCGCGATTCTCAAACTCACCTCTGCATAAAATCCCTTTTCAAAATTCCCCTCCAGTCTAAAAAGCGCACATGTCTCACATGGAGCACACGCTGGCGTCCGAAGCAACTCTCGAAGGAACCTCACTTCATACCGGGGAAAAAGTCACCCTTACCCTAAAACCCGCTCCTGAAGGCCACGGTTTTAAGTTCCGGCGTATCGACCTCCCCGACAAACCCTTCATCGACGCCTGTGTCTCCAAAGTCCAGACTGTTGAGCGCGCTACCACTCTTGCTGAAGGTTCCGTCCGCGTTCATACTGTCGAGCACGTCCTCTCCGCCCTCGTCGGTATGGGAATTGACAACGCTCTCGTTGAAATGGACTCCAACGAGCCCCCCATCGGTGACGGCTCCTCACGCCCTTACGTCGAGCTCATCAAAAAATCTGGCCTCAAAGAACAATCCACTCCTCGTAAGATTTGGGAAATCCGTGAGCCCATTCATCTCGAAACCGGCGACGGATCCCTCATCACCATCGTCCCCGACAAGCAATTCCGCGTCTCCGTCACCAACGTCGGAAAGGACGGCCGGTTCGTGCAATACTTCTCCACCGTCGTCACCCCCGAACTTTACGAGAACGAAGTCGCCCCCGCTCGCACTTTCACCTTTTACGAAGACATCAAGCCCCTCCTTGACAAAGGCCTCATCAAAGGTGGTTCACTCGAAAACGCTGTCGTCGTACGCGGCGAAGAAATCATGTCCAAAGAGCCCATGCGCTTCGAGAACGAGTTCGCACGCCACAAGGCACTCGACCTCATCGGAGACCTCATGCTCTCCGGTCGCAAGTTCACCGGCCACGTCATCGC
>DCQM01000041.1:13810-20394 GCA_002323895.1 Akkermansiaceae bacterium UBA1518
CCACAGGCCGAAGCCGTCCTCGACATCACCGAGATCCTTAAAATCCTCCCCCACCGCTATCCCTTCTTACTCATCGATCGCGTCACCGGTTTCTCCTCTGAGATGAAATGCACTGCCATCAAGAACCTCACGATGAACGAGGACTTCTTTCAAGGGCACTTCCCCGGACACCCCGTTATGCCCGGCGTTCTACAACTTGAGGCCATGGCCCAAACCGCCTCCATCCTCATCATGCGCATGCCAGACAACGCTAATAAAATTGGCTACTTTCTAAGCGCCGACAAAGTCAAATTCCGCAAGCCCGTGGTGCCTGGTGACACCCTCTTCATAGACGCCGAAATTCTCAGCTTCCGCCGCACAATTGGTACCGCCACTGCCTCCTGCACCGTGAACGGTCAGGTCGTCTCCAGCGCCGAACTCAAGTTCGCCATCGTGGATGCCTAAATCGAAATCGTTATTTGCCACTGAGGCAAGCTCAGGCCTTTCAGCGTCTCTTCCTGTCAAAAAAGACACTCAAATCCCTTGGAATCAACACTTCCCAGCCTTTTCCCCTCACATTTTTCACAAGTGTTACTCTGGCATGGTTTATGTTAGGGTCGCCCTGTGAAAACCGTCGATCTCTCCCACCTCGGTATCGAAGCCAAAAATATCGCCCGCAATCCTGCGACTTCACGGCTCTACATGGACGCAATCCGCTACGAGCCATCCACTAGCCTTTCGGCTTTCGGTGCACTCATTGCCTACTCCGGTGAAAAAACTGGTCGTTCGCCCAGCGACAAGCGGATCACCAAAAATGCCGCCTCCAAAGATGACGTCTGGTGGGGCGACATCAACATGCCCATCGGTGAGCACACCTTCGAGATCAACCGCGAGCGAGCCAAAGACTACCTCAACACCCGCCAGCAAATTTACGTCATCGACGCTTTCGCGGGCTGGGATCCCGAGAACCGCATCAAGGTCCGCGTCATCTGCACACGCCCTTACCACGCGCTGTTTATGCAAATCATGCTCATCAATCCCTCCAAGGAAGAATTAGCCGACTTCGGCGAACCTGATTTCACCATTTACAATGCGGGCCAATTCCCCGCCAACCGCCTCACCGAAGGCATGACCTCGAAAACCTCTATTGACGTCTGCTTCGAGGAAAAGGAAATGGTCATTCTGGGCACCGAATACGCCGGCGAGATGAAGAAAGGGGTCTTCACCCTGATGCACTACCTCATGCCAATGAAGGGGCATCTCTCGATGCACTGTTCGGCTACCGCCTGCTCTACCACCAATCGCTCAGCCATCCTTTTCGGCCTCTCCGGCACCGGTAAAACCACCCTCTCCGCCGACCCCACCCGCAAGCTTATCGGAGACGACGAGCACGTCTGGACCGACACCGGCGTCTTCAATATCGAAGGCGGCTGCTACGCCAAAGCGATCGATCTTTCCAAGGAAACCGAGCCGGATATTTACAACGCGCTCCACTATGGTGCTGTCCTCGAAAATGTGGTGCACGACGAAGACTACAACGTTGATTTCCACGACACTTCGCTCACGCAAAACACCCGTGGAGCTTACCCTATCGAGTTCATCGACAACGCTCTCGTTCCCTGTATCGCGGGACACCCTACCGATATCATCTTCCTCACCTGCGATGCCTTCGGTGTGCTTCCACCCGTCGCCAAGCTTAGCGAAGAGCAGGCTATGTATCACTTCATTTCCGGCTACACCGCTAAGGTTGCTGGAACCGAGATGGGCATCACCGAACCAACCGCCACTTTCTCGGCTTGCTTCGGTGCACCATTCCTCGTGCTTCACCCTTCCCGCTACGCTAAAATTCTCGCTAAGAAGATGAAGGACCATAAGGTCGACGTCTGGCTCGTTAACACTGGCTGGATCAAAGGCGGATATGGTTCTGGAGAACGCATCAAGCTTAAATATTCCCGCGCCATCGTAGAATCAATCTACAATGGTAAACTCGCGCAAGCCCCAGTCGTAACCGACCCCATTTTTGGATTTCGAACCGTCACCGAAGTTCCGGAAGTCCCATCAGACATTCTCATTCCCCGCAACAGCTGGGCAGACAAAGCCACTTTCGATACCAGCGCACGCAAGCTCGCTGATCTTTTCCTCGAAAACTTCAAAACCTACGAGGGAGGAACCAGCCACAAAATCATCAGGGGCGGTCCAGAAAAAATCTGAAGCCGTGGCAAGACCGTAAGAAGAGACCGCAACGCTCTTGCAGAGAATAGAAGCTTCCAAGCGTGTCAGCCCATCAAATCAATCTTCCCGGGTCGACTTCCACTTTGTCGGGGGCGCAGACTTCTCCTTACCCAACACCTCACTCTGTTTCAACCCGAGGCCGACCGCTCTTCCCACTCCTTGCAAGGTCCGAATTGGCATTTGCGTAGCAGAACGAAGCAAACCACAAGAACTCAGGGCGAGGGAACAAATCACTAAGGTCGGGAGCAATAAAAGTTTCATACGGACGTCTGCATACTCCCTCTTCTACCATTCCGTCAAACTTACAATCTTGATTGCGAAATCTTGAAAACCTCTCAACCTCGAACCTGTCGCACATGAAGCCCCTCATTTTTCTTCTTCTAAGCTCTCTCTTCGTTTCTGCCGCCATCATCGAAGAATTCTCCCGCCAACCCTACGTTCAGTTGGCAACGGATAACTCCATGCGTGTCGTTTGGCGTGCCCGCACCGAGATGAAGCCAAGAGTCGTTTTTGGAACATCCATCGACCGCCTTTCCTCGGAAGTGCCTGAAGAACAGATCATCATTCGGAAACACCCCTCCATTGATGAAGTAAATCCAATCTTCAAGGACGCACCGGTCGACACCCGCCAATTCGAAGCCACCCTCACGGGACTCAAGCCGCTTACCAATTACTACTATGCGATTTATAACGGAGACAAACGCCTGACCCCAGCCGACACTTCTTATCGTTGCAAAACCAACCCTCTTCCCGGATCAGATACTCCGGTCTACTTCTGGGTCGTCGGCGACTCCGGCACTGGAGGTAAGGCGCAGGCCCAGGTCCATACTTCGATGGTAAAGCACACCGCCAAGAGCGGACGCCCCATCGACCTTTACCTTCACGTCGGTGATATGGCTTATGGTTCCGGCACCAATAAAGAATTCAGCGACCGTTTTTTTAAGATGTATGAGCCCACTCTACGTAACACCGTTTGCTGGGGTTCCATGGGCAACCACGAGGGCCGCACCTCCAAAGGAGCAACTGGTATCGGACCATTTTACGATGCCTTCATCAGCCCCACCAACGCCGAGGCTGGTGGCCTTCCATCCGGGAAGGAAGCCTTCTACTCGTTCGACTGGGGCAAGGTCCACTTCATTTGCCTCGACTCTCACGACCTTGATCGCCGCCCTACCGGCGAAATGGCTCAGTGGCTCAAGGCAGACCTCGAGAAAACCAAAGCAAAATTCCTAGTCGCCTTCTTTCACCACCCTCCTTACACCAAGGGCTCGCACGATTCGGATCGCGAAGGCCAGCTTATCGAAATGCGCGAGCACATCATGCCCATTCTCGAAAGTGGCGGTGTAGATCTTGTCTTTACCGGACACTCCCACATTTACGAACGCTCCATGCTCATCGACGGGGCCTATCAAACTCCCTCAGTTGCCAAAGGAGTCATCCTCGACGATGGCGATGGAGACCCAGCAGGCGACGGAGCCTACCGCAAGAGCGAGGGCCTGAAGCCAAACAATGGTCATGTCTCCATTGTTACCGGTCATGGCGGCACCAGTAACCGACGCTCTGGCACCCACCCGGTCATGCGCCGTATCATCCTCGATCACGGCTCCTGCCTCATCACAATCGCCGATGACACCATCAAGGGAGAAATGCTCAATTCCAAAGGTGTTATTCGTGATGCCTTCGCCATCAAAAAGTGTGGAGAAGTTACCCACACCGTCGTCGAAAACCCCTGGCAACCTGAACCATTGCAGAAAAATCAGAAGAAGCCAACCAGTCCCACTGCTCCCCCCAACGCCACCGCACTCATCGATAAGAACGCAACTTGGTCCTACCTCGCAGGCTCTCATCCATCAGGTAATGTAACTGATTGGGCAGCGCCCGATTACGATATCTCCGACTGGAAAACCGGCAAAGCTGGTTTCGGTTACGGTGATAATGATGACGCCACACAAATTGAAATGGGTGGGAAGTTCACCACTATTTATATCCGCAAAGAATTTAAACTCCCTAAAAATGCCAATCTCAAAAAACTTGGTCTCCATATTTCCTACGATGACGCCTTTATTGCCTATCTAAATGGCCATGAGGTCTACCGTCAGGGAGTTGACAAGAAACAAGGTAAAGAGGCAGACGGCTTTACGGCCCACGAAGCTGAAGGCTTCGAATACTTTCCCCTCAACGGAGTCTCAAAGATTCTAAAGCCCGGACAAAAAAACGTCTTAGCGATTGAAGGGCACAACGCGAACATTGGCAGTTCCGACTTCACTCTCCATCCCCAGTTTCTCCTTAAGAAGTAGTCATGCTCTGCTCGCATAATCTTTTCCTCATCCTCGTTTTTACGCCCGTTCTTGCATTAGGGCACACCGATATCTCCGAGACGATCAAGGCATTAACGAAGAGAATCGAAACCGAGCCCACCGCAGACCTCTACTACCAACGAGCGACCGAGTTCCGCGCACTTCAGGAAAAGGTCCACGCCATTGAGGATCTCGAATCGGCTCTCAAGATCGAACCACACAACCGCCAAGCCCTCGTTGCTCTTATCCAACTTTACGAGACTGACAAGAACGCCAAGATCCTCATTTCAAAGTATCAAAAATTTGCGAAAAACAAGGAAGAAAAATTTGAAGCTCACTATCTTCTCGCAAGCTATACCGCTAAGCTAGGACTCTTTGAACAAGCCAGCTCACAATGTGACACGCTTCATCTCATCCGTCCCAACGAGGACCCCGCGCTCGACCTCTTCCACGCCGATTTACTACTCAAACTTCAACGCCCTAGAGAAGCTGCCACCATCTTAAAAAAATCGCTGTATCACACAAAGTCAATCGTAGTTCGTAACAATTGGGTCGATGCTGCCCTCACCGCTGGCCAGACCAAAGCTGTTCTTCCCCTTATCGAGAAAGAACTTTCCTCTTCCCGATTCCGCTCGTCCTGGCTCATTCGGCGCGCCCGCGCCTCCCTTATCCTGAAGAGGAAGGAAGCTGCTCAAGCCGACCTTCGTGAAGCCCTTGTCGAGATCGCTCCCCGCATCAACACGGAACGCCCCGACTTCACTCTCATCGCTGACCGCGGCCTCATTCACGCCCTCATGGGGAACAAAACCTGGGCAAAAAACGATCTCGAGATTCTCAAAAAATCGGGCTACTCACCCAACGCCTATCGTCTCCTAAGCAGTGCTCTAGCTGAACAATAGCGCCCATTTCACAGATTTTCCTCCTTTCCTTCACTTTCTCTACACATAGGTGAAGCAGTTTTAGGGTCAAATGAAGAGCATCCTCGCACGACCTTACGAAATTCTCATCGCAAAACACACCGGTATGTGTTTCGGCGTCCGCCAAGCCCTCGAGGCTACTGAGACACTTCTCAAAAAAAACTCTGCCACCATTCTGGGGCAACTTGCCCACAACCCGATCGTTAAATCTCGACTCGCCGCCAAAGGTGCAAGAACTGCACCACTCGAAAAATCGCAAGCTCCCACCAAGCAAGTCATCATCACCGCACACGGTGCCGCTGATCGTGACCGCAAGCGTTGGGCCAATGCCGGATATCAGGTCACTGATACCACCTGCCCGCTCGTCAAAGTCGCACACGCCAAGCTGGCCAAAGTTGTCGCTGAGGGATTCCAACCTGTTATCATTGGAAAGGAAGGGCACGTCGAAGTCCGCGGTCTTCAGGGAGATTTCCCAAAGGCCCAGGTCATTCTTCACCCCGATGACATCGCGACCATTCCACATGTCGAACGCATCGGCATTATCTCTCAAACTACCCAGCCCATCGACCGTGTTCGTGCACTTGTGAATGAAGTTCGCGAACAACGGCCTGAGGTGGAAGTGGTCTACTTTGACACAGTCTGTCATCCCACCAAAGATCGTCAGACCGCGCTTCACGAACTCTGCCATGCCGCCGAACTCGTTTTTGCAATTGGAGGGAAAAACTCCAACAACACCGCGCAACTTGCCCGCACCGCTCGTAAACTGGGTTGCAAAGCCTACCACATCGAAACACCAAATGACATCAAACCCGAGTGGCTCGATGGCATCCGCAAGATTGGATTAACGGCTGGGACTTCAACCCTTGACGAGACCCTAGATGCAGTGGTCCTTCATCTTCAGGCTCTCGCTAAGGCTCAAAGATCTTTTTCAAACCAACTTTCCAAAGCCTCCTGATTCACTCAACTCAACTCTCACGCTTCACTCCAGAGGAGTTATTTCACTGATGGTCCACCCTCGCTCCTCATCCGCGATCATTTTACTAATGTCGACATAACCCGATTCCGGATACCCCAATTCCGAATTCCAATCGATCTCAACAATAACCGCATTTTGATCAATCGCTGAAGCAACTGTCGCAAACCAATCCTCAATCGTCCT
>DCQM01000041.1:20786-39467 GCA_002323895.1 Akkermansiaceae bacterium UBA1518
ACCATTAACCACCGTATAACGGGCCTCATAGCTAATCATTCCTTGGTTTGAATTAACCAAATAACTATAATTGGTAAGATTAGATTCATCCCATCTAGCCAGCGCGGCCAAATACTTTTGCTTCACCTCTTCGTTCCGAGAGAATTTCTTAGCCCTGAAAAACACCTTTTCTAAGTCCCCTATTCCCAAGGTTGCGCGATCAGCTTTCACCCCAAAACCCACCATGTCCCAGCTTTCCTCAAGAGGAACCAGATCGGTCCACTTTGCACCATCGCTCGATTGCTGCAATATCCAGCTTTCGGATAGATCAACAGACTTGAGCTGAAAAGTCATTGAATCACCTTTCATCGTCAGTTCCAGAGGAGGCACGTCTTGGCCACGCAACTTCACAATCAGGGTAAAAATAAAAACCGCCGCGAAAAAAAGTGCTCCTTTAGTATTCACTGAGTTGGTCTAAGAACCTCATTGATTAATTGCGAGAATTTTCTGGCAGACCATTAGATCAGATTCATCTTCCCTCCTAAACATGCGTGAGCCCTCCGTTGCTGCCGATCACTCGTCCGTGTTCTTCTTCAAGAGTCCACTTCTGCCAGTAATAGTTTGCTCTCTACTTTGGGGAAGCGCCTTTCCGGCGATCAAAACAGTCTACCAAAATTGGGACGCCCAAGGATTACAGAAATCTCTACCCATTATTCTCCTCTTTGCAGGCGTGCGATTCTCCCTTTCCGGAGCCAGCCTTCTTGTCCTTGGGAAAAACCTAAAGAGTGAGCTTCGCCTCACGTCCTGGAAACTGATCGCGGGGCTCGCTCTCGCTCAGACTTTCATTCAATACCTATTCTTCTATCAAGCAGTCTCCGTTTCAAGCGCTAGCCTCGCCGCCCTGCTAGTCGCAACTGGGAGTTTCTGGTGGATGATCCTCGCTCCGTTGATCCAGAAAACCCCTTGGCCTTCTCTAACTCAATGGTTTGGTCTCATGCTCGGCGGTCTAGGTGTGGTCTTGGCTATCTATAAACCAGGCGCTGGGGCTGGAAATCCGGTCCTTGGAGCCTTCTTCATGCTCACGGCTACCGCCAGCGGAGCGATCGCCGTCATCATTTTTGCAAAAATCAAGCCCACCATGTCGGCCATCAATGCGACCGGACTCTCGCTCTTACTTGGAGGGATTGGACTGACCTTGATTGGCGGGCAGGCCCTTTGGAGAATTGGAGAAATGTTCGATCACTCAAGCACTCTAGCCACCCTCTGGCTCGCATTCGTCTCTGCAACAGCCTTCAGCATTTGGAATCATCTCTCCACCATTTTCCCTGTCACCCTTTTAGCGAGTTATCGATTTTTAATTCCGATCTGCGGCGTTTCCGAAGCCCTTGTTTTCCTCAAAACAGAATCAGCCGGATGGGGATTCATGATTGGAGGAACCCTCGTAGTCACGAGTATGGTGCTAGCCAAGAACAATAGCTCTGACAGAAAAAACTAATCTTTGAACCCGCAGCGCTTGGCATGAGCTTTAACGAGATAAAACCCTAACATTCTGGCTGGTCACTTCAGCTGAATTCCCTCATCAATACTGCTCATGAAACTACCAATTCATCTCTTCGCCGTATTTTCGTTCTTTGTCTCACTCGCATCCGCCGACGAATCCGAATTCCGCACCGCTACAATCGATCTCGGTATCGTTGTAAGCGATCTCGACAAATCGATGAAATTCTACACCGAAGCCATCGGCTTCATCTCCACGGGAGAATTCACTGCCGCTAAAGACGTGACTCGTGATTCAGGGCTCAGCGCCGGAGAAGAAATCGTCATTAAAAAACTCTCCCTCGGCAAAGGCAATGGTGCGACCACAATCAAGCTCATGCAGTCCGCCATAGACAAAAGTAAGATGAGCGACCAGACCTACATCACAAGCAGCCTTGGATTCAGCTACTTGACTATTCACGTAAACAGCACCAAGACCGCCCTCGAACGCCTTAAAAAAGCCGGTGTTAAAGTCCTCGCTAAAGGCCCAGCTCTCATCCCCGGCACAAAAGTGGCCCTTACAGTGGTGAAAGACCCCGACGGCAATTTCGTCGAGCTTGTTGGACCAGCAAACCACCAGTAGCAAAAACCCAAAATCCATCCTTCTAAACACCAAGCTGTAAGCTCCTACCATGGAGCATGCAGCTTTTTTTCTTGGCGAGAGACTTTATCTTGGGTTTCTCAGCAAAGGACTATAATGAATAAAGCATGCGCGTGACTCTTCTATTTCTCGTACTTCTCAGCATAAGCTCGTGGGCGGCAACAAAACCAAACATTGTCGTGATCGTGGCTGACGACCTCGGATATGGAGATCTTTCTTGCTACGGGGCTAAAGACCTCAAGAGCCCGCATCTAGATTCACTCATGGCGAGCGGCCTGCGCTTCACCAATTTCTATGCCAATTGCCCAGTTTGCTCGCCTACCCGCGCCGCTCTTCTCTCGGGAAAATACCAGGAACAAGTTGGCGTTCCCGGAGTAATCCGTACCTACCCCGAAGACAACTGGGGATATCTTTCTCCTTCCGCCACTCTTTTACCGCAAGCACTTAAGACAGAGAGCTATCGAACCGCCGCGATTGGAAAATGGCACCTTGGACTCGATAACGAAGCGCACCCAAACACGCGAGGGTTTGATCACTTCCACGGCTTCCTTGGAGACATGATGGACGACTACTATAAGCACCGCCGTCACGGGCAACACTATATGCGCCTTAATCAAGAAAGCGTCGATCCCGAAGGGCACGCTACCGACATATTCACCGACTGGACGATCAACTACCTTGCCTCCGAGGCCAAAGAAAAAGCAGATGCACCATTCTTTCTCTACCTTGCTTACAATGCGCCTCATACCCCAATCCAGCCCCCAAAAGACTGGTTGGAGAAAGTAAAAGCACGCGAAGAGGGGATAGATGAGAAACGAGCCAAACTTGTCGCTCTTATTGAACACATGGATGACAGTATCGGCAAAGTTATCGCCGCCCTGAAAGAAAACGAACAATGGGAGAACACCCTCATCTTCTTTGTCTCCGACAACGGAGGACAACTCAACGTCGGGGGGAACTGCGGAAACCTACGCGGAGGAAAGCAAGATATGTATGAAGGCGGAATCCGAGTTCCCGCTTGTGCGGTCTGGCCAGGTGTAATTAAGCCTGCCACTACCGATTTCACAGCCATCACAATGGACATTTTCTCAACTGCCATGGAAGCCGCTGGAGCAAAGAGCGCCGAAGACCTCGATGGACAATCCTTTCTTCCACTCCTTAAGACAGGGATGCAGGTAGCCAAGGAACGTGATCTTTTTTTTACGCGTCGTGAAGGAAACCTCCGCTATATGGGCGAAGTCTCATGGGCTATGAAGCGCGGAAAATGGAAGTTGGTCAAAAACTCTCCCATGAGCGCTTGGGAATTGTTTGATCTCGAAAAAGATCCGCTCGAAACCACCGATCTTGCCAAACGCCAAGCACCGGTTTTCCGAGACCTAGCTACCGCCATGCGCGGCCATATCCAGCGAGGAGGATCGATCCCCTGGCAAAAGCCGGAGTAGATTGCCACCCAGAAGATTTTTGAATCTCGGAAAGGCGTCAAGGCGAGTCAGATCCAACAAAACCCACCTATTTCTGGGTGGGTTCTTAAAATAGTGTTTTACCGGCCTTTCGGATCTTAAAACGGAATGTCATCGTCATCGTTGTCAAAGTTTTCCGCTGCAGCGGCTCCACCTTGATTAGACTGAGGAGGCGCCTGCTGTTGTTCCGAAGGAGGCGCCTGCTGACTAGGAGCTGAGCTACCTCCTTGATTACCTCCACTGCCCCCTTGGCCACCGATAAACTGCATATTCTCGCCAACAACGCGCAAACGAGAACGCTTCTGGCCAGTTTGCTTATCATCCCACTGATCAAGCTGTAGGCGACCTTCAATAAAGACCGAGCGGCCTTTACTTAGGTATTGTCCAGCGAGCTCGGCCTGACGCCCCCAGAGGGTGACATCGACGTAAGTGACTTCCTCAATTCGCTCTCCATTATCGCCAGTCCGGATCCGATTCACCGCCATACCGAGGTCACAAACTGCGGTTCCCTTGGGAGTATAGCGAACTTCGAGGTCTCGGGTGATATTCCCGAGCAGCATGACTTTGTTGACGTTGGCCATAGGGATAAGAGAGCTTGAGATTTAAGAAAGACGTTGGTAATGCTGAAGATGCACCGAATTATTGAGGCTGAGGCGTTCTTTGATTTTTCCGATCACGTCACCTTCAGCTTCGAAAACGTAGTTCACATAGTGGCCTCCATCAAGCTTCCGTGCGTTGTAGGCAAACTTTTTGCGGCCAAGTTGCTTGATCTCATCAAGCTTGGCTCCTTCTTCTTCGAGCTCTTTTGAGACATTACTGACTAGATCATCAATGCTGGTCTCGGTCCCCTGGGCGTTCAGGACAATCAGGCCTTCGTACTTGCGATTCATCTTTTTCCGTTGGTTTTTTCGGTTTTTTGGGAATTCTGGTATTGAACTCATTAGAGGCCTTTTCAGGCCCGCTGTGGATCGCAAGCTGAACAGCATCGGCGGCTCTTGCAAGCGTGTTTTCAACGAGTTCGCGTTCGCCGACCGCAAAGTCACCTAAGACGTGCCCAACCAGTTGCTCTCCAGTAGCTCCACTAATACCCAATTTTAGTCGGGAAAATTTATCAGTTGGGAGGTGGGCAATGAGTGACCGCACTCCGTTATGCCCGCCGTGCCCGCCACTCATACGAAAACGAAGGTTGCCCAGAGGCAGGGAAATATCATCGAAAACAACGAGGATCTCCTCCGGCTGCCAACGGAAAAATCGGGCCAGCGAGCCAATCGCGCGACCACTTTCATTCATGTAAGTTAGAGGTTGCACCAGCAGGGTTTCGCCCACCTTGCAGGTCCGCGATTCCCACTTGTTTTCGAGCCTAAATTTCTGCCCATTTCGATCTGCGAGAACATCAAGAACCCGAAACCCGATATTGTGGCGGGTATTCAAGTATTTGTCACCCGGGTTCCCGAGACCAACGATGCATTTAAGGCTCACGATGGGGAGAGTAGTGAATGTCTAAACAACCGCCAAAGAAAAACGCCCGAGCCATAAAGCCCCGGACGTTTCAAAATGGTTGGGTAGATAGGATTTACTCAGCTGCGGCCTCTTCAGCAGGAGCTTCAGCAGCTTCAGCAGCTTCTTCTTCGGCCTCCTCATCAGCAGATTTGGTGACTCGGGACTCATTGACAATCGCGACGAGGACGTCAGCAGCGAGAGTCGGCTCAACACCCTCAGGGATATCAAGGTCTCCGATCGTGATGGAATCACCCACTTCAAGATGCTCGATGTTAGCATCGATTTTCTCAGGTAGATCCTTTGGAGAACAAGAAATATCAAGATCGCGAATAAGCTGCTCAACAATACCGCCAGCTTTCACACCTGCAGGCTCGCCATGAACTTCCACAGGAATAGTCGCACTAATCTTCATTCCCTCGGTCACTGCCAAGAAATCAGCGTGAACCAAACTACCACTGAGCGCATTGTATTGAGTGGATTGAAGGAAAGCGGTCCGAGATTGGCCACCATCGATCTCAAGATCCACAAGGATACTTTCCGAAGCACTGTGAGCCAACATATCGGTTAGAGCCTTTGTGTTGACCTTAATGTTGATGGTTTCGGAGCCCTTTCCGTAAACAACGGAGGGAATGTAGCCTTCACGGCGCATTTGCTTGAGGACACCAGATCCGGTGCGATTGCGGGTTTCAGCCTTGAGAGTTTGGGTCTTCGCCATGGTTTGAATGGTTTGGTTTTTCAGCGGTGGGTGCCGCGCGGGGCGGTTGGTTACACAGAGGGGGCGTCAATGTCAAAGAGAGAAGTGACCGATTTTCCATTATGAATGCGCTGAATGGCCTCACCGAAAAGACCAGCAATAGAAACAGGGGTCACTTTTCCCTGCTTAGTGACCGGTGTGGAATCAGTGGTGATCACCTCCTCAATAGCGGATTCCTCGATACGCTGGTGTCCAAGCTCGCCGATAACAGCGTGAGTTACCGCAGCAAAAATCCGTTTTGCACCCTGTGCTTTCAAGATATCAGCAGCAGCACAGAGCGTTCCGGCAGTCTCGGTCATGTCATCAACAAGAACAACATCGCGCCCTTCGACGTCTCCAATGACCTGCATGGCTTCGACCTCAGTGGCAGAAACACGGTGTTTTGCCACAATTGCGAGCCTTGCGCCGAGGGCATCAGAGTAAGCTCGGGCCATCTTTACCCCACCAACATCAGGCGAAACCACAGTGAGGTTCTCACAATTGTCGCCAAATCGCGCACGAAGTTCGCGAATAACGATCGGCTTTCCGTATAGATGATCAACCGGGATATTAAAGAATCCCTGAATCTGGGCAGCGTGGAGATCAAGGGTGACGACACGGTCGACCCCAGCAGCGGAAAGAAGATCAGCCACTAACTTAGCGGTAATGGGCACGCGGGGCTGGTCCTTGCGATCTTGACGAGCATATCCGAAGAACGGGATCACTGCGTTGATACGTCCAGCGCTAGCCCGCTTCGCGGCATCCACCATAATCATGAGTTCCATGAGGTTATGATTGGTAGGCGGACAAGTCGGCTGGATAATGTAAACGTCTTCACCACGGATGTTTTCGTTAATCTTTACGAAGGTCTCACCATCCGGGAATGCAGTGACACTTACGTCGGCGAGAGGGCAGTCGAGACAAATTGCGATGTCGGCAGCGAGTGCATGGTGAGCTGTACCGGAAAAGAGTTTCATGCCGAAATTAGAGGTCATCTGTGAAAAGACTTAACGGGTCGTCGAATCGGAATCAAGGACCGCTTCCTGCTCGATGGCATTCCGAATCTCTTCCTCGGAAAGCTTTACAGGCTGATATTGCCCAGCTTCAAGAGTTTCCACGCTGAATTTGAGCTGCTTCGCTTCCTCTTCCCAGCGAGGATCTTTTCCTTTTACGAGCTTCTCCGAAAGCTGATATCGAGTCTGAGCCTCCAAAAGCAAAGCTAGAGCCAGTTCGGGATTGCGGGGCTTGGCATTGATCCAAACCTCATTCCCTCGCTGAAAAATCGCCCTGCCTTCATAATAATTAAGCCAGGCTTGGATGATCCACCGGATCTCTTTCTCTTCATCTAACTCCCGTCTAGGCTCTAAGATTTTGCGCCTTTTCAGAATACGTGATTTTGCTTCACGCAGCAGGTTCAGAGCACTCGCATCATTATCGGATTTTAACGCCTGTAAAAAAGAACTTCTGGCAGCGTGAAAATAAGGACGTAATTTAATCTCTCTAGCCCAGATCAACTTCATCGCTTTCTGATGGCCTTCCTCCGCTGCTGCGTGATTGCCAAGGGCATCTTCAACTCTCGGAAGACCAGCCAAAGCCGCAGAGAAATTTGGATTAAGTTCCAGTGCACGCTCAAAGGCCGCTTTCGCCCGAAGATTAAATTTTTCAGCAAGGTCAGGATCTTTTCTCTGCAGCGCGTCATTGGCTTCCGACATCGCACGCCGGGCAACAATCTCAAAAGACTTTGGATCCCACGACTGATTCCCAGCTTCTTCCAATGTTTCGAGCCCCATTATAACCTCGTCCGCTGATTCTGCCGCCGTGAGTTTTCCAACGGCCTCCTTGGAAAGCACATATCCTTTGAAGAAACTTACTCCAAGGAATACCAGAGCAGCCGCAACCCCCAATCCTCCAATCCCAATCACTAGTTCGGTGAACCGGAAGACTGGCCGGCGTTTGGACTCCTCTTTGGATCGACTTGCAAGAATTGCGAGCTGGAAGGCGCAAAGAACCACGCAGGCCGGGAAATGAAAGATAAAGCTGAAGTAGGACTGGCAAAGCATCGCCACCAACCCGCCAGCAGCTCCCAGCTGCCAAATAGAAAGTCCGGCATCACGGTCATCCTCGCTCACCAGATTGATGACTCCAACAATCCCATGAATAAACAATAGAATGAGAATGAGGGCAAAGCCCACAAGGCCGTAATCGGAGAGGAGCTGAACAAATTCATTATGGGCAAATTCCGGATCTCCCATCCACAGCTCGAGAGTATCCGGATCCCATTTTTCGAGCGCGCGGTATGAAAAGGCACGTGCGCCTCCACCTACAACCGGAGAATCGAGAAAGATTTCAAATCCCATTTGCTGGAATGCCACTCGCCCACCATCCCTGACCTTAGCTTCGACTTTCCGCCCGGTAGCCTCCTCATACTTCTCCACACGATTCTCGGTAATTCTCTGAACCATCCAAACCGAGCTCACAATCCCTCCAATTCCGAGCGCAACAACCGCAATAGATACGATGCCCAAGAACTTACTGCGCCGTTGCTTCAAAAACAAAATCAGAAGAACCATCCACAACGAACCGCCCACCACAAACGAAAGCCATCCACCCCGTGATTGACTCATCACAAGACAAACGATCAAGCCCACGCTTAGCAGAGCACAAGCCCAACGGGCTACGACATTCCTCCCGAAAAAAACATAGGAGAGGAAAAAGAAGACAGTTCCATTCAAGAAGGAAGCAAAAGCGTTATAATGAGCGAACAGCCCCATGGCATGATCTTCATCTGCGCCTCCTGATTGCCAAAAGTAAAAGGAGTTCTCCAAAGCTGATTGAGAAATTGCGAGTCCCACATTTACTATCCCCACGATTGCTAAAAGCATGATCCAGAGGCCTCTTACGCCCTTCCCAGTTGAAGTAACCGAGAGATAAACTCCAATTGCCAATAAAACGAGAGCAACGTCGTGAACAGCCAAACCCTCCGGTCCCCCCATGAGGGCCCGCCCCACTAAATATCCTGCCCCTAAAAGCGAAAAAATGCTGAGCCAGGGACGACTACCCTGCGGTGGATCGAGGACTCTCAAAATTGAGACAACGCATAATGTGACTCCTAAACCGGCCAGTCCGACCCCGATACGACTCGTAATTAAGTCAATTCCAGTGGCGGTAATAATGGCAAAAAAAACGGCGCACAACCCGAGGGCCAGATTAGATAATTTATTCATTTTGCTCCTTTGCTAAACAGAACCGCAGGAACGGTCTTAATCAAGATTAGAAAGTCCTCCCACAAAGACCACCGATCAATATACGCAACATCAAGTTTCACCCATTCGTCAAAGTCAGTGATATCACTTCGACCACTGATTTGCCAGAGGCAGGTCACACCAGGCTTCATGCTCAAGCGCCGACGATGCGATGATTGTTCGATGGCCTCAATCTCGTGAAGGGGCAGAGGACGTGGGCCAACCAGACTCATCTCCCCTTTCAGCACGTTTATCATTTGGGGCAGCTCATCAATGCTATATTTGCGCAAGAACCTCCCAAAAGGAAAGATTCTTGGGTCGGAAGCTAGCTTGAAAGCCGGACCATCCACCTCGTTTCCGTGATCCTCCTTTATCTTTTCCAACATTTGATCCGCATCAGGAACCATCGTTCGGAACTTGTAGATCAGAAAAGATTTTCCATAGAGCCCAGCCCGCTTCTGAGTGAAAATTACCGGAGACCCCGGACTCGCCAACTTGATTCCCGCGATTGCCAGAAGCCAAAATGGTAAGGTCAATGTGACAATCACGGCCGCACCTATCATATCAACAAGCTTCTTGGCAAAAAGCTGCCACGATAATTCAGGCGTAGAACGGAAAACCAGCATTGGCTGCCCACCCACTGCATCGAAGCTGGGTCGGGCAACTTGGGCCCTCAAAAAGGTCGCCCCAATCCAAGCCTCCACTCCCTGCAACTCGCAGGTCTCAACAGCCCGTGCGACACGAGAAAACTCCGTATGCCCGGTCAGAAAAACGACCCGCTGAATCGATTCGTGTTTAATCAACTCGTCCAATTCCTCGACCGTTTTGGTTTCGAGATCGAAATGCGCCACAATCTTCCAAGCTTCTAAAATCTCGGACTCAAGATCCTCAAGAAATAAACCTGTTTCTCTTGGCGCCCCAGCAAGAACAACTCGCTCAAGATAGCCTTCTGAAGCTGCTCTCGACCTCAAGAACTTCGTAGTTAAACGACTGCGAACCCATAAGAAGACCGAGCTGAAAAGAAGACCAGAGCCAAGAACAAGTCGCCTCGTATCGGAGTATTTTCCAAAAACCGCGATCAGCGTGGTAATCAAAACCACGGCTAACATTGCTCTTAAAAGAATACTGCTACTTTGGAATCTATGCCTTGAGAGCAATCGATCATAAAATCCAAAACGCTCGAGCACCAGCGGTGTCAGAGGCACCACGATAAAAATGATCCAAACCGTTCCTTTAAAACCATCATCTCCAATTGAAGGCATGCCAAGAAGTTCTCTGATCGGTCCATGAACAAACGAAGCGATCACAAATCCCAGCCAGATCAAAAAGGCATCACAAATCTGCAGAGCCTGAATCGAAAAGTGTTGCGTTGTCCCCCTTGTCTTCATGATCCGATATTTTTTCCGTTGGCCAACGACTTATCATATCCCTCGCCCGGCTCAGAAACTACGATTGGAAGGAGCACTTTAAGGAAGGACTGGATGTGGGCTTCCGTTTGCTTTTCATCAAGCCCGGCTCCCGATTCAAAACGTAAACCCTGATCGCGATGCTTCTGAGTCACAAAAGAGGAAAATGTGGCATAGGCCCATCGCTGGTCATGCCCCTTAAGAAGCCGATCCTTGATGTCCTCAGCAGTGCGCTCGTAATGGCCCGAAACAATCGATTCATGACCGAAGAAAGTATAATAAAAAACTCGCCAGATGTAAGCCTTCTCTCCATTTGGAAGGACGATCTCCTCATAGTCACCTTCTTCGTTTTTTCGAAACAGCACGCGCCGGCACAAGATTTGCTTAACCGGTAAAACCTCATCCCCAGGAAGAAGCCCTTCCCACTCATGACGCTTTTGCGCCATGAATTCCCAGCCTTGGGCGTCGAGACATACTTCCGGTTGGTGGATACTCTGGCTGAGATTTCTCCCGGAAAAAACAATGGAAGTTTGGACTGAGGGTAGTTGCCCCGCCTGATCCTCATACCGCATCCGTTCGAATTCAGTATCTTTAGCAAGCTTCTCTTTTTCGGCCGCACCTGGTTCTTCGGGCTTGCCGGCCCAACTTCCGACCGTCTCAGGAAGACTTTTAGCAAGACGAGAGGGTTTCATTCCCGGGCTTTCTGGGAATGCCAACACGATTCCGGCAAATACCGCCACGATCAAACTCAGAATCACCAAGCGCCTCTTCATAACGTTGCTTTCTCCTTTGCTACCTTGTGTGACTTTTTCACAGATCTCTTAACCCGCTTAGACCGCTTCTCTTTAAAATTGAGGAAATAGTCTGCCAAGTAGAGACCAGAAAGAGCAATAGGAAAAAAGATCAGAAGCCCCGCCCAGTCATGCCAAGTTCCCGTGCCAAAATCAGCGTAGCCAAATTGCGCCAAAACCAGAATGGTAAAGATTCGCAAGAAATTACCAGCAATCGCCAAAGGAAGAGCTAGGGCAAAGAGAAAGGCCTTTTTCCAAAGAGGTTTTTGGGTGTAGTTAGCATAGACAGCGGCGATCATAGTTAATGCCATAAGTGAGCGAATTCCACTACAGCCCTCGGCGACTTTCACACTGCTTCCGCCAATATAAATATCGGCTCCAGTATTAACGAGATCCATCCCTAAAAAGATACCGGTATGATAACAGGCCTTAGTAATTAAGACCTGTAGGTTCCCTGTCAGGATCGCTTCGAGTCCCGGAACCGGAACCGAAAACCATAAGAAAAATGATGGGAAAATGATATGTTTTGCGATCTGAAATCCAAAGACATAATAAGCATATCCAATCACCACAAATGGAGCACCAATTAACGCCAATCTTGGCTGGATCGTTCGCATTGAGATGAGGAAAAACAAGAGGCCCAATAAAAGAAAGGGAAGACCCGTATAAGAGGGCTTAGCATCCATTTTTTTGGTCTTCTGATAAGCCATCCAACTCATCACTCCGAATGCCACTGGCACAAATCGACCATGTAAAAAATTACTGATTGGATTACATGCTCCCCAGGTCCACGTCGCTAGAGTTTTGTGGACAAAAGATGGGTAAGCCGGATAGATGAAATAGATCAGCACCAGAACTCCAAGAGCTCCAAAACCCATTACTCGCACTGGCATGGAAAGATCCTTGATGCCCGACAGCGTAATCCGCTCTTGAACAGATCCTCCAGAGGCTTGCTTTGAATCACTCATCGCAGGGTAATTAACGACATTCTCTGGCTTTTCAGCAAGCCCAAAGCGGGTTCTCAACCCCGTCGGTCAAGGTCCACCTTAAATGATCTCCCACGAATCTTTGCATTCTTGAGCCCATTAATGACATCCCCCGAGACCTCTTCGCTAACATCCACAAGGGTATGCTTCGGGAAAATAGTGATCTTGCCCAACGAGCCATCTGGCACCTTACATTCGCGATAGATCATTCCAGCGATATCACCAGGCTTGATATGCTGGGCTTTACCAATGTTCATAAATAAGCAGGCCATTCCCTTCGAATTATTTCGCTCTGGCCTCGATTTACGTTCGCGTTCCGGACGATCCTTACGATCACGCTTTTCGTCACGCCAGCTCGAACGCTGCTTTTCATTAGCAAAAGCCTCTTTCTGCTTATCTTCGGCGATGAACTCACCTTCCCGCGTCGTGGACTCACGCAGCAAGGTGAAGGCCGCATTGGCAATATCGGTCGCGGTATGTCCCTGCTCCAACAGCCGATCGAGGTAACTTTGATAATCACCAAGCTTGCCACTCTCGAGTCGCTCTTGGATCGTCTGGAAGAGTTTGTCCGCACGTTTACCTTCGACTTGTTCCTGGCTCGGTACTCTTTCTCGCCGAATACTTTGGCGGGTGTACTTCTCAATTGTCTGAAGGCGATAGATATCTCGGCCAAACACAAAACTAACGGCACGGCCTGAGCGCCCGGCTCGTCCCGTCCGGCCAATCCTATGAACGTAATCCTCCGGATCGTGAGGAATTTCGTAGTTTACCACCAAATCGATATCGTCGACATCCAAACCACGCGCCGCCACATCGGTCGCGATCAAAACTTCAATCGTACTCTCGCGAAACCTCGCCAAAACTCGCTCCCGCATCTGTTGAGTCATATCGCCATGCAGGCGGTCAGCAGCATAACCCCTCGCCAACAAACCCTCAGTGACCTCATCAACCAATCGCTTCGTATTACAAAAAACGACCGCAAGTCTTGGAGGATCAATATCTAGCAACCGAGAAAGCACTTCCACTTTTGAACGCTGGCGAACCTCGTAGCATGACTGATCGATCGCATCGACGGTAAGCGACTTCCGCTCGATTTCAATGGTCTCTGGCTTCTTCCCAAAATTATCAATCAAGCGGCTCACCCGCCGATTCATCGTAGCAGAAAAAAACATCGTTTGACGATCTTGAGGCAACGCCGCCAGCAACTCTTCCATCTCCTCTTGAAAACCCATGTCCAACATGCGATCTGCCTCGTCAAGAATCACAGTCTTAATATTTCGCGGGTCAAAGCTTCGGCGCTTCAAGTGGTCAAGCAAACGGCCCGGTGTTCCCACCACGATATGCGCTCCTTTGCGGAGTCCCTTTAACTGACGGTCAATAGGCGCACCGCCATAAACTGGGAGAGCTCGTAAACCTTTAATTTTACAACCGAGACGAAACACCTCTTCGCAGACCTGCACTGCGAGTTCACGAGTAGGGCAAACAATCAAAGCCTGAGGCTCGGCAAGATGAGCATCAATTCCAGCCAGAGTCGGCAGCGCAAATGCCGCCGTTTTCCCGGAACCGGTCTGAGAGAGACCGATGAGATCCTTTCCCTCCAAAGCGAGCGGAATAGTCTTGGCTTGAATAGGCGAAGGGCTCTCAAACCCCATGTCGAGCACGGCAGAAAGGAGAACATCGGGGAGGCCGAGATCGGCAAACATAGGGGTATCCATGGTGTATCAATTAGCGTTCGGCACAAAGGCAACAGGCGCTTGGGGGACGCGCGAAATCTCAGGGTTTACTTAGATATGCAAGTAAGAAACGAAAGTTCCGCTAGCGAACCAACCCCTCACTTGCGCCGCCAAAGAAGAAAAAAAATACCACACAACCCACCGATCAAGATAGCCGAGGGCTCGGGGACCGGAGTTGTGTCAACAGCTTGATCCGCAGCCAAGAGGCTGGAACCGGACACCACAAAGCAGCTCAAGGTAGTCCGGATCTTTGACAAGCTTCTGTTCATCAGGGAGTGGTAGATAAGCTCATAGGGCTCCCCTAACAAGATAATTCGGGCGATGTCGTAGCGGTATTTTGAAACGGTTTCTACCAATCTTAAGCCCTCATCTCCTACAAAGCCTTCCAAATGCTCCCCCCTGAAAGTAATTCAACACAGAAAAAAACACCCAAGACAAAAAAAGACGGTCCGGGATCTATTGATCCCAGACCGTCCTTTGTTATGTATATCAATTGAAGAATCTTAGAACTTGGCTTCGAAGCCTAAGAAGGCGTTCCGACCAATGTTTGCCCGGGGTCCGCGGGCGAGGCGGGAAGTGATTCCACGCTCATCAAAGAGGTTATTTACTCCAGCGAGTAAGGTAACATTCTCAGTGATATCGTAGGTTCCTGTGAGGTCAAAGAGCAGAAGCTCATCAATCTTACCTGCACGCGCTCCAGCTCCAGTAGTATCCTGACTCGGTGAATCAACATTTTGCGCGGTGCCGAAAGCATCCGAAACAAACGTCGCATCCAAGGCGAGACTCCAAGCTCCTTTTGCGAGGGCAACCCCAGCAGCCAACTGCCAATCTGGCATGTAAGGCATTTGCGAACCATCGGTGGCTCCGGCGAAAATATCATCACCACCACCTTCGGTAATCGTAGAAGTCAAAGTAGCATCAGTCCAAGTGGCACTGACATACATCGGCAACGACACCTCGCCTCCGCTTCCGCCAAGAGGATCATAGGAGACTTGAGCCTCAAACCCGAAGACTTCAGCTTCGCCAATATTCTTTGCATTCTCAACCGCACCAAGGCCGGCATCCGTTGCAATGAGGTTATCGAAGTCAGTGAGGAAAGCACCAAAGTCATAGCTTATCTTTGGACTCTGGTAACGATAGCCCAACTCGTAGCCCATAGACTTCTCTTCCACGACTCCGCTTTTAGCGGCGGAACGAGGTCCTGGAGTTGACATTCCACGATATACGCCACCATAAAGTGCAGTAGAATTATCGAGCTCATAATTGAATCCGACTCCAGGAGAAACTAAGTCAAAAGAGGAAGTTCCAGATTGATTTGATTTATAGTCGTTGAACGACTGATCAAGATTCTCATAACGAACACCAGGGCTGAAGGTCAAATTACCAACAGAAATTTCATCTTGGACCCAAAAAGCGAGGGCATCAGTTTGCTGGTAACGGTTTCCTTGGGTTCCAGGAGCGCCCACAACACGGTCGGTAACACCTCCAGTAGCACCGAGGTTAATTGTCTCATCATTTTGGAAACGGCGAACATCGTCACGATGGTAACGCGCTCCGAATTGCAAAAGGTGCTCTACATTACCAGAGGCAAAAGAGTAATCGCCCTGAAACTGATAACCATAAGCTGAGTAGTCGCGGTTATTATTTCGGAAGATCAATGAACCTGGTCCGGTCATTTGAAGAATGTCTAATCCATTCCCAGTTGCAAGGGCCCCACGAACTGAGTTCGCACCACCTACAATGTCGTCTACTTTCGCCCAATTACGGGAAAACTGATTGTAGTATGCCGCAAATTCAAAATTAAGATTTTCACTAGGCTCCACGCGATACTTCAAATATGAGCGATGGTGCTCTGACGCCATATTATCGAAACGGGTAGCCGAATAGCGACGATTTGGATTGTTGACTACATCGTCTTCCGTGAGGCCAATATAAGACTCATCAGAGTTGAAATCTTGATAGCCATACTTGAATTCAAATCGCTGGCGAAGTGCTGAATCTGGTTCCCAGAAAAGTTTAACCATGGGCTCGGTAAGCTTGAACCCCGTATTGTTAGAGCTGGACAACCCACCGCCTGCATCAATGTCGCGGAATCCACCACTGGAGTGATGGAATAGCTCGAAAAGGTATCCGAATGTTCCTGTCTCGGTCTTTACAGTGTCACCATAATAATTATGGGAAAGGAATGTATTATATGTTCCATAGGTATTACGGGTGTAAAAAGTCTCTTCCGATGGAACTTCCGTAGAAAGGAAGTTAATAACGCCGCCAGTTGTGTGAGGACCATACTTAACTTGACTGGATCCTTTCAAAACCTCGATTCCCGACATGCGGCCGGCACGTGGCGAGTAGTAGGCAGAAGGCGCTGAGTAAGCCGCAGGCGCTGTCAGGATTCCATCTTCCATCACGGTAACCTTTTCAGACCGCGTTCCATCACCTCCACGAAGGGAGATGTTCGGGAAGTTTCCGAAACCGTCTTCTTCCCGGACGTATACACCCGGGACTTTACGAAGAATCTGCTGAATGTTGGTAATCCCTTTCGTCTGGTAATCCTCAGCCTCAATAAAGGCTCCGGATCCAGTTAAGCCGAGGATGTTTTCCGAACTGCCGATTACATTAACTGTCGCCAATGTTTCAATAGCGTCCTGAGCTGCTAATACTCCAACCGCAAGCGCTGAGGTTAGAGAGAATATTCCGATGTTTTTTGTCATTTGTGTATTTGGATTTAGTTAGTTGAGAATGAGTCGCATTAGCATCAAAAGGCTAAATGTTTCAAGAGATTGATAAGAGCTTACCTAGCTTCTAAGCTGGAAATTAAAAGGAATGGCTTTTTGCACACTAACGGCCTGCCCTAGACCATTTTTAGCGGGGAAAAAGCGATAACGTCTGGCTGCACTCACCGCCGACTGGTCGAGCGAAGCATACCCACTGCTTTGCGAGATCTGGCAGGCGGAAACGCGGCCGGAAGCACCAACGGTCACAGTCACGACCACGCGGCCTTCGAGGCCCTTTCGCCGGGCGCTAAGGGGATAGTGAGGAGTAAAATGTTTTACCAGCGAAGCTTGCTGAGTCACTTCACCAGCAAGTCGTGCTTTCTTGCGCTCCGCAAGTTCAGCTTGGGTAGAAGAAGAACGCCTGACCGCCGGGCTCTTTTTGGCGATTTTGGGAATGACTTTCACCTCCCTAGGTTTTTCCTTTTCTTCAAAACGATCTTCGAGATCTAACTCTTCGAGAACCAACTCCTCTTTAGTAACAGGCTGAGGATTAGGCACTTCGGTAAACTTTGGCGTTGTTTTGATTGATGCGCTAACTTTCATTCGCGCAAAAGATGGGCCATTAGAAACCGAAATCATCCGCTCCGGCGCCAAATTAGCTTCGGACTCAAGTTTCTTGCGAAGAGGCTCCGTGTAATCGAACGCAATAGGCTCAGGATTTGCTTGTGCCGCGGTCATCGCACGATGTATCTGAACAGTTATTAGCCCCAGTCCCGCGCAAATCGCAACGGCGCTGAGAACCGCCACCAAGAGAGAAGCTGAGAAGCTTTTCCCACAACCGGTGTTCCGGGTCTCAAGGGTTGGGAGCGGTTGCATGCCGTTATGTAAGCCCTTTTGCCCAAATTTGCTGTCGCGCAATTACCTTGAATTAGCGATCAATTATCTAATGCCGGGAAAGAACAGCTTAGCAACCAGCCCGCCAAAGACTCCGGCAAGGCTACATCAAAAGTAAAAATTCTGCTCAGCTATTGATCTCCCAGCCTTTTCGATACTCTTTCGTCAGAAGTTTGTTCGCAGCTTCATCATTCGTAATTTTGAAATCTTTGGCATCCCACTCAAGCGTCTGGCCTGCGCGATGAGCCACATTCCCAAGCAAATTATGCTCAATTAACGACCCCGAGTAATCAAAGTTGCAGAGTGTTTCCCCTTCACCGCGACAGGCCTTTAGCCATTCATTATAGTGACCTACGGAAGGCTCAATCGACTGCTGGGGCCTCTGATAATCTTTGAACTTGGACGACGGACTGAGGACATTTTTACCGTAATCCGAAACCAACACTCCATTTTCACCGACGAAGGCCACACCGATTCCCCACTTCTTAATCACGGTGTCTTTACCCACCATCGGCTGTAGAACCTCGCTGCGACGCTTCATTCCCTCCGGACCATGATACCACACCACCTTCACATCGTCAGGATGCTGCCAAGTAATCTCCTGCCATGGTGCAGCGCCAATTGAATCAGGCGCTGGGCCCTGTGAGGAAATCTGAGTTGGGTGTCGAAGCTTCAGAGCCCACCACGCCAAATCGATCAAATGGCTCCCCATATCTCCAGGAACGCCATTCCCAAACTCCCAACGACGATTCCAATTCAAATTACCACCCTTCCAATATCCTTCATTGTAGGCGCGGTCAGCGGCTGGCCCAAGCCAGACATCCCAGTCAAAGTAATCAGGCACTGCCTGCTTCTCGAGAACCGCCTGTTCCACATCACGAATGCTCCGGCTGCACCAGACGTGCGCTTCTTTCACCCGCCCAATCGCCCCGGCTTGGATTAATTCCACGGCGCGACGATAACTCCCTCCTGCATGAATTTGCGTCCCCATTTGGGTCGCGATTTTCCCCTTCGCTTTCGCATACTCCTCCTGCATCCAACGCGCTTCTTGCACGGTATGAGCCAGCGGCTTTTCACAGTAAACATGTTTCCCAGCCCTCATCGCT
>DCQM01000115.1:0-50852 GCA_002323895.1 Akkermansiaceae bacterium UBA1518
GCTCGGCCCCCTTTTGCACCTCCTCGATCAAAGAGAGACGAAAATCATCGGTGCTCGTTTCGGATTGAACGGCAAGAAGCCCTTGACCCTTGAAGAGATTAGCCGCGACTTCGGTGTCACCCGCGAGAGGATCCGTCAGCTCCAAAACATTGCTTTGGATAAGATGCGGCGTGCATTGGGAAAGAAGGAAAACCCAATTCCTACGCTCTCTAACGAGGTATAATACTCTGAATTATTCCTCGGAGAAATTCGTTTTGCAGTTGCTCTACCGGAGAGGTTCTCTCTGCCTTGGTGTTTGTTTCTGTTTCTGAAATCCCGGTCCGGGTGGAGGATGGTCTTTGCACTCGAGGATCAGAGGGGTTTGCTTAGCAGCTACAGTCTCAACTTGTTAGCATCACAAGCGGCACCCGATGCCAATGCCGTTTGGAAGAAACTACATCTAGCCAAGAGCAAGGAAGCCGAGGATTACGCCATAACAATTCTTCGCGCCAGCAACCTCCTCCGCCAATCAAACGCCGTTAAAGAGATTGGTCATTTCTGTGCTTAACGCATGGCAAGGAAATCGTTTAACCTATTTGAGGACTTATGAGAACACTTGCAATCAGCGACATTCATGGCTGCCTTGACCCCCTCAGGAAGATGATCGAGATCATCGCCCCCACCCCGGAAGACCAGCTAATTTTCGTCGGCGACTATGTTGATCGCGGTCCCGATTCCAAAGGGGTCATTGATTTCCTCATCAATATTAAAAACAAATACAATGCCACCTTTCTTCATGGAAATCACGAGGAGAAGTTCCTCCTCTCTCATCTCGACAAGACAGACTTAGCCCATTGGCTCGAGGCTTGGGGCGGTGGTGCTACTCTCGAATCCTATGGCCCAGATGGCTTCGAAGCTGTTCCCGACTCGCATTGGGACTTCGTTCGCAACACCCAGCCTTATCACGAGACCGACAGCCACATTTTTGTGCACGCCAATCTCGAACACGACATCCCCGTCGCCAAACAGCATTCCTTCACCCTGATTCACAAGAAGTTCGGAACCCCGCTCCCCCACCAATCAGGAAAAGTCATGGTCTGCGGACATACCGCTCAGAAGGCACCCCATCTTCCACTGAACCTTGGGCACGCCATCAACATCGACACCGATGTCGGTCGCGGCGGCTGGCTCACCTGCCTCCACGTCGAATCCGGCCATTACTGGCAGACCAATGTTGATGGAGAAACCCGTAACGGAGAACTCAACTCGAAAACGAGATGAGACTCTGCCTTGCCCTCGCTTTTGGAGCATCGCTCCTGCAAGCCAAACCTCCGGTCAAGCGGCCCGAACCCGAGCTTCTCAAAATTGACAACGGGACAGTGCAGGTTGGCATCGACAAGGCAATGGGCGCCTCCATCACCCACCTGTCCTGGACCTCACTAGGACAAAAAAACATCGTTAATTCCTACGACCCCGGACGCCTCATCCAGCAATCCTACTATGCCGGAAGCCGCATTGATCGCAGGAAAGAAGGCCAGCACAAGGCATGGTCGCCGTGGAACTGGAATCCCATCCAGGGTGGCGGAGTTGGATCCTGGGCAAAAGTGACACACTTTGAGAAGCGGGGATCCGGCAATCAGCTCTATTCGGAGACCATTCCCAAACTTTGGGACATGCCCAATGAGGAGGCCGCCGCGGTGATGAAGCAGCAAACCAGCTTCGAACCCGGATGTAAAAACGCCATCGCTGTTCAACAACAGATCATTTGCCACCGCGAACCCGGCGATCGCTGGGGCCCCGCCAAACCAAGTCATCAAGAAGTCCCCGCCCTATACTTCACCCGAAACTTCGACTCTTTCAAAGCCTACCTTGGCGACGGCAAGTGGCGACTCGAACAACAAGCCACCGGTCCGCCATGGGGAACCACCAACTCACCAAAACAAGCCATGGCTTGCTTTGAAGCAAACGGACAAGGGATCGCCATTTTTAGCCCTTCAGCCGTCCTTTGGAACTTCGGACCCAGCGGTCCAGGCAACACAACCGACCCCTCAGCTGCTCCCTGCACACACATTGCTCCGGTAGCCGTTGTGGAACTCGGGCCCCAATCCACCTTGACATATAGCTACTGGCTCGTGACGGGAACCGAACAAGAAATCGCAACGACTCTCGACATCCTTTGCAAAAAGCACGCCAAGGAAAAATTCACTCTCACCAATCCAAAGTAAGATGCGCTTCCTTCTCATTCTCATTCTCACAATTACGGCCTCCGCAAAACCCAACATTGTCTTCATCATTGCCGATGACTGCACTTTTCGCGATCTCGGTTGTTATGGAGGCCAAGCCCACACCCCCAATATCGACAAGCTCGCCGGTCAGGGAATGCGCTTTACCCGCTGCTTTCAAACCGCGCCCATGTGTTCACCCACCCGCCACAATATTTACACTGGCATACCACCTGTTGTCAGTGGTGCCTACCCCAACCATACCTTTGTGGCCCCCGAAACAAAAAGCGTAGTGCAGTATCTTTCCAAGTTAGGCTACACCGTCGCTCAAAGCGGCAAGACCCATGTCTCACCAAGTAAAGTTTTCAGCTGGAAAAAAATCCCCGGCGGACAAAATCCCCAATTTGGAAAAGTGGATTCTTTCATCAAAGAACAAGCCAAAAGGAAAAAACCCTTCTGCCTCCTCCTCTGCTCCAACGAACCACACACCCCTTGGAATAAAGGCGATCGCTCCCGCTATCCTGTCGACCAAGTAAAGCTTCCTCCTTACTTCGTCGACACTCCCGAAACTCGGGATGGTTTTTCACGCTACCTCGCTGAGATCACCTACTTTGACTCCCAGGTCGGTGAAGCCATGGATATTGTCAAAAAAAATGGCCTCACCGATGACACTCTCTTTATCGTTACTTCTGAACAGGGAAGCTCTTTCGCTTTTGCCAAGTGGACCTGTTATGACAATGGGCTTCAAACAGCACTCATCGCCCGCTGGCCAGGCCACATCAAACCGGGTTCTAAAAATCCCGCTATGATCCAATATCTCGATCTCCTTCCCACCTTCATCGAAGTCGCTGGCGGGATCCCTCCAGCCGATCTCCGAGGCAAAAGCCTTCTGCCAGTGTTTGCAGGAAAGCAATCTCACAAGGAATTTGTCTACGGCATCATGACCACCCGCGGAATCAACGACGGATCACCTCATTATGGAATTCGCTCAATTCGTTCCGAGAACTACAAATTAATCTGGAATCTCACACCCGAGATGAAATTCGTGAACCGCTGCACCACCGCTACCGAATTTAAAAGCTGGCTTGCTCTTGCTGCGACCGGACACGCTGATGCCATCGCAAAAACTTCCCGCTACCAAAAGCGACCTAAATTCGAACTCTATGACATCCAGAAAGATCCCCTTGAGATGAATAATCTAGCCGGGAATCCAACATTAACCAAAATTCAGAAAGACCTCTACCGAGGGCTCCGAGCGTGGATGAAATCCTGCAACGACCTTGGTAAAGCCACCGAAATGGCAGCTCTAGAACACATGGCTAGGAACCAGAAAAAGAAGAAAAACACGCCCTATAGCTCTCCAGCCCGTAAAAAAGAGTAATCAGACCAATAAATTCATCTCCCATTCATGTTGTGCGAAACTTTTTGGGATAATTTGGGTTTATTTTTATGCCGGGAAAAAGTCATGAAGCCGAACCAACCAACCCACCCACTTCCAGATTTCGACGCAGATCTCGAAGACGACGTCGTCTGGAATCTAATCGATGATGCTTCTCCGGCTGATCCGCCCCCCCGCTTTGTGGAGGAAACCCTTCGCCGTGTGCGTCTTGAGGAAGACAAACAAAAATCTCAGTGGTGGAAATTGATCTTTGCACCCAAGCCTCTCATCGGAACCGCTGGAGTAGCATTAGCTACGATCGTGATTGTGATTTCGCTACCCTCTGATCCTTCTCCCTCCAACAGCACGATTGCAGAGACCCCACAAATCAACGAAGACTTTGATAAACTTGAAGACTCCTTCGCAACCGAACTTCTTTCCGGAGCGGCCGAAGACCCCACCCTTCTCTCCGATGAGGAGATCGTCGCTCTTCTCTATTAAGCTTATACTCCCATGAAATTCCTTCTCCCCCTCATCCTAACCATCCTAACCATCGTAACTAGCCTCGCGAAGCCACTTCCGCTGGAGGTGGTGCGCAATACCGCCCGCGAGCTCGACGAAGTTCTAACGGCTGGTCAAGAAGCAGAGGGAATCAAAGCTAATCCGATTGTCGATGATCCCACCTTTATTCGCCGGAGCTACCTCAATATCATTGGTAGACTTCCGACTCATGACGAAGCCCGATCTTTCCTCGAATCAACCGAAAAAGGAAAGCGCAGTCAGCTCATCGACTCACTAGTCGAATCTCCCGGCTTTAATTCCCGCCTCTTCAATTTCTGGACCGATCTTCTTCGTGTCAAAACCAACACCGAACACAACGGTCTTGGTTGGCACGTTTGGTTGAAAAATGCCGTCGAGAATAACCTTCCCTATAATGAGATGGTTCAGGAAATGCTCGCAGCCGAAGGCCACATTGCCAAAAATCCTGCGGCCGGATACTACCTCCGCGATCGTGGAATGCTTCTCGATAACGTAAGTAACACCGTCCAAGTTTTCCTCGGCCAGCAGATCGGCTGCGCCCAGTGTCATGATCACCCCTTCGATGACACCACCCAGATGGAATATTACCAACTGGCCGCCTTTCTTGGAGGCACCGACTATCGCTTTGATGGGGGTCGTGAAAAAATCAAGGAAGCTATTGGATTCGATCCAAATAGGCGACCAAAGAAACCCTTCAAGAAAATGACCAAAGAAGAGCGGCGGCGATTTGCCCTTCAAGCAAAAAAGACGCAAGAGAGAGCTATGGCCAAACGAAATGAAGCCCGTGCCATCAGCCAAGTTTTTCGATACCACAACCGCAACGCTCTCGCTGACAATACCAAAAAGCAACTCAAACTCCCCGCTGACTATCAATACGACGATGGTGATGCGGGCGACGTCGTGAAACCTGGTTTTCTTTTCGGGCTTAATGCCAAGGACGTTAAGCCCGAAAAGCGACGCGAATACTTCGCCAAATGGGTCACTTCCCGCAAGAACCCCTACTTCACCAAGGTCATCGCAAACCGCATGTGGGAATACACGTTTGGATATGGCCTCGTTGCCAATCCTGATGATTGGAGTAATTCACCCAAGCCCCATTACCCAGCGCTTGTTGACTATGTCGAAAAGGCGATGCTAGCAACAGACTATGATCTCAAGCAATTTTTGCGTATCCTTTATCACACCGATCTCTTTCAGAGCGAAGTCACCACTGAAGAGCCATCTCAGGGATTTTCTTTCCATTTCGAGGGCCCCATTCTCCGGCGTCTCAGCGCCGAAGAGATCCGCGATTCGTTCGTCACGCTTGCTTCTGGTAACATCGATTCCAACACGAACAACGGACTCGAAGAAGCTTGGGATGATTACGTGCAGTCCTTCGACTTCCTCATGAGTACTAATGGGAAGCAATTGAAAGAAATTAGCACCGCAGTCATCGAAGGTGAAAAGCAACGCCGTGCGATCCAGAAAAAAATCTCACTCCTCCGCACCAAGGCCGCGAAAGCACGAGAGAACGGAAACATGGCAGCCTTCCGGGATATCTCAGTCGAAATCAAACAAGCCCAACGGACGGCTGGAAAAAGCTTCCAATATCGAAAAGGCATGGGCGGAAACAGCCTTACCGCGAAAGCCGCTCCCGCCCTTGCACGGCGCGCACGCCCCAAGCGCCCAGACCAACCTGAATTCCGCATGCGCGCCTCCGAGCTTCCCGTTCCCGCCCGGGGCGGTACCTTTATTGCCGAGTTCGGAGGATCGGATGCTGAAAGCCCGTCTTCCGCGCACACGGAAGCAACCGTTCCACAAACCCTGCGTCTATTGAATGGGCTCGAAACCAGCCTCCTTACTAACAAAAAGAACTCGTTCGCCCGCTCACTCCGAGCCATCAAATCACCTTCAAAGCGACTCGATTTCCTCTTCCTTAGCCTATATTCTGCCTTCCCGACCGAAGACGAAAAAATAGCCTTCCTCCCCGAAATGAAAACATCCGAAGCGACCGAAACCTTCGCACGGGCCATTCTCACCTCAAACCGTTTCCTCTTTGTCCAATGAATCCTTTTGCCCAACTCGACGAACAATCTCGCAGAAGCTTCCTCTCCAACACCGCCCGTACGGCCTTCGGGGTGACCCTAGGTGGAGCTTCAGCCTCGTGGTTTTCCTCGGCCGAAGCGGCCGAAGCCATCAAAAAGTCTAACGGAAAGGCCAAAAACGTCATCTACCTCTACATGTCTGGGGGCATGACCCATATTGATACCTTTGACCCCAAGCCTGATGCACCCTCCGAGTATCGCGGCCCTATCAAAGCAATCTCGTCCAAGGTTGATGGGATTCAACTTGGGCAGCACTTTGAGCGCACTGCCAAGCATACCGATAAGATGGCCATCGTCCGCTCCATGACTTCCACTCAAGGGGCACACGCGCAGGGCAACTACCATGTCCACACTTCGTATACCCAACGAGCCTCTATCACCCACCCTTCACTTGGATCGTGGGCTAACAAGCTTGATGCCGATCGCCTCAAGGGGACCCTTCCTCCTTACGTGACAGTTCACACCGGAAACAACCATCCTGGAGCAGGATTTTTCGAACCTAACGTGGCGCCCCTTCCGGTTGGCGATGCCGAAAAAGGACTCCAGAACTCGAAACGCCGAAGCGATGTTTCCGAAGCTGACTTCAACCGCCAGATCGCTCTCCGCTCCAAGCTCGATGCCAATTTCGGCGCGCGCTTTAAAAAAGGACAGCGTAGCGTTCGCGCCTACGATGAAATGTTCAACTCCGCGGTTGGCTTGATGCAATCCAAAGATCTCGAAGCCTTCGATCTCTCTGCGGAGTCCAAAGATGCCCACGCCGCTTATGGCGCTGACAAATTTGGCAAAGGCGTTTTGCTCGCCCGACGTCTCGTCGAGCACGGGGTTCGTTTTGTCGAAGTTCAACTCGGGGGATTCGACTGGCACTCCGATAACTTCACAAAGGCCGACGAAAAGCTTCCCATCCTTGACCAAGCGTATGCCGCCCTCCTGACTGACCTCGAACAACGTGGTCTTTTGGAAAGCACCCTCGTGGTGATCGCGACCGAATTTGGAAGAACTCCTAAGATTGACGATGACGCCGGACGGAACCACTTCCCAAAAGCCTTCTCATTCGCTCTTGCCGGTGCCGGGATCAAAGGGGGAACCATTTACGGAGAAACCGACGAAACGGCATCTAACGTCATCACGGAAAAAACTACCGCAGCCGACTTTAATGCTACCATCGCCGCTGCCATGGGGCTACAGCACGACCAAGTTGTCTTTTCCCCGACCAAGCGCCCGTTCAGAATAGGAGGCAAAACAGGAAAGCCCATCAACGAGATTCTCGCCTGAGAGCCGAGTGCCTAAATCCTTCCCAAAAACCGGCGCCTCGAAAAGGGCGCTGGTTTTTTGTCCCAGCTATAGCGAAGCTTTTTGAATTCAATCGCGCTCAGGGAGTAGTTCTAGATGTTAATACCGCCCGGTTAAGTGAAGATTTCAGCTTAATCGCCCACCACAAAACCCCACTGGAGACAGATATCATCAACCCTAATGATAAAAAACTACATGTCTTCTCAGTATTCAAATGAGAATCAGTTAGTATTGGAGTTTTCCTGCCAGTTATCCATAAAAGCCCCTTCTTTCTTCGGCATGCTCTCGCGCACTTACATCCTCGTTTTTTTATCGCCCCTTCTTTCACAGGCCGAAATTTCTTTTAATAAGGATGTACGACCCATTCTCTCTGCCAAGTGCATTGTTTGCCACGGTCCTGACGATGGGGTCGATGCCAAAGGTAAGGAAAACCGCAAGGCCGGGCTTCGCCTTGACACCCCAGAAGGGGCCTACAGGGAAAAAGAAGGTATCGCCGCCATTGTTCCAAAATCGCTACAAGATTCCGAAGCTTGGATCCGCATCACGAGCAAAGATGATCCTATGCCTCCTGCCGATGGCCACGCCAAGCCTCTAACATACGACGAAAAAGAGCTCCTCAAAAAATGGATCGAGGAAGGTGCCGAATACGAAGACTTTTGGGCCTTTGTCCCCGCTAAAAAGCAGGAAGTCCCCACCATTACTAATGATAGTTGGGCACTGTTAGACACAGACAAGTTCGTTCTCGCCAAAATCGAAGCAAAAGGGAAATCGCCTAATGAAAAAGCCGATAATCGCACCCTCATTCGCCGGCTTTCACTCGACCTAACAGGACTACCTCCAACCCTAGAGGAAATTGGAAAATTCCTCACCGATACCTCGCCTAAAGCCTACCAAGATCTCGTCGACCGGCTCCTGGCGAAGCCCGCTTATGGCGAACATATGGCGAAGTATTGGCTGGATCTGGTCCGCGTCGCAGACACCAATGGCAACCACCACGATCACTACCGTGATCACTCCCCTTACCGCGACTGGGTCATTCAAGCCTTCAACAAGAATCTCCCCTACAATCAATTCACCAAATATCAAATTGCTGGCGACCTATACGAAAACCCCACACAAGAACAACTTATCGCCTCGGGTTTCAACCGCCTTCATCTTATCATTGACCGAGGCACTGCCCTTCCCGAGGAGAGCCACTTCAAAAACGTCGTTGACCGCGTGTCCGCGGTTGGCACCGCCTTTATGGGCCTCACCCTGGGATGTGCGGTCTGCCACGACCACAAATACGACCCCGTCACCCAAAAGGACTTCTACCAAATTTATGCCTTCTTCAATAATTTGGATGGGGCACCCGAAACTGGCGGGCGGGGTGGACCCGACTTTTACCGAGGCCTTCAGCCACCCTACCTCAACCTTCCAACCGAGAAGCAGAAGTTAAAACTGGCCGACTTAGACCAACAAATAGAGATGACCCAAGAAAGACTCGACTCTCTTAAGCAACTGCAAGCTGCAACCGGTATACCCGCAGCCCCTGATGAGACTTCGCAAACCAAACCGAACCTCAAACCTCAGATTCCCGTCGCTGAAAAGAAAATTTCCGATCTGAAAAAACAACGCTCTAACTATCTTCGACAAGTCCGCGGAGCAATGGTCATGCGCGAACGGAGCGAACCTAAAAAGACGCACATTCGCGTCCGTGGAAACTACGCCCAACTCGGCCAAGAAGTGACCCGCAATACCCCACAATTTCTTCCACCTCTCACAAAGTCCGCTGAAGTCCCTTCCCGGATGGACCTCGCGAACTGGCTTGTCGAAAAACAAAATCCCCTTACCGCCCGCGTCGCTGTCAATCGCTTCTGGCAGCAATTACTCGGAACCGGAATTGTCAAAACTTCCGAGGACTTCGGGGCTCAGGGCATGTGGCCTAGCCACCCAAGACTCCTCGACCACCTCACTCTTAAGTTCATCGAATCAGGTTGGGACGTCAAAAAACTTATGAAGGATATCGTCCTCACTCAAACTTACCAACAATCCTCCGCCGCCACTTCAGTCGACTTTAAAACCGATCCCGAGAACCGCCTTCTTGCCCGTGGGTCTCGCACCAGGCTTGACTCCGAAATTATTCGCGACCAGCTCCTCGCAGTTACAGGAGTTCTGAACCGCGAAATGGGCGGTCGTTCTGTCAAAACGCCCCAGCCCGCTGGCATCTGGAAAATGGTCGCACTCCCTTCTTCTTACCCAAACTCCTTTCAAGCAGACCCCGCTCCCGCAGACACGCGCCGCTCTATATACACTTTTTGGAAGCGGGGCCTCGCGCCACCGCAAATGACCATCTTTGATGCCCCAAGCCGTGATGCCTGTATCGCCCGCCGCGAGCGGACCAACACTCCGCTTCAAGCTCTTCTCCTTATGAACGAGCCCGAGTATTTTAAAGCTGCAGCCCACAAAGCCAAAACCCTGATGGCCGAGGAAGGAAGCGAAGACGAGAAACTGATTCGCCTCCACGAAACCGTGACCACTCACAAACCCTCGGAGCTCTCCCTCAAGGTCCTCAAAGAGGGTCTCACAACTTTCCGTGAAGATGGTGACGATCACTTCGCTTGGACTATGATCGTTCATACCCTACTCAATCGGGATTCCTTTAAAAACAAACAATAGGGCGCGCGAACATCCCTCTCCACGCTTTAACCTCAAAAATCCGACCGCATGTTCGATCCACAAACTCGCCGACAATTTCTCAATACGACCGGCATGGGCCTCGGTTCCACAATCCTCGGTAATATTGTAGCCCAGGCCGCTACACCAAAGGGCGGAGTCGAAGATCCATATCCCCAGACCTACCATCTACCCAAAGCGTCTGCGAAGCGTGTCATCTTCCTCTTTATGGCCGGCGCTCCCTCTCAGCTCGACCTATTCGACTACAAGCCCGACCTTCACAAACGCTTTAAAGAAGAACTTCCTGAATCTATCCACAAGGGCCAACGCGTTACAGCAATGACGAAAGGCCGCGCCAAGATCGTTGCACCCTCCATGTTCAAGTTTAACCCCCATGGTCAAAGCGGGATGTACCTTTCCGAGGTTCTTCCTCATCTTGGATCAGTTGCAGATGACCTCGCACTCATCAAGTCCACTTCCACAACCGCTATCAACCACGATCCTGGTAAAACACTTTTCTGCACCGGCACGGAAATTCCTGGTAAAGCTTCTATGGGCGCTTGGCTTTCATATGGGCTTGGCCGCATGAACGAAAACCTTCCCGATTTTATTGTTCTCAACTCGGCCTTCTGGTCCGGCGATAGCCAAAATGTCCAAGGTCTCTACTCCCGCCTTTGGGGATCCGGATTTCTCCCTTCAAAGCATCAAGGAGTCCCTTTCCAACCCTCTGGCGACCCTGTTCTCTTTCTCTCAAACCCCCGCAATGTCTCCACCAAAACCCGAGGTAAGATGCTCAACCTCGTCACCAAACTTAACGAAGAGGAGATGGCCAAAATTGGCGACCCTGAGATCCAAACTACCATCGCCCAACAAGAAATGGCTTTCCGTATGCAAGCCTCTGTTCCAGACCTCACCGACCTCACAAAAGAGAACGACGTAATTAACGAAAAACTCTACGGTCCAGAAGTCAAAAAATCCGGCTCTTTCGCTCGAAACTGCCTTCTCGCCCGCCGCATGGCAGAACGAGGAGTTCGCTTCATCCAGCTCTTCCACCGCGGCTGGGACCACCACGTCGGACTTCCCAAAAAAGTCCGCGGCCAAGCTTACGACGTCGATCAACCCTGCGCCGGGCTCATCAATGACCTCAAGCAACGAGGCATGCTCGATGATACTCTCGTCGTCTTTGCTGGCGAATTCGGCCGTACTACCTATGGGCAGGGCAAGCTTGCCCGCGACAACTACGGCCGCGATCACCACCCTAAATGCTTCTCCACTTGGATGGCTGGGGGCGGAATCAAGGGTGGAACCACTTATGGCGAAACGGACGACTACTCCTATAATGTTGTTAAAGATGAAGTTCCAGTCCGTGATTTTAGCGCGACAATCCTCCACCAACTCGGCATCGATCATGACCGCCTAACATTCCCCTTTATGGGCCTCGATCAAAAGCTTACTGGTGTTAATCCAGCCAAAGTGGTGAAGGGTATTCTCTCTTGAATCTCAATGAGAAGAATCATAGGTCAAAAGCTCAAAAACATAGCTCTTACCATCGCTACTCTTGGAAATTAAGAGGGAGTAACCAAATGCAAGCTGCTAGCTTCTGATTACGTATCTTTTAGTCATGAAATACGGATCCTTACTCCTCATTCTCACCTCTTTTGCCTCCGCTCTCGAATGGGAGGAAATCTTCAAACCTCAAAAAGGGTGGACCACAAGCACCGTGGTAGATGTCGATGGCAAAAACATCAAAATCCAGAATACTGGGAACTCTTCCTTTTTTACCAACGCGAACTCACCTGGAAAGGCAGGCTACCTTCAAACGATCAAAAAATTCGGTGACTGTACCATCGAGGCTGAATTCCTTGTCCCTAAAGATTCTAACTCCGGCATCTATCTCATGGGGCGTTATGAGATCCAAATCCTTGATAGCCACGGAAAAGAAACCGTTGGCTATGGTGATATGGGTGGCCTCTACCGCCGCTGGGATAATAACCGGAACCCAAAAGGCTTTGATGGTGTGCCCCCCTTAATCAACGCCGCCAAGCCAGCCGGAGAATGGCAAAAATTGATCATCAAATTCCGGGCCCCTCGCCTAGCCGAAGATGGTAAGGTCCTCGAAAATCCTCGCTTTATCTCTGTGTATCTCAACGATCAACTTGTTCAAAAAAATATTACCGCAAAAGGCCCTACTCGAGCCGCCCAACGCGCTGGCTGGGCAAGGAGAGATCCTGTCTTTATTCAAGGCGACCACGGTCCAATTGCTTTTCGAAAATTCAAAGTTACTCCCGAGGACTTTTCAAAAATCGAAAAGTGACACGCCCTTCTAAATTAGTGTAGCTTAAAAAAATAATTCATATTCATCTTTCGGTATTTCTTAAAATCTTAAAAACTCACAAACATGAAAACCCTCATTATTGCCTTCTTTATTTCAGCTCTAGCCTTAACCGCTGCAGACAAATCTAAAACGTGGACTGATCCCGCACTGGCTCTTAAAGAAGACACCGACTTCTCCATTCAGGGTGAATATCATCGCGAAGGCGCAGCATTGGGAGCTCAAATCGTTGCACTAGGAGATGGGAAGTTTGATCTCTATATTTTAGAAGGAGGACTTCCCGGGCTTGGATGGGAGAAAAAAGATTCACGAATTAAGATTTCCGGCAGCCTTGGAAAAGGAATCGTCACTTTCGCTAAGAGCAAGGGGACATCAGCACTGCTGAAAGATAAAACCCTGACTATTCAACAAGCTGGCAAGGCAACAATCAAACTCCCGCGAGTCGCCCGCCAAAGCCCCACGCTCGGAGCTGAAGCACCCAAGGGCTCTACAATACTTTTCGACGGTTCAAGCGTTGAACATTGGCAAAATGGTCAAATGAAGGATGGCCTCCTTCAGGCTACTGGCACGACGAGCAAGCCAACATTCAAGGACTACAAACTCCACCTTGAGTTCCGCACTCCATACAAACCATTTGCACGTGGTCAGGGCCGTGGGAATAGCGGAGTTTATTTCGGTGGTCGTTGGGAAACTCAGGTCCTCGATTCCTTCGCACTCGAAGGAAAAATGAATGAATGCGGTGGAATCTACTCCATCTCAGAACCTGATGTGAACGCCTGCCTCCCACCTCTAGTCTGGCAAACTTATGATGTCGATTTCACCGCTGCCAAATTTGATAAGGACGGCAACCGCAAGGCTTGGCCGCGTATGACGGTCAAGCTTAACGGGGTGACGATTCATAAGGATCGCGAGCTTCCCAAGGACAATACAACTGCTGCTCCTGGTAAAGGCGCACTCAAAGACGAGTCCCTTCCTGTCTTTCTCCAAAATCACGGAAACCCCGTTGTCTTCCGAAACATCTGGGTTCTTCCGAAGAAAAAGTAAGAAGAGGCCGTTAAAGTCGCACCTCGAGAATTTTTTGCTTCAATGCGGGCATCTCGGTGACATCGCCAACATTTGAACGTCGGAGGATACTCAGGAGCACTCCAATCATTGCGAAGCTGAAAATAAGGCTGGAACCACCATAACTAACAAAGGGCAGTGGAAGTCCAGTATTGGGGAGAGAGGCCGTTGTCACGCCAAGGTTCATCATCGCTGGAATGATCAAAGCCGAAGTGATCCCGATTCCAAGCACCCCGCCAAAGCGGTCAGAAGCTTGCATTGAAATTCCCAGACCAATTAAAAAAATCACCACGAAACAAAGAACTACCCCCATCGTCACAAAGACACCCAATTCCTCACCAATAATGGGGAAGATAAAGTCGGTGTGATGTTCTGGAAGATTCATTTGCTTCACCACACCATTCCCTAAGCCCATTCCGCTAGTTCCGCCATTTCCAAAAGCTTGAGTCGCGAGCCACTGCTGCCAGCCGCGGCCCTGCTTGTACGACTCAAGATCCATGAATGCAATGATTCTCTCCCAACGGTTAGGATTGGTCCGCACCATTTGATAGGCTAGCGCTAAAGTTATGACCACCGATGTTCCAAGATAGCGCATGCGGGTTCCGGAAACAAAAAATACGATCAATCCGGCAGCACCCAAGCCAGCCGCTGTTCCCATATCCATTTCAAAAAGAATCAATAGAAGGGGAACTCCCAGAATAAATGAGGGAATCACAAAGCCCTTCCAGAAGCTCTTAGTCTCCGCTTGATGCTTAGCGAACCAAGAAGCAAGGACAACCATCACAACCAACTTGGCAGGTTCCGATGGTTGGACTCGACCAATTACTGGCAAAATAATCCAACGATTTTCTCCCTTTACATTGTCGCCGATGCCTGGGACGTAGCAGAGAAGTAAAGCAATACAGGCACCGATAAAGAGTGGCCAAGTCAGTTTTTGGAGCACCCGATAGTCCATTAAAGCCATTAAAGTCATGAGCACGACTCCAACCACCAACCATCTTGCTTGGCGAACCAAAAAGGAATACTGGTCAGTGTTACTATCCCATTTCGCGCTAGCACTCGCCAACATCACCAAACCAAGAGTGATAAGCGCGGCGACCGCAAGACACAGAAATATAGAAGCTGCTTTACCCATTTGTCTAAACTACGAATTAACGACCAGTTGGAATGACAAGCTTCGCACCAATTTTGAGCGCCTGAGTATTCACCTTGGGGTTCGCGCGCTTGAGTTGATCTACCGTGACCTTGTTATTTTTAGCAATTCCCCAAAGAGTATCTCCAGATTTCACAATATGTTGATTGCCTCCACTAACTACCGTATTCGATTGCGCCTGGTCGATACGGACCGGTGAAACCGGACGAATCAAAACTGCTTGTTCGATCCTTCCTGCCTCCGAGCCCCCGACCTCAACCAATTCTCCCGGCCGACTTCCAGGAATACTCTCATCATTACCAGTCTGAATCAGCGGACGTGATTGAGGAGTGAACTTGAGTGGCTCGTTATCGACATTATCGACTCCTGCGACGGTATTAGCTGGAACAACATCTGTTTTGGGAGCCGCTGGAATATTTATCTTCCAACCTGCTTCGTATTTTTCAATCCCTTCGTTTGCCCTCATCAACGAGTCTAGGGAGACTCCATACTCACGCGCAATTGAGCCAACCGTATCACCACTGCTCACAAGGTGAAAATCAAGACTGGTAATTCTTTGCGGAGGTGCGTCACCCTTAAGAGCTACCTTCGTTGCTTCCAGGTCCGCACTTTCGGTCCATTTATCATGGATCCAAATACCGGCTATCGCAGCAACATGAAGAAGTAAGATCACAACCAGCGCGAGAGGAACTCCAACGCCGGAAACTTCACCCAAATCTGCAGGAGCAGCTGTAGTCGAAGCACGTTGCCTTCTTTTTTTGGTGGATCGGGTAGCCGCATGCATCATACGGAATCCCTTTTTAGGACGGGTTCTTTTGGTTTGTAGTGTTCGTGGAGTCTTCATGGTTAGGAATGGTTCACAGGGTTTTTGTCATTTGGGGCAAAGCGGCTTTAAAAGCGCGACCGCGCTCCTCGTAGCCATTAAATTGATCAAAGGAAGAAGTGCCGGGCGAAAAGAGAATGGTCTCACCCCGCTCGGCCATAACAACAGCCATAGTAACAGCTTCTTCAAGGGTCTCCACCTTTCGGCATTGAACAGTCGTCGCAAAAACGGAGCTTAATTCTTCACCAATCTCACCAAAAGAGATCATCCCTTTTACTTTTTGGGCGAGCAAGGGAGCCAAGGGTCGGTAGTCTAAACCTTTTTGTTTTCCTCCGGCAATTAAGATGGCAGGCCTCGTTTGAGAGCGCAGGGCAGACTCAAGAGCATGAAGATTAGTCGCTTTCGAATCGTTGAGATACTCAACTCCATCGATAACAGCAACCAACTCGCATCTATGCTCAGGCGGACTATATTTCGAGAGAGCATCACGAGCAATTGCGGGAGTTAACCCCTCCACCGCAGCGCATGCAGCCATTAAATTTTCGGCATTGTGCAAACCACGTAACCTTGTTTCGGAGATCGAAACAAACGCTTCACCATCGCAAAGAATATCATCACCAGTCAGAGACCAATCAGCCTCGTCTTCGGTAGAAAATGTCGTAACCCTCCCTCTATCTGGCACTTGGGAACCACTCCTTACCACGACCGGGGTATCGGCGTCGATATTATCAAAGATTCGTAACTTGGCCTCCCGATACTCATCAATAGAGGAGTAGCGATCCATGTGATCAGGCGAGAAATTCAACCAAATCACAACATCTGGATTGAAATCAATAATCGTCTCAAGTTGGAACGAACTTAATTCCAGCGAGATGACAGCAGGAGGGGAGTTATAAAGAACAACCTCAGAGAGAGGCACCCCGTAGTTTCCACAAGCTACACAACTTTCTCCAGTTGCCTCCACCAAATCCCGAACCAACTCAGTCGTGGTCGTTTTACCATTCGTTCCAGTAATTCCGATTGTCTTCCCAGAGTAACAACGCCAGGCCAATTCAATCTCCCCCCAGAGCGCGCCACTTCCTTTGGCAAAAGATTGCACGAAGTCACCATTAGTTTCAATACCCGGACTCACCACTACCAGATCGACATTCACCTTAAGTCCGATTTCTGGATTTGCCAAAACAGTTTCTTCAGCTTCACGGGAATCGTAGATTGTCACACTAGCACCACAGCGTTCAGCAAGACGAGCAGCGGCACGGCCACTGCGTCCTGCTCCGAGAACAGCTGCTGTTTTTCCAGTAAGATTTAACATTAGATGACTTTTAAAAGGGCGAGACCTCCTAAGCTACAGAGGATAGAAATAATCCAAAAACGAATGATGACTTGATTTTCGTTCCAACCACGAAGCTCAAAATGGTGGTGAATGGGAGCCATCGCAAACAAACGTTTACGGCGGAGCTTGAATCCGCCAACTTGGAGAATGACCGAAACGGCTTCCATCACGAAAACAAAACCAATGATTACGAGGAGAAACTCCTGCTTGGCACAGATTGCAGTCATCCCGATAGCTCCCCCGATTGCCAGCGAACCGGTATCACCCATGAAAACTTTGGCTGGATGACAGTTGAACCAGAGAAAACCAAAGCAGGCACCAACCAAGGCCATCATGACAATGCAGAGCTCAGATAAGCCCTGATTATGAAAAATATGGAGGTATTCGGAAGCATCGGCTCGACCTCCTAAGTAAGTAATCACAGCATAGGCGATAGCCACGGTGATAGTGACTCCCGTAGCAAGCCCGTCCAGCCCATCGGTCAAGTTAACCGCATTGGAGGTCCCCATGAGAATGGCCATGAAAAACGGAATAGCTAGCAGTCCAAAAGGAATAAAAAAAGTCAAAAGCGGGAAACCGAAATCAGTGACTTTGGCTATCTCAGCCCCTTCCTTTGTTGAATAAAAAACGAAACTCGAAGTTTCAGGATTCAAGTAGAGAAAGAGCCCTGCTCCCAATCCAACCACAGCCTGCCAGACCAGCTTCAATTTACCACTTACCCCTTCGGAATTATTTTTAGCCACTTTTTGATAATCATCAAAGAAGCCCAGAACCCCCAACGCAAGAGTCACGACTGCTACGACTAGCACAAAGGGATTCAAAATGCGCCCGCAGATCAGAATAGCAGCCATCGTCGTGCCCAAAATCATAATTCCCCCCATCGTCGGAGTGCCCGCTTTCCCGCCATGAAGTTCAGCCAATTTGTGGACTTCTTCCGCGGTTCTCAATGGTTGCCCAACCTTCATCGAAATGAGTTTTCGGATTACCCTTTCACCGATCAAAAGAGTCAGCACAAATGCAATCAGGGTTGCCAGCCCAGCACGGACCGAGATGTATCCAAGAATTCTCAGGAACGAAAACGTTCCAGCCCAATCAGCGCCCGATTCCTGAGCTTCTTTCCAGATTTGGTAAATCCAATAGAACATGATTTGAGCAGAGTTATTCAGGGAAGGTTAGTTTCATGACCTGATCCATGGCAGCCATCCGACTTCCTTTGAAAAGGACGATATCACCTGGGGATGTCCCGTTAGACAACCAAGTGGCAGCTTCCTCATGAGTTTGAAAATGGTGATCGCCACCATACTTATCTGCATCATCGCCGACCGTAACTAAAGTCACTCCCAGGTCTCGGGCGATCCTACCAATTCTTGGATAAGCTTCCTCGGCGTGCTCGCCAAGCTCGGCCATCATTCCGAGAGCAGCAATTCTCCTGCCACTTCCGGGTAGGCCTGCCAATGTTTCTAGAGCTGCAATCACCGATTCTGGATTCGCATTGTAAGTATCGTCAATAACCGTCAAACCATGACTTAAATAGCGGCGAAGCCGGCCACTAGTGAGCTTCGCATTTTTAAGGCCAGCAGAAATCTCATCAAGGCTTAGTCCAAGTATATATCCGGCGCCAGCAGCGAGCAGGGCATTACTGATCATGTGCCGACCAACAACGGAAATTGATGTCCTCTTAGTCCCAAGACCATCAATCGTAAGGTCGAAAACGGAACCAGATTCTCCCGAAACAGTATTTTCGGCACGAATTTCGCCGTCGCCCACCGTGATCACTCTAGCTGGGGTGGAAGCACGGAAATCATACACCTCATCGCAATCGCTGGGTAGGAGCAACGTTCCTTTTTCGCTTAAGACCCGGGCCACGTTTCCTTTCTCAATCGCAATCGCCTTACGACTTCCCAAATGCTCGATATGGGCGGTCCCAACATTGGTGATAATGCTTACGTCCGGTCGTCCTATCTCACAAAGAGGAGCTAACTCACCGGAATGATTCATTCCCATTTCAAAAACACCGACCTCATCGTTCGCGGCAGTCGCGAGAACTGTGAGCGGAAGACCGATATGGTTGTTCAGATTTCCTAGGGTGGAATTTACGCGGAACTTTTGACTGAGAACACTGTGGGTATAATCCTTAGTCGAGGTCTTACCGTTCGAACCCGTGATAGCAACCACTGGAATCCCCAACTCCCCTCTATACCACTTTGCTAAAGCCTGAAGTGCCTTGAGGGTATCATTCACAAGAATCACAGGAATTCCTTCTGGTAAATCCGAATCATCCTGTAGCACAAGAGCTCCAGCTCCCGCTTCTACCGCCTCAGCCAGAAGATGATGTGCGTCAAAGTTCTCCCCCTTTAGGGCAAAGAACATGGCGCCGGCTGAGAGACACCGAGTATCAGTAGAAACACCCGCCGAAATGACACAATCCTCTCCGCCCTGTAAAAGGGAGCCGCTCATCGCATGCGCGAGTTTCTGGAGAGGATAAGATTTCATTCCTGATGAAAATGTCTTTCGCTGTCATCTTCCTTGACGCGCTTACGTTCACGCTCTTCCCGTTCCGCTTGCCGTTTTGCAAACTCAACTTCTTCTTTCTTTTTTCGGATTTCAAGCGCACGACGGGCGACCTCACGGTCATCGAAATGCTGCCGCTTCCCATTCACTTCTTGATAAGTTTCGTGCCCTTTCCCTGCGATCAGAATCAAATCGCCAGGTAAGGCATTTTCGATTGTAGAATAAATTGCCTCCCGTCGATCGATGACCACTTCATGACGGGCTGAACCAAGTCCCGGAGTAGTCTCGTCGATAATCGCCTGCGGCTCTTCGTTACGAGGATTATCAGAAGTCACGATACAAAATTGACTATGCCTAGAAGCAGCTTCAGCCATCAACGGTCGCTTGGAGCGGTCCCGATCACCACCACACCCAAAGATGGTAATTAGGCGATTTGGATGAAGGTCACTCAAGGTTTCACACGCCTTTTCAAGAGCGTCAGGAGTATGCGCATAGTCGACAAAAACCGAAACACGATCTCCACCAACAAATTCCATTCGTCCGGGAGTTTGACGAATTTCGCCGACTGCCTTCACAAGATCCCGCAGCGGTACTCCCGTCGAAGAAACCGAAGCCATAGCCGCTAGAGCATTCAAAACATTAAAACGCCCGACAACAGGAAGCCTAACAAAGAAGCTCTTGCCCCGGGCTTCAAGCGCAAAGACCTGCCCACGAATCGAGGGCCTAACTTCACTCGCACGAAAATCAGCATCTGCACTGAAGCCAAAGGTTATGATCTTTAGGCGATCGGAAAATTCTGCCGCAAGCTTTTTACCAGCCAAATCATCGATATTGATTACGGCAACGCCATCACCGCCATTCTCCACCATTTGCTCAAAAAGAATTTTTTTGGCCGCAAAATAAGCCGCCATTGTCTTATGATAATCGAGATGATCTTGAGTTAGATTTAGAAAAACTCCGACATTAAAAGCAATCCCCCTGCAACGCCCTTGCTCCAAACCATGCGAAGACGTTTCCATCGTCACAGCCTTGCAGCGATTCTCTTTCATCGTTTTGAGAATGCTCTGCATTTCTACCGCTCCCGGCGTAGTGTGAGTAGCACCTCTTAAGCCACTTCCATCATTAATTTTGATTGTCCCAATCATTCCCGCTTTGATCATGGATTTTTCAAAAAGGGCATGGATAAAATGGGTCACTGTGGTCTTACCATTTGTCCCTGTCACTCCCACGACCACCATCGAATCAGCCGGATCACCAGCAAATCGGGCAGCGAGGCGTCCGAGAACGAGACGGGTATCTGGAACCTGAATCCAAAGTCCGTCATACTCTGCGGGCCCTTTCCTCTGAGCAATAATGGCAGCAGGATTTTTATTCACGACTTGCTCAAGGTAGTCATGACCATCAGCCAAAGCGCCACATACCGCAACAAAGACGGCACCTTCTTGCACGCGCCCACTATGGTCAGTCACACTAATCACGGGAATATCTTCGACCCGAAGTCCTTTGGCTTCGGGGAGAATTTCGAGGAGTGACGGCAGTGAAATCATTCGGTGGTGCTGTATACGATAGAGGTCTCCTTTTCAGGAATCTCTTCAGTAGGAGGTAAATTCATATAATGAGCAACCCGCTCGGCGACCTGAGCAAAAATAGGAGCAGCAATAGTTCCTCCACCAATTGGAAAATCTTCTCCAAGCCCGGAAGGTTCATCGATACTTACAATACAAACGAATTTAGGGTCATGGACGGGCAAGATTCCTGCAAAGGTAAGAATCTTCTCGGATTCGTTATAGCGCTTGGTTTTGCTGTCCCATTTTTCGGCAGTGCCCGTTTTGCCACCGGCCCGATAACCGGGGACTGCAGCCCGACGCCCTGTGCCTTTAAGAACCACCTGCTCCAGCGCAAGACACATGCCTTTGGCTACTCTTGAACTCACTACCTGCCGCACTTGATGAATCGGAGTTTGATCCAGAACCGCTCCATTGTCGGCGATAAGAGAATCGACTAGCCGAGGCTTCATAAGCTTGCCCCCATTCGCAAGAACTGAATAAGCCATCGCTAACTGGAGGGGTGTCACCGAGACGCCATACCCATAAGTGGCACTGGCAAAATTTCGCATATTAGTCTCATTCTGAATAACGCCTTTCGCTTCGCCTGGAATTGGAAAGCCGGTCGGGCTCCCAAAACCAAAATTACGAAGATATCGATAGTAGGATTCACGACCTGCCATATCCGCAAATTGAAAGACTCCCGTATTACTCGACTTTACGAGGACACCATCAAAGGTGAGCTCACCGTATGGATGGTGATCATGAATACGGAAGCCATAGCGGTTAATGCCACCCCAGCCACAATCAACCACCGTTTCCCGATTCACTCTTCTTAAATCAAGAGCGGCAGCCATAGGGATGATTTTCATCACAGATCCAGATTCATACTGCGCCGAAACTGCGTAACTCACTGCATCCTGATATTTCTTTCGGATGTTGAGATCAAAATCAGGGCGACTTGCCATTCCAAGGATGTCGCCAGTATGAGGGTCCACTACAATAACACTTCCATACTTTGCATTTAAAGCTCCAAAAGCCATTCCGAGCTCTTCTTCAACGATAGCTTGAATTCCCATATCGAGAGTCACTTTCACATGCTTACCCTTTTTGGGAGGAACCACCTTTTCTGATTTAGTTAGGTTCACAAGCCCATACTCATCACGTTTCAAAACACGTTTCCCATCGCGTCCGGACAAGATTTCGTCCATTGATTTCTCAAGGCCCGATAACCCAACAAGTTTACGATTTCTATCGTATCCGCGAATTCCGATTAAATGGGATGCCAAAGTTGGCATGGGATAATCGCGGCGCAGGGATCTCTCAAAATAAAAGCCTTGGATACGACGTTCCTGGAGAGCTTCTTCAATACGACGCGCCACACTTTCACTGATCCGCTTTTGGACTACGATGCGAGTCGCTTCACCTTTAAACTTTTCCCGAATTTGATTGGGAGCCGTCCGCAATTCCTGACCGATGATTTCGCAAGCGTAGGTCAGGTGTTTTTCAATCACCTCTTCTTCGCTAAGATTCCTCTTAACCAGCGTGCGAGCTTCACTGAGAGAAGCCTTCCTTTTGGCCTCGTCAAAATTTCTCCAACCTTCTTTCTGGCTAGCGTAAAAATGCGCAACCGCACGGTGGAGAATTGATTCAGATCTGAGGTGATTTAAATCCGCAACCAAAGTTGCTTCCTGCCGATTCTGGGCAATCACAGTAGAATTTCGATCAACAATAAAACCACGCCGGGCAGGAATAACCTCGTGGGATCTAAATTGCGGGACATCAGAGGTATCGGATAACTTTCGATTCCAAACTTGGAGCGAGATCAGCTTTACTGAAAGCGCACTCAGCCCGAACACAAGAGTCAGGCAGACCAAAAAAGCTCGATATTTGAAAGTAGCATCCATAAATTACTAGCGGCGTGCTACCGAATTCTCGGGTGGGGATTCTTCGTTGGCTTCAAGAAGAGGTTCAACAAAATCGATCTCAGTGAGGGGTGAATTAATTTTTTTGAGCTTCTGACGGAGCTGGAAAATTCCCAGTGCTTCCTCGATCTCAGAGTCATACAGTAAAATGGAAATTTGATGGTCTTGTATCCTGCTTTGAACTTCGGAGATCTCGCCACGAGTCGAAATCTGCCTATTCTTCATAACGACATATCCAATGCCGCTACTCGAAACGATTACGACCGCAATGCCGAGTAGGACAAGAGATGAAAAACCAAGACTTGAGGTGCTTTTTTTACGATTCATTTTTTAATGGGCTAAATTCTGAATTTTCTCAACGACACGCAGTCTTGAGCTTCGAGATCTGGAATTACGGGCGATCTCTTGACCTCCGGGAGCAATGCCTTTCCGGGTCACGAGTCTGTATACATAACAGGGATTGGGTTGGGGCGCCGGCCACTCAGGCCGATCAATCTCCTCTTTTGAAGCATCGCGAAAGGTTTGCTTAACGATACGGTCTTCAAGGCTATGAAAGGTGATGATAGCAAGTCGCCCGCCCGGTTTTAAAAGATCAGGTGCCACTTTTAAAAAACGGCGGAGCTCTCCCAGTTCGTCATTCACCTCCATCCGAAGCGCTTGAAAAACCTTCGTCGCAGGATGATTACGACCTCGGCGACCCAGTAATTTTTCAATCCCATCGGCAAGGTGACTCGTTCTTTCAAATTTCAGTTTCTCGCGCTCTGAAATAATCCAAGCAGCAATTTTACGGGCGAATTTTTCTTCCCCTAGATCCCAAAAAATTTGTCGTAATTCTGCTTCGCTCCAGTTGTTCACAAGATCAGCAGCCGTAGGTCCATCACCCCCCATGCGCATGTCCAGAGGCCCGTCCAAACGAAATGAAAATCCACGAGCTCCACAATCGAGCTGGTGGGAAGAAACACCTAAATCAAGTAAGATGCCATCGAGTCCCTCCCATCCGCGAACCTCCGCCAGAGTTGCGATATCTCCAAACCGGCCTTCAACCGCTTCAAAACGATCTCCAAAGCGCGCCAGGCGTTCATTGGCATAAGCTCTAGCATCGGCGTCACGATCGATCCCCTTCACCGTTGCGCCAGCTTTTAACAAGGCCTCGGTGTGACCACCGCCGCCTAAAGTCCCATCAGCCATCAATTTACCGGCTACGGGCTGTAAAAATTGGACCACTTCATCAAGGAGGATCGATTCATGGTAGAACGGCTGTTCGGGTGATTCACTGGCCGGTTCGACCGCCGCGTAAGCAGCACCCATCTCTCTTCTCCCAAAGAAAGAGCCAATCGAAACATCGTTGAGCCAACCGAAATCAGGAGACGTCTTGATGAGGGAAGCGGATAACATAATGAAAGTCAGAAAGGGAATTTTTAGAAACCAAGCATACCGGAAATCATCGCATCACTTTCGCGGGCGTTTTCCTCAGCAGCCTGAATAGCTTTGCCGTTTTCAGGGGTAAAAATTTCAAAGAGTTCTCCTCGGCCCACCAAACGCACGGCACCAGGAAGAGTGAGGCCCTGATCCTCAGCGAGAGCCTTAGGGATGGTCAATTTACCCTGCTCGTTGACTTTCGACTCAATCGCCGAACCAAAAAGAATACCCCGAGCTCGGTCGCGCTGAGCCGGAGTAGCATCTATTGTCGTTTCAATATCTGAGAGTTTTCGATCAAAAGCGGTTTGAGTGAAAACCCTGAGAGCCGGGATCTCCTCGACCCTAACTTTTACGAAGTAAACGCTCTCGCCGTGGACCGGGCGCCAGTCAACCGGAAGGGAAAATCTCCCCTTCGGATCAAGCTGGCGGTCCAATTGACCTGAGCGATAATGTTCGCATTTTTTCATAAAAACGCCCTTCCAAGTGTTTTGGAAGTCACCGGAGTACACCAAGCATCACCAAAGATCAACCAGAAAGCCTAAATAATCAGTGTTTCCGAATAAATAATGACAATTTCCGACTAAAAACCCAAAAGAAGCTCTAATTTCGAGTGCGGAATACACTTAATACACTAATAATGAACGTTTTAAGATTTAAATACGGGATCCCAACAAATCTTTTAGACACTCCTTTCTCCATAAGATCGCCAACTCGTCCCACCTGATATTATTCCCAAGGAAAATGCCCTTGATTGTTATTTTACGAGCCCCTCGCGTTCCCGGTCACCGTGATTATACCGCCAAAAGATTAGCCTCCTAGAGCATGTTTTTGTCACATCGCATCATTGCCTCCACCCAACGAACGAACAATTTTCCTAAGCCTGCTAGAAAAAGAAGCGCAAGGCCCCCCAGATCGTAGTCGCCTCAGTATCAGCATTTCCCCCAGTTAGCGTCTCATGTTCCACTCCCGCCATGAGTTTAAGATTATCCTCACAAAAATAATAATTTAGGCCGGCGTAAAAAGTATGGTTTTCGTCACCCTTGGATATTTTAACCCCGTCAGCCTCAGCAAATGCGCGAACGGAAGTATGTCCACCTCGTCCCGGTCGCAGCTGTAATTCAGTTGACGACGCCCACTGATAACGAAACACAGCTTCGAGTCGATCTTCAATAATGAACATTGAGGGCATGACAACAACTCCGTAAATGTCACCGCTATCGAAGCGCCCATAGGTCCCATTTAAAAATAAATTCCAGCTCCCAATATCTTTATCGTATGACAAAGAAGTGGCCCATTCGAAGCCAAAGATCTCATCTTCCACTTCAGTCGCATCCACATAGAGAAAATCTGCCCGTACTTTTCCCTTACCGATCTTGGTCCGGATCGAGGTAAAGTAGCCACGACCACCATCCCAGTCTGCGAGTGCGTAGTTGTGCTCACGAGATGAGAAAACTCCCAAAACAATATCAAAGTCTTCAACTTCAGCTAAAAAGAGAAAACCGGTGGATCGATTTGGAGAATATATGTTGGAGAGGTTACTTCGCTCCACAGTTTTGATCTCTTTTGAAGTCGCATACCATTCACCACCGAAATCAATTTTAGTGAGACCGTAAGCTATCGAAGGCTCATTAAAAAAAAAGAGATCCCTCGACTCATAACGAATGGTCAATTCATCAAAGTCATCATGTCTAATTTTGGTGTCATTAAATCCTCCCTCTTCCAAATTGATTCGTCCGTGTATTTTCCAGCGGTCAAGGAACTCCACTGAGGCACCTATTCGAAATCGACGCAATTCTTGGCCATAACCACTAAAATCACGCCCCCGATCTGAGCCGTCAGAATAAGCCCACTGCTGTTGATAACGGCCAAAAATCTTAACCTTTTGAACATAAGGGTTATTCTTTTTTTTCACATTATAGAGGGTTCCGAAATCCTGCAAAGTCTCGCACCAATCACCTGAGCTCTCCTTTTTCTTTGTCTCAGAATGGTCGGCTGAAAATCCACCTGCCTGAAGAACCAGTGGCCCCATCGTCAAAGCCGAACCGGCTAGTAATAAAAATTTATGTATCATTGAGGTAGTTACGATCCGTCGCACGCCGACAAAGCTGTGGCTTGGGTGCTATAAGACCACAGGGAATTCTGTTTTCCAAACTCATTTTAAATTCACAGGCCCTACCTTTAAGCACCCCACAGCCTTGGTGAGGTTCACCATCCTCTTCCTAGTCAAAAAAAGCCTAAGGGTGAGCGCCTCAGACTTTGATTCAAAAAGCAGATCGAGACTACATCAGCCCCGTCCGCAGCAATCCTACTAACACCCCTTGCACCACAAGCTCGCGAGCTGGAATTAAATCAGGGAAATTTTCATTCTCAGCGCGAAGAAAAGGGCGACCGTTCTCCAATACAAAACGCTTTAAGGTTGTCTCACCATCAATCAAAGCCGCCACAATATCCATGTGTCGTGGCTCCCTGAATTCGAGCAATACAGTATCACCATCACAAATATGGGCATCGATCATAGACTCCCCACGAACTTTAAGAGCAAAGGTGCGGGCATTTCGTGGGATTCCGAGCGAAGCAATGTCGATGGAAATACAACCTTGTTTCTCCTCCTCCACTGCTTCCGCCATTCCTGCTGCGATCGAACCATATATTGGGATGTCGACAACTTCCTCTCGTTCCAAATCCTCAGGAAAAACCACAGCTCTTGCCTTACCTGGCAGGCGAACGATAACTCCCTTTTTTTCAAGAGCCCGCAGATGACTCATTGCCGCAGTTTGGCTGGCAAAACCGAAATGCGCCTGAATTTCACGAGTCGAGGGCATTAGACCATTTTTATTTTGAGATAACTTAAGAAAGTCCAACAGCTGTTGTTGGCGCTGAGTGAGTTTGTGAGCCATGGGAGACTATTGTTTCAATGAACACTATTTGTCCAGTCGGAAATATCAGCCTACCTCCCCTTATCTAACTAACAGCCTGCTAAAACTAGACGGATTTCAAGTCGGTTCTCTTCAAAGAGAACGCCACCTTGCCCAAACCACTAGGAAAACAGGTCCTCCTCCGGAACTGATTTTTTTGCGCGCCTCAAGCTAGTTTTCACCTTATGACTCGCAGCGTGAAAAAGTGGAACCACCAAGATCGCATCATCGCCCCCTCTCTCCTCGCCGCCGACTTCGGCAGAGTCGGGGCAGAAACCTCCCGCGCCATTAACGCCGGAGCAGATTGGATGCATCTGGATGTCATGGATGGACATTTTGTCGATAACATCTCTTTTGGACCAGCAATGATCCAAGCCGTGCATGAGACAAACGATATCTTCCTCGATGTGCACCTCATGATCGCTCGGCCGGATCACTATCTGCCACGATTTGTGGCGGCTGGAGCCGACCTAATCACGGTTCATGTAGAACCAGAAGCAGACCACAACGTGACCACTACAATTAAAGCGATTCGTGAAGCAAATTGCCTTGCTGGCTTAGCTCTGAACCCAGCGACGCCCTTTGAAGCTGTCCTCCCTTTTTTGGAAGATATTGACCTCCTTCTTGTAATGACAGTAGTCCCTGGGTTCGGGGGCCAGTCATTCATGGAAGAAGTCATGGTCAAGGTCGAAGCCGGAGTAAAACACCGGACCGAAAACAAGCTAAACTACCATATAGAAGTAGATGGTGGGATTGGCCCAGAGAGCGCTTCAATAGCGAAAGCAGCAGGTGCCAATGTCTTTGTTGCGGGATCATCCACTTTTGGCGCTCCTGACATGGCCGCAGCAGTTCGAGGTATCCGGGAAGCATAGCCATAGGCTCTCCTGGCCTTTGACATCTATTCTGAACAACCATAGGTTCCCTTCAGTAATGTGTTACCGTCGATTCGCTCTCCTACTTTTCGCGATTTCTTCATATGCAGGGGTGGCCGAGCCGACGAAATTACGGATCTGGAACTCTAAGAGCGGGAGTAAAATTACCGCCAAAGCCAGCGAAATGACCCAGAACGGTTCCATCCAACTGATCACGAAAGACGGCCGTGAACTCACCCTAGGAATCGACGAATTTTCAGAAGATGATCAGGCATTTCTGGAGAAGCATTTCAAAAAGAAGGAGGTCCAGTTGGCCGCGAATGCCGGAACTTTAGAAGGACCTATCAAAGCAGGCGTCGATACGTCTTACTTCGTTTACATCCCAAAAAATCTCGGCCCCGGAACTCGCGCTCCGGTGATGATTTGGACCCAATCGGATGGCGCTAAGCAGGAAACCTTGCAACGCTTTACTGAAGCTGCCGATGTTCTTGGAATGATTATCGCAAGCCCGATCGAGGCTCGTCACGAAGGTCAAGTCACACTACTCAACAATTTCGTCCACACCCGAAATGTCCTCTCGGATGTGAAACGTGACTACAAAATTAGCGGCCATGGCATTCATTTTGGCGGCGATAAAAGCGGTGGCGCCGCTGCCTTGCACAATTCACTCAAGATCCGAAGCGCCGGCACCTACACGGTCTCGGGATACCTTACTCCAAATATGACCGGAGCCAATCAAGGTCACCACTTTATGGCAGGCAGCACAAATAGCAGCCATCGCTACATGACTGCTTATGCCGCTGCAAAGTTCGACGAAGATGCGACTCACATGCTCTATTTTGGTGCCCGTGATATGCCAGATTCCCGGGATATCACAATTGGCATGATCTGGATGTATGCCCAAGGTCTTTATGAAAACGCCTCGAGTAGAGGAAATGAAATCGAAACATTTGAAGGGCGAGTCCTCCCGTGGCTCAAAGATCTTGCCTCTATCTCGGAAGGACAGGCCGCCTACCTTACCCGTATGCTTAACTCAGATTGCAGGCTGAAGGGACGCTTTAAGAAAGAGATCGAAAAGCTTCACACCCAACTTTTAAAAAGCAAAGAGGCCGTAGCTCATGTTCAAGGAAGAGATGCTCTTGATAATTTTTCCGAAACCCAACTCGCCAAATACGGAAGCCACTTCAAACCACTAACCGATCATAGCCCAAAAAAATTTGAGCGTATGATGGCAAACCTCGAAAAGACGTATGAAAAAGCCAAGGAACTTAAGCCAGTCCTGAAGGCTCTCGCCGAGCCAACCCATCGGTAACCGAAAGAGATCAGCCTAGAGCCCGCGTCCCTTGTTGAAGCGAGCGACTTCTCGCTGAGCCTCACGAAGTTCGGTCTTCTTTTTAAGATCATGTCGCTGATCGTTGTGCCCTTTACCCTTTCCGAGGCCAAGTTGGACTTTTACCCGACGCCCTTTGAAATAGAGCTTGAGACAAATCAAAGTGAAGCCTTTTTGTAAGGTAGCTTGGGAAAGCTTTAAAATCTCATTCTTATGAAGAAGAAGTTTACGGGGGCGCTTTGCCTCGTGCTGAAAAAAGGATCCCGCGGTTTGCCACGGCTGAATATCACATCCATAGAGCCAACACTCGCCACGCTCGATCCTGGCGAAAGATTCCGTGATACTCACCTTTCCTTCCCGGATCGATTTCACCTCAGTGCCACGGAGGACGAGTCCTCCTTCAAAGGTGTCCGTGATATTATAATCACGACGCGCCCTCTTATTAGTGGCTACTTCTTTCGACATGACACCTAGAATTGCGTCTGCCCGGAAAAAAGCAATCCAGCTTTAGGAATTAGATCCCTCAACTAGCTTGATCTTACCTTCGATAATTTCAGTAAGAGCAATATCGGCAAAACCCATGCTGGGAAGCGCCTCGATTAAAGGGGAGCGGCCCTGATTCAATTGAGCCACGCGCTTCGACACGAGGTTGATGAGCACGAGGGGATCGGCGACAATTTCAGCAGCCTGTTCGACAAGATCGTTTTTCATAGGGATCGCACTGGAACGAGGAGGGGTAGGTGCTTCAAACGGAACGATATTGTCTGCATCCATGACCTCAAAGTTTAACAAACGAAGTTTCGCCTGCGGGCGGAAGGGAAAACCACAAAACCGCCTTACTGGCAAGCCCAATCTATTTCTGAATTGTTTTAGAATTCCAAACCTATCCGAACCCCATACATTTCAGGGTCACCAGCAACTCCTGCCGAGATCGAATTATTCATAAAATTGTAGTAATCTTCGTCGAGAAGGTTACGTGCAAAAATCGCGGCATTCCAGCTGTCTCCTTGATAACCGAGCTGGGCATCCAACACCTCGTAAGACCCTTGGCGATAGTCGCTATTGTTTGTCTCATCAAAGAAGGTAGCACCCACGGCTCTCAAACCAGTCTGGGCGAAAAAGCCATTCTCAAAATCATACCTGACAACCATTCCAGCCGTAAACTCCGGTAAAAACGGAACATCATTTCCAGACAAATCTGCCCCAGCAGCCCCAGTATGTTCCTCAAACTCGATCTGGTTCCAACCTGCACTCGCTTGAACGGTCAATCCACTGATCGGCTTCCAAAAAACTTCACCTTCCACGCCAAGAGCCTCGACACGGTCTGCATTAACGATAATGAAATCAGTGACTGGAACGCTTTGATTGAGCTGATAGTCGTCGATCTGCTTGAAGTAACCACGTAACTCCCCACCCATTGATTGATCAGAGCTTTGATAACGGACCCCAATTTCAGTTTCCAACGATTGCTCTTCGTCAAATTCCGTGGTGGCCGGGTTGTCACTGTAAGCTGTAAAGCCCTGAGGTTTGTAGGAAAGTGAGGTTCTCGCAAATACACTTGTCTCAGAGGTCACAACATAGTTCGCCCCAAGAGAGGGCGAGAAATAAACGCCATTGCTTTCACCCGCGAAAGCTGGAGGGAGAGGAATGAATCCTCCACCTGGATCGGTTTTACTCCGACTGATGGAATTCTCAACAGACTCAAGACGCCCACCCACCTCAATGGTAAGATCCTCAACCGCATCCCACTGAACGTTTCCAAACAAGGCAACACTCTCTTCATCAATGTCAAAGCTAGTGAATTGATTCGCCGAGATATTGTTACCAATCGGGAAGAATCGATTAGCCAAGCCCTGATTATCTTTGTTCAAGTAGGCCAATCCACTGAGCCATCTGACGTCGGCATCTTGATCGGACTGAAGGCGAAATTCCTGACTAAAAAGATTTTGTTCGTGTCTAATTGATGATCTTGAGAGATCGAATGCCGTCAAATCAAGATCCACGATATTTGGTCCAAGCTTCCAATTCGAGAAGGCCGTGATGGACTTCAGATTTACTTTCCCAAAGTCTTGATCAAGGTGCATCGAAAGCTGAAAACGATCAATCTCGGTCGCTCCCGGGATATTGCTGGCCACTTTGAAAGGATCTTTCACAAGTTGCGAATCGACAAACTCTCCAAAGGCCGAAGTTGTCCCCGGCAACGCAGACAAGCGCTGACTTCCATCGCGCGTCCGCTCATACATGAAGCGAAACCGCATTTCGAAATCCTCGCTTGGATTGTAGTAAAGGCTCCCCAGAGTACCTAACTGCTCACGAGTGTCGGTTTCGCGGCCAAGAGTTACATTATCAACAAAACCGTCACGCTCTTTCAAATAAGTCTGGAAGGCGTAGGACCAATCCTTGTCGAGAGGCCCGCTGGAACGGAAACGCAAGTGAGTGAGATTGTAGCTACCATACTCAGCGCTAAATCCATGCTCGTACTCCTTGGTTGGCCCGGGTGTTCTCAATTCCATGAGCCCCCCCACCCCATTACGCGCAAACCGGGACCCCTGGGGTCCTCGGTGGAGAGTGAACGATTCCAAATCAAAAAACTCAGTCGAATATCCCAAAACATCACCATATGGAACATCGTCGACAACCATTGCGACACCCGCGCCTCCAAAAAACAGGGTGTTTGTGGAGCCACGCACTCCTATAATATCGCCGTAACCAGCTGAATCAGAAGCAACTGATGCAAATCCTGGAAGATAACCAAGAAGCTCGTTAAGGCGCTCTGCATCAAGTGTTTCTACAGCAACATTACCAACCGCATCACCCTCCACAACTAAAGGCTTCAAAAGATCCTGAGCGTTTAAAAATCCACCTATTAACAATGCACTGAGAGACGGTCCGATTCGTTTCATAAGACCGAGATCCTCTCTACTTTTTATATGAGGTCAACCAAGAAGGCTTGATAGATTTTAGCGACCAGTTAAACAGCGATGTCAGCAAATCCTACAATGATCCGACCTTTCCCTCCTCAAATATTCACCCTCTCGATCTTTATCTTCCTTAGCTCTTGCTGCGACCGTGAACTATACTCATTTCTTCCAGAAGAAAGAGCCGAGCCCAAGCCAGAATCCCCAAAAATCAATGCTGATAGTTTGAACATTATTCCCGGTGACATGCCGGACAGCGCCGCCGCGTTTCTTCCCGTCTCCGAGAAAATCTTCGCCCAACTTAAACCCATCCCTGAAGGTGGCCTCGAGGCCTACACCGAAATCATAGCCGGAGCAGAGAATGCCTCTTTTAAAATGCTCCCCATCTCGGGTGGCGAATTCACGATCGGAACTCCCGACAGTGAAGCAGATCGCTCTGACGATGAAGGCCCGCAAAAGAAAATCCAAATCGAGCCCTTTTGGATGGCTTCAACCGAAACCACCTGGGGCCTTTACCGGGCTTTCATGGAAAACGGTAAGAATCGTAACAAGGACGGCACTCTCGACCTCGACGGCAATAAGCTCTCACCCGAAGCCCCCCTTCAAAGTAATCCTAATCTCATCGACGCTATTTCTCAGCCTACTCCACCCTATATGCCTATGCACAATAGCATGGGAGATAACGCAGGCTACGACAGCAAATACCCGGCCGTCGCTGCAACCCAACACTCCGCCTCAAAATTTTGTGAATGGCTAACGGCTCAAACCGGTCACTATTACCGACTCCCCACCGAAGCCGAGTGGGAATATGCCTGCCGTGCCGGAACCACCACCGCCTATTCCTTTGGAGATGACCCCTCTAAACTCGACGAATATGCATGGTATTTTGAGAACTCTGATGGTTCTTATCAACCCGTCGCTACCAAAAAGCCAAATCCCTGGGGGCTTTTCGACATGCACGGCAACGTGAGCGAGTGGACCATAGACGCCTACCTACCCGATTACAGCAAACACCCTGGAAGCACCATCAATCCTTTCGCGCTTTCTCCTAAACGCTACCCTCGAGTCACTCGTGGCGGCCATTGGGATTGCGATCCCCAAGAGCTGCGTTCAGGCCAGCGTCTTCCGTCTGACAGAAGCTGGAAAAACACTGACCCTCAGGACCCAAAATCTATCTGGTATCATACCGATAACTGGGGCTTAGGATTCCGAGTCATCCGACCGGCCAAAATTCCCACTCTTGAAGAAATGCACCTTCTCTGGAACACCGGGCCCGGCGAACGTTTTTAAGCGCTCACAAAAACGCCCTTTTGACACCCTCAAAACACTACAACCAAACCACAAATGAAAATCTTCTTCCTTCTGATCTTCGCCCTCAAATGCCTCTCCGCAAGCGCTGCAAAAAAGCCCAACTTCATAATTATCTTCACCGATGATCAAGGTTACGGCGATCTCGGCTGCTTTGGCTCCACCAAAATCAAAACACCCAACATCGACCGCCTCGCGAAAGAAGGCCGCAAATTTACGAACTTCATGGTCGCTTCCCCTGTCTGTTCCCCCTCGCGCGCTGCCCTTCTCACTGGCTGCTATCCAAAGCGGGTCAGCATGCACCAGCACGTCCTCTTTCCCTCCTCTCAAAAAGGCCTCAACCCCAAAGAACATACCATTGCTGATCACCTGAAAGATCAAGGATACGCCACCGCCTGCTTCGGCAAATGGCACCTTGGGCACCACCCTGAAACTCTCCCGCAGAGTAATGGCTTCGATACCTATCTTGGCATCCCCTACTCGAACGATATGAATCACCCCGACAATAAGGGGAAACCTAAAGGTGGTTGGGCCGGAATGGATGCCCTTTGGAAAGACCCCGAGTCTACCCTCACTCAGTGGAAAACCCCTCTAATGGAGAACGACAAAATCCTCGAAGTGCCGGTCGATCAACGGACCGTGACCCGACGATATACCAACAAGTCAATTGAGTTCATCAAAAGCAATAAGGACAAACCTTTCTTTCTTTATCTGCCTCACTCCATGCCACACATCCCACTCTACGTGCCAGATGAAATCCGCGACCCAAATCCGCTCAACGCATACACTAACGTTATTGAGCATATCGACTCTGAAGTCGGCCGTATTGCAAATCTTCTTCGCGAACTCAAGCTCGCCCAAAACACCTACCTTATTTTCACAACCGACAATGGCCCGTGGCTTCAGTTCAAACACCACGGTGGATCTGCCGGCCCTCTTCGCGATGGCAAAGGTACTACTTTTGAAGGCGGCCAACGCGTTCCCTGTGTCATGTGGGCTCCCGGCCGCATTCCAGCTGGCACCACTTGCGACGAACTCTGCGGCACAATCGATCTTCTTCCCACCATCGCATCCCTCACTGAAGCCCCCCTCCCGAAAGAAAATAAAATCGATGGCCTCGACATATCGAATCTTCTTACCGGTGACACCAAAAGCCCCCGCAACGAATTCATTTACTATACCTCACGTGGCGATCTTGAAGGCCTTCGTCAGGGTAAATACAAGGTCCTCATCAAAAAAAATCGTCGCCGTAAAAACCAACCCGCAAGCGGCGGGCAAGTCATGCTCTTCGACCTCGACTCTGACCTCGGTGAAAAAACAAACCTCGCGGACAAGCATCCCGAAATCGTTGCTAAACTAGGCACTCGCATGAAAGAACTCGACGCCGAAATCACCAAGAACCAGCGCCAGCCCTGGCTCAAAAAGTAGCCAGAAAAAGACGCCCCCACAAAAAACCTCAAGGTTTCCCTTTAGAGTCAGGCTCTTCCCCTTTTATTAATCTCACCGCTTGGCGTGCGAGACGCTGGCCGAAGAGATCATAACCTTCTTTGGTATAATGAAGATCGTTGTGAGGCTTCCCATTCTTCACTTTGTTGTTGGTGTCATCAGTATCAACCCACGATCCACGGGAATCGTCTTTAGCAACCTTCACCTGCGCAGTTCTCACAGCTTCCCAATGCTCTGTGGTTGAAAAATCACTGAGTCGGCCAATCACGAAATTCATCTCAGGGGCATTGAGATCTTTGCGCAGGTCTGCAATCAGCGTGTTCATGCTTTCCTCGTAAGCAGCCGAAAGCTTTTCCTTGGCATCACGCTCACCCTGCATCCAAAGAAAAGTGATCGTTTTGGGCGTTTTGGCCATAATGTTGGCACGAGCCGCCTTCAAAGTTTGATCGTAAAAAGCACCCGGATCTTTTCTCGGCAACAGCTTACTTTTAGCCGCAATCGCATCGAAATTCTTCACCCACTTCCGAATCGGCTGCCCACCCTTCGCAAACTTAACGTGCTGGATCTCATCGCTAGGCAGTAGCTTCTTAAGCTCCGGCAAAAAAGATTTCTCCGGCTTCAGCGCAGCCATATTCGACTGACCGGAAAGAATAAAGAGATGCACATCGCCCGCGTACCCAAAGGATGTTAGCCAAAGGAAAAGAAAAAATCGTCTCATAAAACCTCCGATTAAAAGCCAAAAACTATTTTACTTCCCTAACTTTAATATTTTTGAAGGACACGACGTTCCCGTGATCTTGAAGACAAAGGTGGCCTTCCGTTGCCTTACCGAAATTCTTAAATTTTCTAAACTTGGAAGCTGCTACTTTTTTATCCCAATCATCTGAACCCTTAACGTATTCGACGTATTTCGTTCCATTCATCCATTGCACGCACTTTTCAGGCGTGATCAAAATCTTGAGAGTATTCCACTCACCTGCTGGCTTGGTTGCGTCAACGCCCTTTGCCGGACGGTAAAGTTGATAAAGCCAGCCTGCTTTTTGAGCATCATGCCCATCGATATTGTCTTGGATCTGGATTTCTGGCCCGGTCTGCCAAGGGCGAGATTCCGTCTCCTTCACGTGAAACATTAACCCCGAATTTCCACCCTTCGAAATCCTGTAATCGACGGTGAACTCAAAGGCTCCATACTCCTGCTTCGTGATAATATCGCCGCCACCTTTACCTGTCAGAGTCAGGATACCATCCTTCACCACCCACTTCGGAGAAACGCTCTCCTTTTTATAGTTCCGGAAATGCTCAGTCGATTTCCCATCAAACAACAAAGTCCAACCGGCCTTCTTTTCGGCGGCGGTCAATTCGTTGGATTGATGATGATCAGCAGCAAGAGGAAGGGTCAACAGCAGGAAGGCAAAAGTTTTCATAAGGGGCTAGTTTAGTAAAAGTATCCTCCCATTCCAAGCCCCAAGAAGTCCTCATTCCCTGCATCTCTTACAACTTCCCCCTTGATGCCCGACACCCAAATGACAGACTAGCAATTATGTTCGTTCGAGCCCTTCTTTTTTCCTGTCTCGTTGTTCCCGGCCAAGCTGAATGGCCCGCTTTCCGCGGCCCTACCAACGATGGCCACTATCCACCAGCTGCAGACGGCAAGATTCATGGATTCCCCATCGAGTGGAGCGAAGGTAAGAATATCGTTTGGAAAACCCCAGTCACTGGCCGAGCCTGGTCCACTCCCGTCGTGATGGACAACGAAGTCTGGGTCACCAACGCTACTCCTGATGGTAAAAAGATGTATGCGATCTGCCTTGATAAAACTACGGGCAAGAAAGTTCACGACATCCTCCTCTTCGAAAACGAGGCCCCGGAGCCACTCAGCAACCACGTTAATGGCTATGGATCCTGCTCACCTGCTATCGATTCAGAGCATGTTTACATCCACTTCGGCAGCTACGGCACCACCGCCCTCAATCGAAAAACTGGCAAAGCAGTCTGGGAACGCCGCGATCTTCCCTGTCAGCACTTTCGTGGTCCCGGCTCATCAGTCGTTCTCCACAAGAATCTGATCATCCTCACGATGGACGGGGTTGACGTGCAATATCTGATTGCACTCGACCGAAAGACCGGGAAGAAGATCTGGAGAAGCGAGCGTAATACCGATTTCGGCGACGTGGAACCAGATGGTAAGATTCGAGGCGGTGGCGATTTTCGCAAAGCTTACTCCACTCCAAACTTCGTTACCCTGAACGGAGTCAGGCAACTCGTCTCGCCTGGGGCAAAGGCCTGCTACTCATACGATGCTGATACTGGCAAAGAGCTCTGGAAGATCCTTTATAAAGGATTTTCAAATGCCGCTGCCCCCGTCTTTGTAGGTAACGATATGGCACTCATCAACACCGGCCTCGGTAAACCTCACCTCCTCGGAGTTAGATTGGATAACGAGACTCAAGGTGACATTACCAAAAGCCATATCGAATGGGACATCTTTAAACGCATTCCTGGTCGCTGCTCACCCGTAGTAATCGGTAGCGATGCCTACTTCACTTCCGAATCCGGCATCCTCAGCGTTCTCAACTCTAAGAAAGGGCAAATTGAAAAATACCTTGCTCTCAAAACTGCTTTCTCAGCCTCCGGAGTTTATGCCGACAAACACCTCTACTTCGCGGACGAAAAAGGAAAAACCTTCGTCGTTAAACCTGGTCCCGAACTGGAAATCGTTGCGACTAATCAACTCGACGATGGCTGTATGGCTTCGCCGGCTCTCAATGAAAAAGCCATTTACCTGCGTACTAAATCGCACGTGTATCGGATCGAGAAAAAATAATACCAAAAGAAAAGATCAGTAAACTCCTCTTGCGCGTTACGATTGAGCAGAACAATCACAACTATCGGATTAGATCCTGTATTCCTCGAAGATTAGTCTTCTAATCGTAGAGATTGATTTGACCTTGCTCTGACATCCGGCCCCGACAACCTTAAGCTTATGCGGAATTTACTCTCAGTCTTTTTTGCTCTGCCCATCCTTGCGGCAGACAAACCCAACATTCTTTTCATCCTTGCAGATGATCTAGGGATCAAGGATCTCTCCTGCGAAGGCTCTACCTTTTACGAGACGCCACATATTGACTCTCTTGCCATCAGCGGTATGCGCTTTACCAATGGCTACTCAACCTGCCAAGTCTGTTCCCCCTCCCGTGCCTCTATTATGAGTGGCCAATACCCTGCCCGAATTGGCATCACCGACTGGATTGGCGCCGCCACCGGGATGAATTGGAAGCGAAATGACAAAGTCCTCCCGCCCGCAAACGGATCACGACTTCCTGCAAAAATCACGACCGTTTCAGAAGCGCTGAAGTCGGGCGGTTATCGCACTTTCTTTGCTGGAAAATGGCATATCGGCGGCGAAGGATCCGGCCCCGAAGACCACGGATTCGAAGTGAACAAAGGAGGGTATTACTCAGGATCACCACGGGGCGGCTATTTTGCTCCTTTCAACAACCCAAAACTCAATGACGGCCCCAATGGCGAAGCCCTTCCCATCCGCCTTGCCACGGAAGCCAACAACTTCATCAGCAAAACGAATTCCAAAAAGCCTTTTTTCGCTTTCCTGTCTTTCTACTCCGTTCACGGCCCAATTCAAACCTCGCCCGATCTCTGGGAAAAGTATCGTAAAAAAGCTAGTACAACCGGCCTCTTCACAGAACGGTTCAAAAACGATCGCACTCTTCCTGTCCGTCAGGTGCAAGACTGCCCGATCTATGGCGGCATGATGGAATCTATGGATAATGCCGTCGGCCTCGTCATGAACAAGCTCAAGGAACTTAAGCTCGATAAAAATACCATTGTAATTTTCACCTCAGATAATGGTGGGGTATCATCAGGCGATGCTTTTGCTACAGCCTGTCTTCCCCTGCGGGGCGGAAAAGGGCGCCAATGGGAAGGTGGTATCCGTCAACCCTACTACATCGTTGCACCTGGAGTCACCAAGCCCGGATCAACTTCCAGCCAATTTGCAACCGGCACTGACTTCTACCCCACTCTCCTTGAACTCGCTGGGCTCAAACAGCTACCGACTCACCACATCGATGGCATCTCGCTTGTCCCCGCACTCAGAGGAGAATGCTCGGAACGTCTTCTCTACTGGCACTACCCTCACTATGGTAATCAAGGCGGCGAACCGTCTAGCATTATTCGCGATGGCGACCACAAGCTCATTCGCTACTACGAAGACGGCCATGAGGAACTCTACAATGTGAAAGAAGACATCAGCGAAGCCAATGACCTCGCTGCGATAAACCCGGGCCTCGTTAAAAAACTTTCAGCTAAGCTCACCGCTCACCTTACCGAAGTCGGAGCTAAAATCCCCAAGCGTGACCCTCGCTTCGACGCAGAAAAAAAAGCTCAGCAAATCAAGACACTTCATACCAAAAAGAAGGCTCAGCTTGAAAAGCAGCACGCTAATTTTCTAAAGCCCGGCTACCAACCCAATAAGACTTGGTGGGGTTCAGTTCAGACTAAAGACTAATAAGGGAATTCACAGTAGCGACAGACTCCGCGAAAATATAAACCTGCTCATAACAGAATCATGAATCACTCGCCAAAAAACCGTGTGCTTCAGCGATCGCGGTTCAATCATTTTACGCTAGAATCATTCTAATGAAGCTCAACTTTCAAAATACCTTTTCCCGGCTACCCGAGAGCTTCTTCAACAAAACCAAACCCACTCCGGTCATTCAGCCTTCCATCATCGCGGTGAATGCCGGGCTAGCAGAAGAGCTTGGAATTGATCCCGATTTCCTCAGGAGTGACGAAGGACTAGCCGTTCTAGCCGGAAACTCGATTCCTAAAGGAGCCGAACCTCTTGCCATGGCTTATGCCGGTCACCAATTCGGAGGATTCTCTCCGCAACTCGGTGACGGCCGAGCCATTCTAATTGGAGAAATCGGGGGGAAGGATATCCAACTAAAAGGTGCTGGCCCCACCTCTTTTTCCCGTCGAGGCGATGGTCGGTCCGCTCTTGGACCTGTCCTCCGAGAATATATCGTCTCGGAAGCGATGCATGCGTTGGGCATTCCCACAACCCGCGCTCTCGCCGCAGTTATGAGCGGCGAATTAGTCTTTCGCGAACAGCCTGAAAAAGGGGGGATTCTTACCAGAGTTGCGAGCTCCCACCTTCGAATCGGAACCGCTCAATATTTCGCCGCCCGAGGCGATACTGAAAGCCTTAAGGTGCTTGTGAAATATGCGATCCACCGCCACAACCTTAAGGCATCCACCGCCTTCGAACTCTTCCAAGATGTCATCCGTAAACAAGCCCGACTGATCGCACAGTGGATGGGGGTCGGCTTCATTCACGGAGTCATGAATACCGACAACATGAGCTTATCCGGCGAAACAATCGACTACGGCCCATGCGCTTTCATGGACCGATTCAATCCCACGCAAAAGTATAGCTATATCGACCAAAATGGCCGCTACGCTTATTCAAACCAACCTAGTATCGCTCAATGGAATTTAACCCGCCTCGCCGAAGCCCTCCTCCCACTCTTTGATGAGGATCAAGAAAAAGCGGTCCAAATGGCAAAAGGTGAACTGGAAAAGTTTCCCTCCCTTTTTGATGAAGCTCACCTTGAGATCTTCTCAAAAAAGATCGGACTTCCCAAAAACAACGATCCCGAACTCATTCAAGCCTTGCTTGACCTAATGGCTTCGCAGAAAACCGACTTCACCCTCACCTTTCGCAGCCTTAGCAACAGCTCCGATTCCTTCCTCTTAAATTTTGAAGATAAGGAACCAGCCCAAGATTGGCTGGCAAGATGGAATGCGGCAGGACTACCAGACACTTCTCTCATGAAGGTCATGACCCCAGCTTATATTCCCCGCAACCATCGGATCGAAGAAGTAATCGAAGCCGCCCAGCAAGACAACTTTTCCCCTTTCCATGAGCTACACAAGGCGCTTCAGAATCCTTACAACGAGCAGGAAGGCTTCGGAAAACTGCAACAGCCCCCAACACCAGAGGAGATTGTTTGCAATACTTTCTGCGGGACTTAAAGAGCATTGAAATAAAACCTCAGAACCGCCGGCAGCCTGGCCGAAAGCTTTGCGGAAATTTGAGAAGGGTATCGCATTGGATAATTTAAAATCATCTCACTCGCTAAGACCAAGGAATAACTCGACGAAGGGCCTCTCATTGGAAAAGCTCCCCCTCATGAAGAGAGTTTTTCTTTTGATCCTACTTTCATCCACTTTTTCAAAGGCGCTAGATAAGCCGAACGTGATCTATATCCTCGCCGATGACCTTGGCTTGGGTGACCTTTCCATTTACGGACAGAAAAAATTTACGACCCCTAATATTGATAGGATTGGCACCGAAGGTTTAAGGTTCACTGCCCACTATTCTGGCAATACTGTCTGCAGCCCTTCGCGCGCGGTTCTCATGACTGGCCAGCAGCCCGGAACAGTTTATCTCCGCGGCAATGTCACTGAAAACAAAGTCGCGCCTCTTGACCCAAAACTGACCGTCCTCCCCGAAATCTTTAAAGCCGCCGGCTACACTACCGGCGCCTACGGGAAGTGGGGGCTCGGATATACCCATGTCGAAGGAAACGCCAATCCCCTGACCCATGGTTTCGATGAATTTGTGGGCTGGAAAAGTCAGACGATTGCTCATACCTACTACCCCACTAGTTACGTTCACAACGGGAAAGAGAAGCCGCTCAAAAAGGGGCAATACGTTCACGATATCATCATGAACCACGCCATGCAGTTCATTGAATCGAACGCGAAAAGCAAAACCCCTTTCTTTTGCTACATTCCAACGGCCGTTCCTCACGCTGCCATGCATGCGCCCGAAGAACTCCATTCTAAGTGGCGCAAGAAATACCCGCAGTTTGATAAAATCATTGGGAAATACCGGATCCACGGTGGCGATGGCACCGATACAGTTCCTGACGTGATTAATCCCATTGCAGGATTTGGAGCCATGATCGAGAACCTCGACAACCAAATTGGTGATATCCTAGCCCTCCTCGATCACTATGAAATTTCCGACAACACCCTCGTCATCTTCGCCTCTGATAACGGTGCTCACCGCGAAGGTGGACACGACCCTCGCTTCTGGAATTCCACTGGGTCACTTCGTGGCATGAAACGAGATATGCACGAGGGCGGCATTCGCACTCCTATGCTCGCCCGTTGGCCTGCCATCATTAACCCCGGCCACACCACCGACCATATCAGCGCCTTCTGGGATATCCTCCCCACCATGGCCGAGCTTACCAAACAACCAATCCCCCAAAACATCGATGGCATCTCGTTCCTTCCTCTTCTGAGAGGAGAGAAACAAAAGAAGCACGACTTTCTCTACTTCGAGTTCTGCAAAGGTGACAACCAAACCATCTTTTCCCAAGCGGTACGCAAAGGGACTTGGAAAGCCTACCGCCGAGCCAATAAGAGCGGAGGCATGTCTCCTCTTGAAATTTATAATCTTACAGATGACCCCTTCGAGGAGAAAGACCTTGCAAAAGACCAACCGGAAATAGTTAAGGAAATGGTTGCTATCATCGATAAAGCACACACTCCACTCGCTGGGCAACCCAAAGCTGGAACAGTTAAATGAGAATTCACAAGGAACAGAAACCTCGTCTCAGTTCCTTCAAATTTTCGCGTCCACACGTTCAAAAAAAACCACGTTTCCCCATCCAGTCTAAAACTTTATTACGCTGATCACTTGGCTTCAAAAGCCACCGATCAGTGTGAGGATGAATTCTTGTTTCAGTGGGGTAAGTTCCAAAAATTGCTCTCGTATCGACATCCAAAAAAGAAACATTTCCGGGCGAACCTATCACTTTACGAATCTCGCTGGTCCCACCATTCTGACAGATTAAAACTGGTCTCCCATTGATTCTTTTAAATCTCTCTACAGCAGCCTTCCGATAGCTTGGAAGCGGAGCTCCCCACTTCGTCCCTCGCCATTCCATCACTCCGTCATAATGGTCATGCGTCACGAAGCCCGACCACAAAGCAGCTATCTCATCATCATACAAACCGATATAATTGACAGCAATCGCTCCGCGTGAAAACCCACAAAGAATTACGCGATCAGGGTCGATCCCATACTCTGCCATAATTTTCGGAACAACCTTCTTGGCATAGGCAGCTGTTGCAGCTTCATCGCCCCACCAGTTAGGCTGATTCGCCTGACCTGTCGCATCCACAAATGGCAAATTTAGCCAAACCGCCTCACCACCACTTAAGCCATACCCTAAAACCGAATCTTCAACTCGCCCACTCGAGCCAAGCGAGGGTGCCCGATTGCCAGAATATTCCACGATCAATGGGTAGCTTTCCTTCTTTTCCTTCCAATCCGAATTCCAGTTCTCTGGAAGATAGAGAGTATGGTGGACATCTGTACCCGCATAGTCAGGAGTCGTGATCGAAACGCGTTTCCCAGAAACTGGGTCCCCCAAAACCACCTTAGGGTCGCTGAGAGTTCGGTGACGTCGAACCTGAGCTGGAAAATCTTCTTCATACCGTTTTATGAGCGTCGAAACGTCATTAGCCATTACATAAATGGCACCTCGAATTATCTTCTCTTCACCCGCCTCCAAACCACCGATCCGAAAGTCTGAATGCAGACAACGAATCACTCCTTGAAAAAGCTCCTGATAAGGATCCCAAGCCGTGGCCATCAACCATTTCTTGTCGTCGGAAATACAGCCAATCAAGCCATTTGAGGGTTGGTCCATTGAAAGTGGACGCGGGTTGACATCTGTTTTTGGCACGTGACAAGGACACCAAACTTGGCCCGGCACGTAACGCGCACTTGTCGCCCAGTTATCAGTGGGCATGAAGGATTTCTTATCATTGAGAAACACAAATGAGTCCTTGAGGTAAGCATACTTGTTCGCATCCTTGCGGGTCCCCGTAAATTCTCCGACCCGAATACAAGGTTGGCCCCAATGGACCTCAGATTTCTGATCGGTGGGGTTTTTAGCAATAAGACGAAATGAAACCTTATCTCCTTCGGCTTTAATTAGATGATCAATGATCACACCATCAGCTAGTTGGCACCTCAATTTAATTTCAGTTTCAGTCGCAGAAAGGAGCTTGGTCTGATGATTAATCAAAGTCTCATTCCACTCACGATCAGTTGACCCCGAACGGCAGTAGGCTTCAAGATACCAAACCTCAAGCTCCCCGCCCGGATTCCGGTCGTCGTTAATCCTTAAAAAGTTTTCCTTCCAGCTGATCGTCAACTTCCCAGAAAGACCACTGCTGAGAAAAAGCAGCATATAAACAACGATCCGCATGGCGGAAACTTTAATGATCGGCCACAACAAAGCGAAGGTTTTACTTCGGCAGCTCTGCATGGAGTTTTGGATCTATCACAACGGATCTCACGAATCTCGCAAGGTAATAGCCTCCCTTCGTTTACTAGGAAACCTCGGCTTTCTGTAGCCAGCCGAACGTTCCTTAAAGATTAAACGTTCCCATGTGATTTTCTCAATCCCCAGGCTACTCCGAGAGGCCCGAACATCACACAAGTGATGGAGATTACCCAATCATCCCAGATCTTATTAGCAAAAGAAAAAACTCCGAATGCTCCCGCGAGACCTGCCAGCAAGCCCAGCCATTTATTTCTTTGATGCTCATCTATTCGCTTCTGAGCCTCATTGGGAGAGACAAACGGCAAATTAAAGTCATGACCAGATCCAATCAGCAGTTTGCCACTGCCCCCTTTAGAAAAATCCACAACATTCATTTTTGGTGGACCATTGCTCACTTCGCTCCGAAAGGTAGCGAAACCGACGACCTCAACGCACCAAGCAGCAACCAACAATCCGCAAACTCCAATTAGCCGAAAAATATTAATACCGTCCATGCCGTATCCAGAGGTTGTTTCGCATGAATAGCCAAGCGCTACAAGTGGCGAAGCCAAAATAGTCACCAAAAGGATTTCTTCCCTCTTACCTAACCAAGATCTGATCTTTCAGAACTATCCTCTAACCTAGAAATAAAAATAATGATGACGGCATAGATGTTTATGATCTACTCCTCATCAAATTAATTATCTAGCGATCACCAAATGACAAAATTCATAATCATCTTTTGCAGTCTCTTAATCTTCACGCCTGCCATCGCCAAAGACCCCATCCGGATTGGCCTGATTGGTCTCGACACCTCTCACGTCACGGCTTTCACGAAGATCATCAATGATGCAACTGCAAAGGACCACATAAAGGGAGCCAAAGTGGTCGCAGCTTTCAAAGGTGGAAGCCCTGACATCGAATCTAGTATCTCACGAGTCGATGGTTACACCAAAACTCTGAAGAAAAACTTTGGGGTAGAGATTTGCCAAACGATTGAAGAACTCTGCGGGAAAGTAGACGCCGTCATGATCGAAAGTGTCGACGGTCGGCCCCATCTTGCCCAAGCGAGGCCAGTTATTGCGGCAGGCCTACCCCTCTTTCTAGACAAACCCGTTGCTGGAAGTCTCAGTGACACTTTGAAAATCTACCACCTTGCCAAAAAAGCCGGAGTCCCGATCTTCTCATCATCCTCGCTTCGATACGGGAAAAGCACCCAGGCCGTTCGCGGAGGCTCAATTGGAAAAGTCACTTACGCTCGCTGTTCCAGTCCAGCCAAAATCGAACCTCACCATCCTGATCTTTTCTGGTATGGCGTCCACGGCTGTGAGTCACTCTTCACGGTAATGGGAACTGGATGCCAGTCAGTGATTCGCAGAACGACCCCCGAGGGGTTGATCGAGGTTGAGGGCACTTGGGAAGGTGGGCGAACTGGTATCTTCAGAGAAGGTAAAGGCTACTCTGGCGTCGCTCGAAACTCGAAAGGTGAAGAGGCCCTTGTCGGAGCCTATGATGGATACGCCCCCTTGGTTGCTGAAGTCATCAAATTTTTCCAGACAAATCAGCCTCCCGTTTCAGCAGCTGAGACCATTGAATTATTCGCTTTCATGGAAGCCGCCGATGAAAGTAAACGCCGGGAAGGTAAAACCGTAACCCTCAACGAAGTTCTCGCCAAGGCAGCGCAGAAATAAACCCATAGCCGGAGAGCCAACCCATTAGAGCTATCATCCAACAGGACCTCTCTATTTCATTGCCTAGGCCTCGATCTATTTCAAAATTCATACCCTAATGATCCGTCTTCTAATTTTCATCTTTTCAGTTTCCATTCTCCACTCTGAAGAGCTCTCGCTATTTCCCTCCGACTCCCTAGATGATTGGACCGTAAAAGGGAGCGCTAAGTGGTCTTACCAAGATGGCACCCTCTCAGGTGGTCAAGATGGCGACCCCAAGCGCTCTGGCCTCCTGATTTCTAAAGCGAAATATCAGGACTTCGATCTCAGTCTAGACTTCAAAATTGATGAACACGGTAAATATAATAGCGGTATCTATCTCCGCTATCATTCGGAACAAAGAGGTGATCGCCTTCAAGTTAACATCGGGCGAGGTGCCGCTGATGAGCCTGTGGGTCTCTATCTCAATGACTGGCTGGACAAGGGCGACGCCAAAGATGAATTTCGGAAACCCAAAGCCTGGAATTCAATGCGTATAAAAGCTCTCGGCCCTCATATTCAGGTCTGGCTCAATGGGAAAAAAATTGTTGATTACCAAGATGCTCAGCGCCTCGCAAAGCACCTCGCTTCAGGCCACTTCGCCATTCAAACCTATGGCGCCGAAGGCCACGCAGGCTGGGTCAAGTTCCGAAAAATGAGGATCAAGCCAGTTAAGTAGAGGAACTAAAAACAATCTCTAAATGTTAAAAGCCAACCCGTCTATCTCCCTAAAAAATAGCTGCCCGAAGAATCCAGCAGTTTTTCGTTCCCCTACCCCGCTCATAAAGCTCATTGCTAAAATTACTCATGTCATCTCCATGCTAGGCTCAAGAAGGCTTATTATCGCTGATGAGTCCTCCAAAAGTGTTTCTCTCCCTCAAAATCAATCCACAGCTTTAAGGGTGAAATTTCAGGCTTAATTTCCTCGTCGCTTTTTGATTCTAAATTTCGCCCGACTCGACTAACCCTCCCTCGTGCTCGCTGTCAAAAACCTCCGCGTGGAATTCGGACCCCGTGTGATCTTCAAAGACCTCACCTTTTCTATAGTAGAAAAGGAGCGTATTGCTTTCGCTGGGCATAATGGGGCCGGAAAATCTACCCTAATGAAGTGTATAGGTGGCGTCTTAGAACCCAATGCCGGCGAGATCACCAAGCCAAAACACCACCGGATTGGTTATCTTCCCCAGGAAGGAATCCATATCAAGGGCATCCCACTTTATGATGAAGTTGAATCCGCCTTTGCCGAAACCAAGGCCATCCAGGATGATATCGAGCGCTTCTCCACCGAGCTCGAGAAGCTTGATCCTCGCTCGGCTCCCTTCTCCGATCTTCTCAACAAGATCGGAGAACTAGAACTCAGGCTCGATGGCCATGACCCCTCACGTATGAGGCCCAGAATTCAAGCTGTCCTGACTGGCCTCGGCTTTAAGCACGATGACTTTGATCGCGACTGCGGCGAGTTCTCTGGTGGTTGGCAGATGCGCATCGCCATGGCTAAACTCTTCCTTGCTGAACCTGAAGTCCTTCTTCTCGACGAACCAACCAACCACCTCGACATCAATGCCCAACGCTTCATGGAGTCCTACCTCCACAACTACAAGGGCGCAATCATCCTCATCTCTCATGACCGCTCCATGATGGACGGCCTAACCACCCGCACGATCGCATTCCACCACGGCCGTGCCGAGGAATTTACAGGCAATTACTCATCCTACGAAACCCAGCTCAAGGAGCGTCAGGATAATCTTCGCAAACAAAAGATAAACCAAGATCGCGAGATCGCCAAAACAGAACAGTTCATCAATCGCTTCCGTGCCCAAGCCAACAAAGCATCGCAAGTCCAATCTCGCATCAAGCAGCTCGCTAAGATCGAGCGTATCGAGATCGACGCTGAAGACTCGGTAATGTCTTTCCGCTTTCCTGATCCTCCCGCCTCCACCCACCTTGTCGCTAAGCTCGAAAATGCCGCTCAACAATACGGCGATCTCAACGTCTTCCGAGATCTTGATCTTGAGGTCACTCGTGGGGAAAAAATTGCCATTGTTGGTCCAAACGGTGCTGGAAAATCGACTTTCTGTCGTATGATCACTGGCGAAGAAGCACCCTTCACGGGCGATCAAAACCTTGGGCCTAAAACTCTCCCCTCCTTCTTCAATCAAAACCACGCTGACGAACTCGACCCCACCCTGACCGTTTTAGAAACCGTCGAACAAATTCAAACTCGTGGCTCTAATATGTCTGCTCGTGACGTCCTCGGCTGTTTTCTCTTCAAAGGCGACGATGTTTTTAAAAAAATCGGTATTCTTTCTGGAGGCGAACGTTCACGGGTTGCTCTGGTCCGCATGCTCGTCCGCCCCGCAAACTTCCTGATTCTCGACGAACCTACAAACCATCTCGACATGCAGTCGCAGGACATTCTCCAAAAGGCTCTTATCGATTACCCAGGCACCCTCCTCATCGTATCCCACAACCGAAATTTTCTCGATCCTATCGTTCAAAAAACGATGGAATTCCGCCAAGGTTTTGATCCACGTATGTTTGCGGGAAATCTCACCTACTACCTAGATAAAATCGAAGCTGAGGAGAGCGGTGTAACGACTCCCGTTGTAACCTCCTTCGCTAACCCATCTCACTCAACGCCAAATCAAACTCAACTTTCCTCAAAAGAGCGCCGTAAGCGTGATGCCTCTATCCGTGAAAGGCGCAACAAAGTTCTCAAGCCTCTGCAACACGAATTCACGACCGTCGAAAAAGCGATTACCGAACTAGAATCTGCGCAAGCAACGCTCACCACCCACCTTGAGTCACCTGAAGTCATGGGTGATCCTGAAAAGCTTCGCGAAACAACCAATGCCTATGAGTCCATTTCCCAGAAGCTCGAAAACGCCTATTCAAAATGGGAAGATCTAAGCACCCAGATTGAAAAACTAGAAGCAGAACTCGACTCTGCGTGAAATCAATTTTCTAGATTACTTTCGAAAAATTTAATCCCCCTGATAAGGGATTTAAGTCTCCGGGTTCCAATATCCCGGAGCCCACCGAATCCCTTGCGGAGGAATTCGGTCACTCGCTCTCTTTCCATCCGACAAGCGGAAGACCTGCCCCATCGAGGCTTTCCCAGGTCGAGCACCTTGAGTGTATCTGCTATGCCCCCAATGCTTTCCAAGCACCAAAATTTCGAACTTGGTCAGACGCCCGTTATGCACTGAAATCAAACCTTTAATCTTCCCCTCATAACCCATTTCCCCATCAGACGAGCTGATAAGAAAGTTCCCACTCACTTTTCCTCTTACGTCCACTTTCAAAGACCATTCTTTAAGTTCATCCTTTTTCCAATCACGAGGTTCTCCCCTCGTGTTGTCACGGAGATGGAACTTCGCGATTCGAAGGGAAAGCCCATTCGAGATTTGCCCGCCGCCTGAAGCAATCAGCTTCCCGAGTTTCTTCACTTCCGAATGCTGTAACCAAAGGTGATCTACCGCTGATAGATTTCCTATTTTATTCTCAGCAAGCTTTTGTAACCGCCCATTTCTTTCCTCCAAACACCGGGTGTAAACTTTCACAATCTGCCCGTCTTTAGGTAATTCGCGATAGAACCCCTGATCGTTCTTCCCATGTTCTGGGATATCGACCGGCCGAACGTCTTTGGGAAGCTTATCCCACTTTGATAAAGCATCCTTCATCATCGCTAAACGTTTTTCGGGTCCTCGGTTGTTATTAAAACCCAGCAACTTTCCAGTCGCCGTAAAAATGTAATGCCCCTGTTTGGTGTGAGCACCTTTTCGCGGACTTTGATCTACCACCTTAGCAAAATATTCCCCCACTTTATCCTTTCGCCGTCGCTGATACCAGTCATCAGCAGCTACCGTAACAAAATTTTCCTTAAGAAGCTTCTGCACCTCGGAATTTGCAAAGACCAACAACCTGTCAGCCACCCCGTTGTTTCAAACACAGCCAAGAGGATGCCCGTCCATCTCCCAAAGATAAATAGGCTTACCCGTCCGAGCAGCCTCTTTTCGAGCTTCCCAAAGATCGGTCTTCCAATCGATTTCAAGCCATGCCGACTCTACTTTTGAGGGGATAATTTCTTTGACCACAACCTCATCTGCTTGAACCCCCAGAACAGCAAGACCAGTCAAAATTATCTGAAACAAATTACGCATTTCTAGCTTATACTCTCGAAGGTATCGTCCCTGCCAGCCAATATCGAGTTCACTCTGCTTGCCAGATGGCAACACTCGTCCCAAGGTCATCTCATGTCACACCTCAACGTCCTCGGAGAAGACCTTGCAACCTGTTCGACCAATCCCATGACCGGCTTCTTTCGTGATGGTTGCTGCCGAACTGGCGCAGGTGATCGCGGCCTTCATTGTGTTTGCGCGGTGATGACACAGGAATTCCTAGAATTCAGCCGCAAGCAGGGAAATGATCTCATGACTGCACGGCCTGAATTCTCCTTCCCCGGCCTCAAAGCTGGCGATCAATGGTGTCTTTGCGTTCTCCGCTGGAAAGAGGCCTTCGACCACGGCTGTGCCCCAAAAGTCGATCTTAATGCCACCTCGGTAGTCGCCCTCGAATTCGTTGATCTTTTGGACCTCAGAAAACACTCGGTCTAATGAACGAAGAGTATCATCAAACCCACTTTATCGCGGAGCTTGAGCGAGAGATCTCTCCCGATCATTCCTTCATCATCATCGCGCACAATCCTTCTGGAGAGATTACGCCCGATGAAA
>DCQM01000115.1:51202-51711 GCA_002323895.1 Akkermansiaceae bacterium UBA1518
AACACCCTCCTTCTCGAAGCCATTCAAACTTCAAAATGGGGTTACTTACCCGTCACTGGTAAATGTGAAGATCACGCCGAGGCTGGCTTCGGAGTTAGGTGTTCCCGCGTCGAAGCCATTACGCTGGGCAAGCAATTCCGACAAGACGCCCTTTACGAAATCTGCGAGGATCAAGTCGTCCTTGTCGACTGCAAGGAAATCGAAACCGATGAAATGGTCGGGAAATGGTCGGAACTCCAAGCGCCCACTTCATGAGAAAACATCCTCTTATTGCCGCTGCTGATGATCTCCGCAACGACCTCCGTGATCTGAAATTTCCAGATCCCGTCGCTTACACTTATAACCCTCTCGAATATGCTTGGGATCGTCATTGCGACTACTTGAAAAAATTCGGAAGCGGAACCAAGAAGGTTCTCTTCTTAGGCATGAATCCCGGACCTTATGGAATGGCTCAGACCGGCGTTCCCTTTGGCGAGATCTCCCATGTCAGAGATTGGATGGGTATCTCC
>DCQM01000132.1:0-617 GCA_002323895.1 Akkermansiaceae bacterium UBA1518
GACTCGCGCCATTCGGTGCCGCGGTCGAGATTTGCAGTATTCTGGTCATATTTCCAGGTAGAGGTGGTTTGTGCTATTTCGGTAGTGAAAGTTGGAAGGTCGCCTTCGGTAGCTGGTCCTCTGCCTGGAGTTCCACCTGGTTGGGCGCTGGCTGCCCAATTACGCCACTCGCCATTGGAGAGATTTGGGTTGATCCGAGTAAGGGTGTGACCAGTTCCATCGGCTGCGGCAGGCCATTTTCCACCATCGTTGTATTCGATTGTGGTCATGACGACCCCGTTCTTGTTTTTCAGGGTAAGCCTTTCCCCGGAGTTTGATAACGCGCCCGTGTATGGCCCGAAGATACGTGTATCTTCGGGAATGCTGGGGTAAGCGGCTCTCAAAGTTGCCTCATCTACTGGGGAAACCAATATCGTCTCAAACTGTTTAAAGATGTGGGCGCTTGTGTCTCCTGCGTTAAAATCTGGGAAAGTGTAGTCGATTCCGTCTGAAAAATACCATTTACCCATATCAAACGGAGTTCCGGTATTGTTAGTGACTTCCACAAAATCTGGATCACCAGCTTTAGCGTTGTATTGGATCTCGGTAAAAATGATCTGGTCTGCCGCGGCTGGAAT
>DCQM01000132.1:1020-4340 GCA_002323895.1 Akkermansiaceae bacterium UBA1518
ATTTCATAGTGTGTGTGCGAAGCGCGCCGAGGAATTGTGTGATTCAGCCCGTTCGAAAAGTGTAACATAAAAACTATTGATCCAGAAGAGCCAATCTTTGGTATTAGTTGTGGAATAAAATGAAATACTTTTGGTATTGATGATTAACAGCTGGCTGCTATCCTTTTCCACTAATCGAACAAAAAAATGAAAAACCCTAGATCATTCTTACTCGTTGCATTCGCAGCCACTACCAGTTTCGCGTCTGCTGCGAATATCTTGGTTTCGGCATCGGACACCTCCGAAATTGAAGCCTTTTTAGCTGCGAATTATTCAGACGCCAATGTGACTGCGGCTGGAAATTTCTCCGATTTCAATGCTGCCGCTACCCAAGATGCTCTCAACGGGGTTGATCTTGTGATTATTGGGCGCTCTCTTTCGAGTAGCCAATATGGTAGCGGAAGAGCTGATGGATATAATGGTCTAAACATTCCGGTGCTTAATTTTACCAGTTATACGGCCCGGAATGCTGGTAATCGCATGGGATGGCACACTGGCTCGGCGACAAATAATAAGTCCGTTGCTGGAAATGAGACCACCATCACGGCGGCTGGTTCGAATCTTCTTGGGGTCCCCGCTGGAGCTTACGACTTATTCGATACCAACGTTGGCGGAGACTTCAATGGTCTAGGCACCGGAACCGCAAATGTGGGTGGTGGAAATGTCCTTGCCACTATTGGTGGGGATATCCTAGCGGCATATTGGGAAACTGGAGCTGCCCCCGGAGATCCAGCTGCTGCGGGAGTTGATACTTTTCCAGCTCCTCGGCTCCTTATGAATCTTGACGACGATCCTCGCCCAGCTGGAGAGTTCACCGCTCAGACAGCGTTAGGGCTATCTCTGACTATTCAAACGATCGGTAATTTTGGTGGGTTGACCGCCGTCCCGGAGCCTTCTTCGGCCCTTCTTGGCCTCACAGGTCTTGGCCTGCTTTTCGTTCGTCGTCGGAAGTAAAGGTCCTTTTCAGGTCCAAATTACCAAAGCGCAAGGTCTCATGGCCTTGTGTTTTTTTGTTTTATCAGACTTCGGTTTACTGCTTTGCTGACGTTTGAGATGCGTTTTGCCTTTGTCCTTCTAATGACCCTTCTTGGTCTGAATGGCCAAGAGGTTTGGTGGTCAATGCAGCCCCTTGAGCGCCCTAAGGTTCCGCCCGGGCCTGAGAAGGTAATTGTTGATCGTTTTATTCGGGCGAAGCAGAAGCGGCTTGGGATCGTTTCTGCAGGTGCTGCAGAAAAGCGGGTGTTGGCGCGTCGTTTGGCATTCGATCTTTGGGGAATGCCTCTTCCGCCAAAAAGGGTGGATACCTTTGTAAGAGACAAAAGCCCCGAGGCCTATCCAGAGCTGGTGGATGAGCTTTTGGCTTCACCTCGATATGGTGAACGCTGGGCGCGTCACTGGTTGGATGTGGTTCATTTTGGAGAGACTCACGGATACGATAAAGACCAGCCCCGTAATCATGCTTGGCCTTATCGAGATTACGTAATCCGCGCACTCAACGAGGATAAGCCCTACGCGCAATTTGTAAGGGAGCAGATCGCCGGAGATAGACTCTTACCCCATCACCGCGATGGGATTGAGGCCACTGGATTTCTGGCTGCGGGGCCGTGGGATCTCATCGGACATGCCGAGGTCCCCGAGAGTAAAATCGACGGAAGGGTAGCGCGTCATCTGGACCGCGATGATATGGTGACCGCAGTTATGACGACTTTCTGTTCGTTCACGGTGCAATGCGCCCAGTGTCACGACCACAAGGCGGATCCGGTCACGATGAAGGACTACTATTCTTTACAATCGATTTTTGCGGCTCTTGACCGATCCGACCGTGAGTATGACGTGGATCCGGCGGTCATGCAAAAGCGAGCGAACCTAGTAGCGCAGATTTCAGCGAAGCAATCTAAGTTAACAAAAGTTCGAGCTGATATTGAAGTTGCTAAAACCCCTGAGCTGAGGAAGCTCGAGGAATTGGTCACTGGGTCTGAGGGCAAACGATCAGATCGGTATGGATACCACAGTCAGGTTTCAGCCAAACAGAATACGGTGAAGTGGGTGCAGGTCGATTTGGGAAGTTCATTGCCATTGGGGCAAGTAGAGATTTTTCCTGCTGATGAGTATGGGTTCCCAGATTTTGGATTTCCCCATCGTTTCCGCGTCGAAGTTTCTGACGACCAGACATTCGGCGCAAAATCAATTTTAGCAGATCAAGCCGGGGGCGACTTCCCCCGCCCAGGAGCAGGGCCTGTCGTAATTAAGGGGCAGGGAAAGAGGGCTCGCTTTGTTCGGATAGTCGCGACCAAGTTGTGGAGTCGCCGTCATGCCGGAGGGCCTTTGAGCAATGATTGGATCTTCGCTTTGAGTGAGGTGAAGGTGTCTTCAAAGGACAAAATTTTGATTCCGAAAAAAGTGGAAGCGCTCGATTCTATTCAGGCCATGCCACGGTGGGGTCGTGCTAATCTGATTGATGGTATAACGGGCACTGGGGTTACGAAAATTGATCCCAACGAGAGGGGGCGGTATGACCGCCTTCTGCAGCAGCATGCGGGAAGCCTATTAAAAAAGGAAAAGCAAATTGCTGAGGAGGTGAAGGCATTGGAGAGAAAGGTCTCGGCTCTTCCCAAACCTAAGCGAGTTTACGTGGCCAAGGTTCATCACGGAAATGGAAATTTCATGGGCCGTGGGCATGCGAACGGAAAGCCACGAGAGATCCGTATCCTGAGTCGCGGTGATGTAACTAGTCCTCTTGATGTAGTAGGGCCTGCTCCGGTTCCTGGAATTGTGGAGGGTGTAAATTCCTTCGATCTCCCAGCGAATCACTTGGAAGGAGATCGCAGGGTCGCGTTGGCCAACTGGGTGGTGCATCCCGAAAATAAGCTCACTTGGCGAAGCATTGTTAACCGGGTTTGGCAACAGCACTTTGGAGTTGGGCTAGTTGAGACTGCCAACGATTTTGGCCGGATTGGTGAGGAGCCGACACATCCCAAATTACTCGATTGGTTGGCAGTGGAATTTCGTGATGGTGGGGGGTCAATGAAAAGACTTCATCGCATGATTCTCCTAAGCGAAACCTATCGCCAAAAAAGCTTGGGTCGCCCTGAAAATGCTTCAGTAGATGGCTCGAATCGATTTCTCTGGAGGCAAAATCGTAGACGGCTTGAAGCAGAGGTGGTCCGTGACACCGTCCTTTCGGTGGCCGGGAAAATGAACCTCAAAATGGGAGGCCCGTCTTTTCAGGATTTTATTATCGAGAAGCCTCAACACTCTCCGCATTACCAATATCACAAAGC
>DCQM01000132.1:4727-11991 GCA_002323895.1 Akkermansiaceae bacterium UBA1518
TCTCAACCCCAGCCATTTATGGATGCTCTAGATTGTGCTGACCCTTCCTTGTTGGTTGATAAGAGGAGTGAAACGACGACCTCGTTGCAAGCTCTTGCGATGTTGAATAACCGATTTATTCTTCGCATGGCAGAGCATGTCGCGGTTGCTTTAAAAGGTAAGGATGACCCGGTAGGTGAGTTGATTGCACGTTCCCTTGGGAGGCCTGTAAGACGAGAAGAACGAGCCCTTTTAGAGGACTATGCTAGCTCCCATGGTATGGCGGCCTTGGTGAGATTAGTTTTTAATATGAGTGAGTTTTCCTACGTGGACTGAAGCGATGATAAACCGGCGTGATTTCTTGTGGCAATCCGGCGGCGGCCTCGGAGGGATCGCCTTGTCATCTCTTCTTGGAGGCGAGGCCCAGGGTGGAGGAGTTTTGCAAGAAGCCCACCATCAGCCCAAGGCGAAAAGGGTGATCCAGCTCTTCATGGCTGGTGCTGCGAGCCATCTTGATCTCTTTGATTACAAGCCAGAGTTGGTTAAGCGACATGGTGAAAAATCGGATTTTGGAGAGCATGTGGAAGCCTTTCAAAATGGACTAGGTCCTTGGAAAAAACCAGTTTGGGACTTCGGGCCATATGGGTCTTGCGGGAAGTTGCTGGGTGAGACTGTTTCGCCCCTAGGTGAGGTGGTAGATGAGATGGCCTTTATTCATAATATGACGGGTAAGACTGGAGTTCATAGCCAAGCAACCTACCTACAAGCTACGGGTTTTGATCGTCCTGGATTTCCGGGAATGGGTTCGTGGGTCAGTTATGGACTGGGAAGCCTGAACGATAATTTACCAACTTTTGTGGTCCTTCCTGACCATCGGGGATATGCTTCAAATGGACCTAAGAATTGGGCTTCGGCTTTTTTGCCGACTGTTCATCAGGGAACGATCATTCGCCCGGGAACCAGCGAGCCCATCACCCATCTTTTCCCTTACAAGGGTGCAAAATATCTTACGCCACAAGCTGAGAAGGATGCCGGAAGCTTGCTTGGGAAATTGAATCGAGAATATGCGGAACAACGTGTCGGCGATTCGCGTCTAGAGGCAAGGATCCAAAGTTACGAACTGGCGGCGCGAATGCAACTGGCGGCGCCCGAAGCACTCGATCTCTCTAGGGAGCCAGATTATATCAAGTCAATGTATGGCCTTTCCCCTGATGGCACAAAGTGGGCAAAGGAAATTAATTGGAAGGAAGAGGCGGATGCCTTTGGCCGAAAATGTCTTTCTGCGCGTCGCCTTTTGGAGCGAGGAGTGAAGTTTGTGCAGATCTGGTCAGGCAATGACAACGGCTTTCCCCGGCGTAATTGGGATAGTCATGAAGATATCGAACGTGAACATGGACCTCTTTCGCGGGGCATGGCAATTGGGACAGCCGCCCTCATCAAGGATTTAAAACAACGTGGAATGCTCGAAGATACCGTGATTCTTTGGACTACTGAATTTGGGCGTATGCCTTCGACGCAAGGAAGCAAAGGGCGTGATCATAACCCTCACGTATTTACCAACTGGCTTGCTGGGGGTGGGGTGCGCGGCGGTGTCACTCATGGCGAGAGTGATGAATGGGGTTATAAACCAGCGGACCGGAAAAATCCCACACAAGTGTATGATATTCATGCCACCATTCTTCATTTGCTTGGGATTGATCACGAGAAATTGGTATTTCGTAAGGACAGTATTGACCGCCGTTTGACCGACGTTCATGGAAAGGTTATCCAAGAAATCCTGACTTAGAGTCTTTGATGGCCTTCGCAAAATGATTAGTTTGATTTCTCGACAAAAAGCCGCTTCTTGTTCTGTATTAATCTCACTTATGAATCGAAGAAAATCACTTACTACCCTTTCGGGTGGCGCTGCTACTGCCGCCATTTTTTCTGCTCTGGGAGCACAAGTTAAAGCTGCTGAAGAAGATGCGGCGAAAGCCGGAGCCAATTTTAAGCACTCAGTTTGTCATTGGTGCTTTGGAAACATTCCGCTTGATCAGTTCTGTGTGGAGGTAAAGAAGATGGGGATTGAGTCGATCGAGATTCTTTTTCCTAATCAGTGGGAAACTGTTGCCAAGCACGGACTTGAATGCGCGATGGGCCGTCCTCGTCCTATCAAAGGAATTGGTGGGATTGGAACCTCTTTTGAGAAAAAGGAAAATCACGATACGCTCGTGAAAATTTATGAAGAGATTATTCCTCTCGCAGCTAAAGCCGGGAATGTTCCTCAGGTGATCGCTTTCTCTGGAAATCGTCGCGGTCTCACCGACGAAGAGGGTTTGAAAAACTGCGCCGAGGGGGTGAAGCGAATCATGCCGATCGCCGAGAAGCACAATATTACAATTTCGATGGAGCTCTTAAACTCGAAGAAGGATCATAGGGATTACCTTTGCGATCGCACCCAGTGGGGCGCTGATCTCGTCAAGGAGGTCGGCTCCGAGCGCTTCAAGCTTTTGTATGATATCTACCACATGCAGATTATGGAGGGCGATTGCATTGCAACTTTCAGTAAGCACATTGATGCCATTTCACACTTCCACACCGCAGGGGTTCCGGGGCGTAACGAGATTGATGATACCCAGGAATTAAATTATGTGGGCATCTGCAAAGCCCTAGCGAAGCTGGGTTATAAAGGATATCTCGGTCAGGAATTCAGACCGAAAAATGATCCTTTGACCTCTCTCAAGCAGGCCATCGATATCTGCACGGTTTAGAAAATCTAGAATTAGAAAAAGCCTCTGGAATAATTTCCCAGGGGCTTTTTTTGTGGAGGGACGCTCCCGAGGGCGGCGATCGATTTTGCTCTAGCCGGTTTGGATCGGCTAGAGGATGGCAGCCTTATTTCTGCTCGATGATTTCAATCTTTCGAAAGGAGATCGACATATCGCGACCCCCGTGAAGTTGGAGGCCGAGGGGGCCTTTTTCGATCGCGGTTTTTGAATCATAGGTGACCCCTTTAACCCCGTTGAGCCAGGTTTTATAGGTGCTACCTTTTACCACAATCTTAAGAATATTCCAATCCTCGGGTTTCACAGTGGCAATCGCTTCTTTGCCTTCGACAGGGTAGCCTTTTCCTGGAATATAGGGAGAGGCGGTTAGGTCACGCTTTAGGGAGCCGGAGATGCCGATCTGAATTTGATCGTGGTTTTTTTTCAACATCACACCTGAGTCGATGGTGCCATGCCCTAGTTTGTATTCCAGAGTGAGAGTGAAATCTTGGAATTCTTTAGTGGTCCAAAGAACGGAGCCTTTTTTCTTGGGGCCAGACTGACAGTGAAGAACGCCATCTTTGGCGGTCCAGTAAGCAAAGTCGCCCTTAGCATCTGATTTCCAGCCAGTGAGGTCTTTACCATTGAATAAAGCATCGCTGCCAAAGGCCGTGAACGTAAAAAGGAAATAGAGGAAATATCTCATAGAACAAGCATACGCAGCTGAGGAGTTGGCCTTTCGTTTTCCTGCGATTCTCGCAAAAAGGCCATTAGCCATTCTCTCACATGATGTGTGGCGTCGCCAATGGGCGAAGGGCTAAGAACCTACCTTAAGGTGCTCGTTGCAGAACTTCAGCTGGAGGTCGATCCAGTTCTCACCCTTTTTCACTTGGGGAAGTTTGTTGCGCGGGCCGCCATAGGCTTCGACCGGAATGCCCAACGATTTTGCTTTGTCCCGAATGAGTTCAAGTTGCTTGGGTGGATGAATGAAGTCGCTGGGTCTTGCGTTCGAGTAGAGGAAAAGTGGAGCTTCACCCTTGTCCATAAAACCTAGCGCAAAGTCTTTCGTGCCGATCGGCTGCATCACACCAACGACGACGCCGGGACGTGAGCTCAGTTTATCAATGGGGTCTTTTGCTTCCGGGTCTGCAAGGTCATCGTGATAACCGAGAAATTGGCTGATGAGAGCTCCGGCCGAGACTCCTCCACAGGCCAGTTGGTTTGGATCGATATTCCAACTCTTTGATTGAGAGCGCACAAATTTTACGGCTCTTCCGCAATGATCCACGATATCGCGATATTCCATATCTTTTCCGAGGAAGGGATAGTTGCAACTCACGACAGCATAACCGGCCTTTTGGTATTTTTCTAAAGTGGGCCGGCCATATTTTTCAATCTGGTTTTTATCCCCGTTACGAAATCCCCCGCCATGGAACCAAACGAAGACGGGCGCGGGCTTTTCTCCCTTTTTGAGCGCGGGATAGAAATCGAGAGTGTTTCGCTCGTGTTTCGAATCATACTTGAGATTGCGAACCGTTTCCGCATGGAGTGAAACAGTTAAGAGGGCGAAAATTTGAAGAAATTTCATCCTCAAATTTTCTTACGGGTTTGATATTTTGACAAGAGAAAGCTCGTAAGATGGAGGTTTCGGGAAAAGTATCTCTATCGTGCAATTCCTTGGACTGACGTTTCTGATTTTCCTTAGCGCCTTGAATGGTGCCGAGGTTCTTGAGATACTCCACGACAATTGCGCTCAGTGCCATGGGAAGGGTGGGAAAGTGAAGGGGAAGGTAAATCTTTTGGAGATCGCGGACTTAGGCCACCTCAAAGGCGATCCCGAGCTATTACAGGAAATTATCGATGTCATCGATTTTGAAGAGATGCCTCCAGAAGATGAACCGCCGCTTGAAATGGGGGAGAGAAAGCAACTGCTAGCTGGTTTAGAGGCTTTAAGATTTGAGGCGGTTTCTGAGCAGAAGGCCTTTATGCCGACTCCGATCCGGCGGATGAATCGTTTCCAGTATCACAATGCCGTGCAGGATCTCTTTGGACTAAAATGCACGGTTTATAGTCTCCCAGAGAGAATGATCCGCGATCACGGGGGATATTTCAAACCAGCTTCCGGAAAGATGGACCATTTAGTTAAGGTGGGGAGTCGTCCGCTTGGGAAGTCTCAGTTGATCGAGCCTAGGTTAGCGGGTGTCGCCGCTTTTCCACAGGATCTCAGGGCGGAGCATGGCTTTGACACCCAGGCTGATCACCTTTCCATGTCACCCCTGCTGATGGAATCGTTCCTGAAGCTGGGGCAGTCAATCACAGGGAGTCAGGATTTTGGCCCGCGGCGGGTAGGGATTTGGAAAGAGTTTTTCATACTCGATTCTCGTGACAAGAGGGAGATGAAAGTGGTAGTGCGTGAGCGGCTACAGAAATTTTTGCGAAGAGCTTTCCGGGGCCGGGTTAAGAGTGAAGTGGTGGAGCGCTATGTGGGCTTCGTTGACGTTCAACTTGCTCGAGGAGTTGAATTTTCAGAAGCAATGAAGTTGGTAGCTGCGGCCATCATTTCCTCACCAAGGTTCCTTTATCTCTATGATGACTCCGGAAGTGATGGTGATGGATTTGAGTTGGCCTCCCGTTTGTCGTTTTTTCTCTGGGGGAGTCTACCGGACGAGGAGCTTTTAAAAGCGGCTGAGTCGGGTGAGTTGTTAAAAGAAGAAGGTGTCCAAAAGCAGTTCAGCCGGATGCTTAAGGATCCGAAGTTAAAACGCTTTTGCGATAGCTTTCCGGCTCAGTGGTTGCAGTTGGATCGAATCATTTCGTCGGTTCCGGATCCCGAGAAATTTCCCGAGTTCTACTTTTTGGCTTATCGTGATAGTATGCACATGATGATGGAGCCTCTGCTGCTCTTTGAGACCGTCCTCATTGAAAATCTTCCAGTGACAGAATTTATTGATTCTAGTTTCACTTATCGTTCAGGTCATTTGGAAGAGTCTTATGGAAAGCTGGGGAATCCGGCTCAGAAACGACGTGGGCAGGTGGTCGTGCTCGATTTTCATCGCGTGCCGGTGGAGGATCGACGCATAGGCGGAGTTATCACGAATGCCGCGGTGATGACCATGACCTCTGGGCCTGAGCGGACTCAACCAATTACCCGTGGTGCCTGGTTGGCGGGAGTGATTTTTAATAATCCACCTGAACCCCCGCCGGCGGATGTTCCAACTCTTGGTGAGAAGCCTAAGGAGGGTGAAGAACATCTAACCCTGCGTGAGAGATTGTCGATGCATCGGGAGCGGTCTGATTGCCGTGGATGTCATGAGCAGATTGATCCGCTCGGGTTTGCGCTGGAGAATTTTAATGCGATTGGCAAGTGGCGTGAAAAATATGAAAATGGCCGCAAGGTCGATATGGAAGGCGTGCTTTTTCGAAAGCATAAATTTACCAACGTGATTGAGTTTAAGGATATTCTCCTTCTTGAGAAGGAGAGATTTGTTCGGGGATTAGCGGGGCACTTATTGGCATTTTCATTGGGACGGCAATTGAGCCCGGCCGATCAGATTGCGCTCGATGAGATTGTTGAAAAATCTGCTATTGAGGGATATCGAATGAAGTCGCTTCTACGTGAGGTAGTTTTCAGTAAACCCTTCCGGGCCAAGGCAAGCCAAGCAAACAAATAGAATGTGATACGATGACGACGCGACGAGGATTTTTACGAGGATTGGGTGGAGCTGCGCTGGCTTTGCCATGGATGGAAAGTTATGGGGCGAAGACTTTGACCAGTGGAGTGGCCAAGCGGATGGCTCACTTTTATGTGCCTATCGGGGTGGTGAGGCGTGGGTTCTTTCCAGGTGAGGAAGATGCGACGATTCCTAAAGGAAATTTGGGAACTCTTAGACGTTCCCTCGACAAGCAAGATCCGAATTTCAGCGTTAGGAGTTTAGATCAGTTGACTCCCACGATGACGCCACTTTCGGGATTAAAGAATAAGATTAACCTGATCACGGGGATGGATCGAACTTTCCAACAAGGAACTGATGTGCACGCGCAGTGTGCATCCTGTTATCTAAGTAGTGCTCCCCCTTATACAATTAAAGGGACGGCCTGGCCGCTTGATCGAACGCTTGATCATTTAGTGGCAGATGTGGCCGGAAAAGAAACACCATTTCCGACGTTAGAGTTTAGTTGTAACAGCCACAAAGATAATAAAGAGTCGATCTACTTTGATAATATTTCGTGGTATGGCACAGGGCATTTGGCTCCGTCGGTCCGCGACCCGAGAAAGATGTATCGCCGCTTGTTTTCGACCAAGGAAATTGAGCGCTATCGGGACGTGACTGATTTGGTTTTAGAAGATGCACGATCGATGAAAAAAGATTTGGGATATGCCGATGGGCAGAAATTTTCTGAGTATTTTGATTCCATTCGGTCGATCGAAACGCAGATGGATCGCTTGGAGGCTATGAAAGGCGAGTTGGCCAAGGTTTCGTTCGACGAACCTGCGGAGGCTTACTTGCCGAGAGGTAAGTATATTCGCCTGATGGGTGATT
>DCQM01000135.1 GCA_002323895.1 Akkermansiaceae bacterium UBA1518
TCGAAAATGGAATAGATACGATAGTAGTCTTTGGTTGGAAGGGGGTCGAATTTGTGATCATGACACTTGAAGCAGCGCATCGTGGTAGAAAGGAAAGTTTGTCCCACCGCATTGACGACATCGTCGATATACTGTTGACGGGCTTCAGGTGCTTTTACCATGGCGGGATCCCAAGGCCCCATACGAAGGAAGGAAGAAGCGATCATTTGTTCGGCTTCTTTCGCCGAGTAATGACCTTTTCTGCGAAGAGCTCTATATTTGACACTATCACCTACGCGTTTGCGAAGGGATTGGTCGGCCATTTCATCCCCAGCGATTTGTTCCATGACGAACTCGTTGTAAGGTTTATCTTGGTTAAAGGCGCGGATGACGTAGTCGCGATAGCGCCATGCATTTGAGCGCTCATAATCGTTAGAAAGCCCTCCGGTGTCCGCGTAGCGAGCGACATCAAGCCAGTGCTGAGCCCACCGCTCCCCGTGTTGATGTGAGGCAAGGAGTCGTTCAATTAAAGCGAGGTAGGCTCTGTCGAAATCCTGGTTGGCGGCCGATCTGAATTCAGCGACTTCGGCTGGAGTTGGTGGGAGGCCGATAAGGTCATAGGAAACTCGACGGATGAGAGTGCGAAGGTCGGCTCGTGGGGCTGGTTTGTATTTCGTGGTCTTGATTTTAGCCTGAACAAAAGCGTCAATTGGATTTACTCCCTCGATGGGAGGGATCGGTTTTTTGATTGGAAGGAATGCCCAGACAGATTCGGGCTTGTAGCGCCGGTAGGTCCAATCGTCCGCGAGGCCACCGGAAGTTTCGATCATGATACCGTCGCTGGTTACACGCTTATTTTTTTCGTCCGCGAGGATCTTTTTCTGGGTCGCTTGATCAGGCCAAGGAGCACCATTTTCAATCCAGGTTTTAATGTTAAGGATCTGGTCGGGCGTCAGGCGATCATTCTCCTTGGGAGGCATTTCAAAGTCAGGATCCTCCCATTTGATGACGGTCATAAGAAACGATTTTTCGGGATCACCAGGGACGAGGAGATCCTTGATAAATTCGCCTCCTCTGAGGAATCCTTCACGAGTGAGGAGATTAAGTTCGCCGTCGATATCATCCGGGTCTTCGCCGTGGCAGGCTGCACATTTGGATAAGATAATCGGAAGGGCCTTGAGAGTGGCATGTTCCTCCGGTGTAGCGGCCCAAGTGAAATGGGTGATAAGAATGAAGATGATCAGTGACTTCATGGCGCGGGAGGATGGGGTCTGAGGTTCAGGGCTGACAGCCTATCAAAACTCTTTCAGGAATGCAAATAATCGACCTTTATACCCTCGTGCAAAGAACGACTTGCAAAGTAGACGAAGTTTTTTGCTTTTTACAAGCTGGGCCGCCTTGTATCAAAACTCCAATGGTTGGCGTGGTTTTGGCCTTTGCCCCCTTTTTTTGGCCAGCTTCTGAGGGGTTTGGTCGTAAAGTAAACGAAAAGCAGGCCTAATCTTAGTTAGGAAAATTGGTTGAGAAAACGAGTATCGTTCTCGATCAGCAAGCGAATGTCCTTAATGCCATATTGAATCATAGCAAGGCGGTCTAGGCCCATGCCAAAGGCGTACCCAGTAAGCTTACTAGGATCAAAGGCATCGTCACCTCGGCTTTCGTTGATTGCGCTGAAAACAGCGGGATCAACCATGCCACAGCCGGCGACTTCGATCCATTTTGGTTCTTCGCCTCTGACCTGAAGTTTCACATCAATTTCGAAGGAAGGTTCGGTGAAGGGAAAAAAGTGGGGACGGAATCTAACTTCGGTTTTATCGCCAAACATAGCGCGGTAGAAAAATTCTAGAGTGCCTTTAAGATCAGAGAGGCGAACGTCGGAATCAACATAAAGGCCTTCAAGTTGGTTGAAGACGGAGAGGTGAGTTGCGTCGATTTCGTCCCGGCGATAGGCGGAGCCAGGAGCGATTATTTTGATGGGCGGAGCCTGCTTTTCCATAGTGCGGACTTGCACCGAGGAGGTGTGTGTGCGGAGGAGTTTTCCTGAATCAAAATAAAAGGTGTCGGAGTCGTTTCTGGCGGGGTGGTCGAATGGAGTATTGAGGGCATCGAAGCAGTGGAATTCAGTTTCGATCTCTGGTCCATCTGCGAGAGCGAAGCCGAGGCGGCGGAGGATTTGAATAGCGCGGTCCTTGACGATAGTGAGGGGGTGAAGGGATCCAGTTGGGAGCTCGCGGGGCGGCATAGTGACATCTAGACCTTCGACGGAGGTGGCGTCAGCCGCGTCCTGGAGTTTTTGTTTACTGGTGTCGAGAGCAATACTAATGGCTTGGCGGGCCATATTTAGAGCAGCCCCGAGTTTTGGTTTGTCTTCGTTTGGTAAGTTGCGCATTTCAGCGGCAAGGGCGTTGAGGGGGGATTTTTTACCGAGGAATTTGACGCGAGCTTCTTCGAGAGCAGCTTCGCTCGAGGCGGCGTCGATTGCGGCGAGGGCGTCGGTTTGAATTTGGGCGGCTTGCTCGGTCATGGTGAGGGGGAATTACGGGAAAGGACGATGGTGGTCAATGATGGCTTTGGTCTTCGATCCTATCAATACGGTTGCTTGGATCTAGTTATGAATAGGAATATCAGCCTTCTTGATTAAAAAATGGCCGTATCCTTGCGGATACGGCCATGAAAGTTTCTTTAACTGAAGTTAATCGAAAGTTAAGCAGCCTTCTTTTCGAGGGCGCTCTTAGCTTGTTCCACAATTGCGGAGAAAGCGGTAGCGTCAACGACAGCGAGGTCAGCAAGGACCTTGCGATCGAGCTCGATGTTAGCGGCCTTAAGGCCTTCGATGAAGCGGGAATAGGTTAGTCCTTCGTTCCGGACGGCAGCGGAAATACGCTGAATCCAGAGACGGCGGAATTGCCCCTTACGCTTCTTACGGTCTCGATACTCGTATTGACGGGCTTTGTAGACGGCGTCCTTTGCGTAGCGGTAAAGCTTGGAACGGAAGCCTCGGAATCCTTTGGCGCGTAGAAGGATACGCTTACGGCGCTTTCTACTGGCCGGACTGTTAGTTGCTCTTGGCATGGTTTCTTTTGGATGAGCGGGTCGTTGGGTTTTAATTTCACTCCGATAGTCTCACTCGCTCGTGGTCCTTCCGAAGAAGGCTGGCTATCTAGAGGCCGCCCATTTTGCAGGCGGGGGCATCGTGCACGTATGCACGGTAAGACTTACTTCATGAGTAGATTTCTCTTCACATTCGTAATATCTGCGTCGGAGACAAGCGTCGCTTTACCCAGCATTCTTTTCCGTTTCCGGTTTTTCTTCTGGAGGATGTGACGTTTGCCCTGTTTGCGGCGCAAAATCTTACCGGTACCAGTCACTTTAAAGCGCTTGGCGACGGACGATCTGGTTTTGGACTTGCAAGCTTTGCGGGCCATGGGAGCGGCGTTTTAGGGCTCGCGGTGCCGATTGCAAGATTTTTTGTGAAGTGACAGCGGCTTTTTTCTTCGGAGTTAATCATCGGCTCACTCAAATTGATTAGACTAGGTGTGAGGGAAGACCCTTTATTTCGAGCTAAAAACACTCTTTTGCGAAATTGACGATTATTCTGCAGAAAGGTGAGGCTTTTTTCATGAAGGATGAGTAAAATCTCGTATGAATTTTCCATAAGAGGTTGGCGTGAATTAAGGAGGTTAGATCGGATGTGAGTTTTCCTGCAAATTCCTATCGATTCGCTTCGTCCGAGACAGTAGGAGTTTTGCATGCGAACTTCAGTGAAGAATCTTTTGAAAAGTGTGACGGCTCTGGACTCGGTGGAATTAGCGGGGTGGGTACGGACTCGAAGGGATTCAAAGGATTTTTCCTTCATGGAACTAAATGATGGATCTTGTTTAAAGGGAATTCAGGTAATCATCGATTCAGGGACTCCCGGATCGGAAGAAGTTGGGAAAATGAATACGGGGGCTTCCATAAGAGTCGCTGGAGAATTGGTGGAAAGCCCGGGGAAGGGACAGAGCTGGGAAGTTCGGGCGACCGAGGTTGAGTTGATAGGCGGAGTCCCGGATGATTTTCCGCTGCAGAAGAAGGGGCACACCCCTGAGTTTTTGCGCTCTATTGCTCATCTGCGTCCGAGGACAAATCTCTATGGAGCGACTTTCCGGATGCGGAGCCGATTGGCTTATGCGGTGCATCGATTTTTTAATGAGCGGGATTTCACCTATGTTCACACGCCTGTTATTACCGCGAGTGATTGCGAGGGGGCAGGTGAGATGTTTCAGGTGACAACAAATGATGCTGGCAAGGCAGAGGAAGATTTTTT
>DCQM01000089.1:0-11518 GCA_002323895.1 Akkermansiaceae bacterium UBA1518
TTCGACAGAGTCCGATTGTGGTATAGCTGAGGGCGAGCCCTCTCCGATTAGGCTCTTGGAGCCCATGGAAGGATTTGCACTCCCAAACACATCGCGGGGTGGCCCTAAATTTGCCCCGCAAAATCCTAAAATCGATAACCAAGGACCGCTGGCGATGCCTGATCCCTTCCAGAAATCAGCACCTAGGCGCGGTGCTGAGCCGAATGCTCCGGTATCGCTGCCTCTCGATCCAAATCCAGATCTAGTTTCACCCCCTCAACTTGTTGATGACCGGCAGTTGGTTCTACGCGCTATTTTTGGGGTCGCGCATGATTTGAACCGCGATGAGATTCTAAAAAGGGCATCTGAGCTTGCCGGAATTGTGAGTGTGAAATTACTAGGGCGAGCCGAGCGTGCTGCATTCAGCGTTTTGCGCGATGGGATACAAGAGCTTGGCCATAGCACCAACTTAGAGGTTGTTTCAAAAGAAGCTTCTGTCGAGCTGATTCATGGTGAAGCAACCACCCTCGTTGTTTTTTATGAGGGCGAATACTGTCCAGGTGTTCGCGAGATTTTAACGATTGTTGCGCGGGAGTTTTCTCAAATTGATTAATTTCTCTCCGCGACTTTTGGAAAACTGAATTATGGCAGACTGGCAGATTCGGATCGACGTGGGTGGAACATTTGCGGACGGTTGGGCATTAACTCCTTCGGGGTCACAGATTCGTTGTAAGGTTCTTTCTTCCGGGATCCTTCGTGCTTCGGTGGTTGCTATCGAGGATGGGTGGTTAGTTTGTGATCGCCCCCTCTCGGATCATGATCAAGGACTTGAGGGTTTTTCGGTTAATGGGGCCCTGATTGCTGAATCGGTGCCCAATCTTGGAAAGATTAAAGTGGAAGGTCATTTTCAATTAGGCCAAATTATCGAATTGCTTTCGGATGAAGACGCGTCGGTTGTTGCGGCTCGCCTTTTGACCGGCACTGCGCCGGGTTCTGACTTTCCTCGAGCTGATTTACGGGTTGCGACGACTCGAGGAACAAATGCCTTGCTGGAACGGAAAGGCACCCCGGTCAATCTTTATACATCGAAGGGTTTTGAGTCTTTGTTGGAGGTTCGTGATCAACGTCGGCCGGATCTATTTGAGTTATCGCCCTCTCTTTCGGTTCCAGTGACCAAGCGGGTGATTGGGGTGTCTGGTCGTCTTGACCGGCAAGGCCGTGAGTTGGAACCTCTTGATGAGTCGGAGCTTGAGGATCAACGAGAGGCAAAGGCTGTGGCAGTTGCAATGATTCATGCGGATGTGGCTCCGGATCATGAAAAGCGGGTTGCTGAAATTTTACGCGAGAGCGGATTTTCGGAAGTGAGTGTATCTCATGAAATAGCGCCAATGATTCGGTTGTGGCCCAGAATGGAAACGACCGTGGCTAATGCTTATCTGACCCCTGTAATGAGAGGTTTTCTAAGCTCGCTTGAAAATGCTCTTCCTGGAATCCCGATCTCTCTGATGACAAGTGCTGGGCAGTTAAAGTCTGCGGAAACATTTCGTCCTGTGGATAGTTTGCTTAGCGGCCCGGCGGGTGGAATTGCTGGGGCGGCGGCGCTGGCCCGAGCTTGTGGTTTGGAGCAAGTTCTGACTTTTGATATGGGTGGAACTAGCACAGACGTGGCTCGGATTGCTGGTGAGCCTGGCTATCGTTACGAACAAGAGATCGGTCCGGTGAGGGTTCTGGCGCCAGCGGTAAAAATTGAGACCGTGGCAGCCGGAGGTGGATCAGTTTGTCAGTGGAGAAATGGGGGGCTTCAAGTAGGCCCGGAAAGTGCTGGAAGTTCTCCAGGGCCAGCTTGTTACGGATGTGGGGGACCGCTTACGGTGACGGATGTGAATTTACTTTTGGGTTTCATGGATGAAACGCGTGCTGATATCCCGCTGGACCGGACTGCGGCCGATGGGCGGTTAGATGAACTGATTCAGGAAATTGGGAAAGAGATGAATCGAGGGGAATTGCTAGAGGGTCTTCGAAAAATCGCGATTGGTCACATGGCCGAAGCATTACGACAGGTTTCGACTCGAGATGGATATGATTGCCGAGATCACACTCTCGTAGCGTTTGGAGGTGCCGGTCCGCAACATGCTTGTGCACTGGCGAGGGAGCTTGGTATGAAGAGGATTCTTGTTCCGGCTGACGCGGGTCTTCTCAGCGCTTGGGGATTGCATCAAGCTGCTGATAGAGAAATCAAAGTAAAACAGGTTCTGAAATTATTAGATGATTCGATTAGTGAGGAATTAGACCAGTTGAGGGAAGGTCGGAGCATTCATCGGAGTTTGTTTGAGCTCAGGTTAAAAGGGCAGGATTCTAGCATCGAAATTGAGGCGGGACAGAGGGTTTCCGAGTGTGAACTGAGAGAAGCTTTCGAGACAAGATATCGTGAGCTTTATGGAGATGCCCGCCCGGTTGATCGTGAAATCGAGTGGGTTGCCTTAAGATTAGAATTGGTAGGAAGGGCGATTGATTTGGAACACGAATATTTTGAGCGAGGGGGATTGGTAGAGAAATTAACTCTTGAGCAAGATGGATTTTCTACTCTCTTGCTCGAAAAAGGGTGGCGGATTTTTCGGGGGACACGTGGATCAATACGTTTGGAATGGGAAGGTCGGGATGGATTGGAAGGAAGAGCTCCCGCAGTTGTCGAAGCTGAACTTTTTCGGCGTCGTTTTGAGGGTGTGGTTGAGGAAATGGGAGAGTTGTTAAGGAGGACTGCTTTATCCACGAATATCAAGGAACGACTCGATTATTCGTGTGCTCTTTTGGATGCTGATGGCTATTTGATTGTGAATGCTCCCCATATTCCCGTTCATTTGGGAGCGCTTGGTCTTTGTGTGCGGAAGGTGTCTGTCGACCGCACGTGGCAGGAAGGTGACACAGTGGTTGTGAATCACCCCGCTTTCGGGGGATCTCACTTGCCTGATGTCACGGTGATTAGCCCGGTCTTTCTTGGTGATCAATTGCTCGGATTTGTTGCTAACCGAGCCCACCATGCCGAAATTGGAGGAAAGACACCGGGTTCCATGCCTCCGGATGGTCGCTGCCTTGCTGACGAAGGAATCGTAATTCCTCCAACTTCAATAGAATCCATTGGAGATGGGTTTTTTAAAGATTCTCGATCGCCTGCCGATAATTTGGCGGACTTAAAGGCGCAAATTGTGGCTAATCGATATGGGGTGAAGGCGCTGAGGAAACTTGCTGATCAATCTTCGGTGAAGGTTGTGGTTTTTCACATGAGGGGGGTTTACGATCGATCCTCGATGCTTCTTGCCCGAGCCTTAGAGGAATTTGAGGAAGCAAGTGCGGAAGACCAGATGGATGACGGTTCGGTAATCCGGGTGAAAATATCCAAAGATGAAAAACTAGTGGTAGATTTTTCGGGCTCTGCTGACGTCCATTCAGGTAATCTAAATGCCACTCCGGCTATTGTTAGAAGTGCGGTGTTATATGCCTTGAGGCTTTGGGTAAGGACAGATGTTCCTTTAAATGAAGGGCTTCTTGATCAAGTTGAGATCGTGACTGATCTAGGTATTCTAGATCCCCCGCTTACGCGCGATCCTGAAGCCTGCCCAGCTGTGGTTGGGGGTAATGTTGAAACCAGCCAAAGAGTTGTGGATGTGCTTCTAGAGGCTCTCGGCTTACAGGCCCATGGGCAGGGCACGATGAATAATTTTCTGTTTGGAAACGAGCGCTTTGGATTTTATGAAACGATTGGAGGAGGAGCTGGAGCTGGCCCGGGTTGGCATGGCAGGAGTGGATGTCACGTTCATATGACTAATACGGCTATCACTGACATAGAAGTTCTTGAGGAGAGGTTTCCTGTGCGGGTTCGTGAATTTGGTATCCGTCGTGGTTCCGGTGGCCAGGGTCAGTGGAAGGGTGGCGATGGGTTAGTAAGGGAGATCGAGTTTTTGGAGGAAACCACCGTGTCGCTACTCACTCAGCGGCGTCAGTTGATTCCGCGCCCCAATGGTGTTCCCGGACGTAATTTACTCTTGCGTGACGGGCAGTGGCGGGAGTTGAAGGGGATCGAGAAGCTTGTCGTTAAAGCTGGGGACCGGGTCCGTATTGAGACTCCCGGTGGTGGTGCGTGGTTGCAAGACCTCAAGATCTCGCTATAATCACAGTCATGAGCGATCAAGAACCTCAAATCACGGCTTATCTAAAGACTTTTTGCGGCTGGAGCGAAGGCGTCCGCGCTATTATGCGAAAGTATGAATTGGAATTTAATGAGAAAGATATCATCAAAAACCCCGCTTTCCGTTGGGAAATGGAACAGAAAACTGGCCAACCTCTCAGCCCTTGTGTTGAGGTGAACGGTGAAATGCTTCCGGATGTGAGTGGAGAGGAAGTGGAGGCGTTTCTCCTTGATAAGGGGCTCGTCGAGGCAAGCCAAGAAAAGCCTGACGCTCCAATCGATTCTTCCTGCTCGCCAGAACAGCATGAAAAGCAGGTTCAGGCCGAGGCTGAGGCTAAAGGTGAGCCTGGAAAAATCGTCTTTCTCGACTGATTCCTTACTATTACCCGATCTAGTAATTTAGGCCTCTGGCAGCTGATCTTGATCGGTTCCTAGAGGCTTTTTTGGATCATAGCGTGAATCGCGCTTGCTATCGGAGGCCAAATTCCCTTGATTCCTCTATGGCGGAACCAACTTTGGCCCTTTCTTTTGACGACGTCCTTTTGACGCCTAGTTTGAGCGAACTCCTCCCTTCCGAGTCCGATGTGAGCACCGAGTTATGCAAGGGTGTGCCACTAAATATCCCAATCGTCTCAGCTGCCATGGATACGGTGTCTGAGACTGAACTGGCGATGGCTCTCGCACGTGAAGGCGGTATTGCAGTCATCCATCGTGCCTGTACTGTTGAACAACAGGCTTCAATGGTGGCTAAGGTAAAGCGGTCCGAGAATGCGGTGATTTATCAGCCTCTGACAGTTTCTAGGGAGCAAACGGTGGCCGAGGTTCGCGAGATTATGGGGCGGGAGGGATTTTCCGGATTCCCGGTAGTTGATCCAAATGGTCGTCTTGAGGGAATGGTTACCGGACGCGATCTTCGTCATATCCCAAGTGAGAAAGCTCTGGTTGAAGATGTGATGACGCCGATGGATCGCTTGGTGACAGCACCCGCTGATATGGATCAACGCCAGGCCCGGGAGATTCTTTACAAAAACCGGATCGAAAAACTCCCTTTGGTGAATGATGATGGGACTTTAGCTGGTTTGATTACCGGTGCTGATATTGAGAAAAGAATCACTTTTACCAGTGCGTCCAAGGATCCAAACGGCCAACTTCGTTGCGGTGCGGCGGTTGGACCAGGACCCGAATTTTTAGATCGTGCCAAGGCTCTTCTCGGAGCTGGTGCTGATGCTCTTTTTATAGATGCCGCGACTGGGCATACTTCCCGTGTTATGGAGGTGATTGAGAAGCTCCGCGAGCTGGGTGATACTCCAGTTGTTGCCGGTAACGTCGTTACTGCCCAAGGTGCTAGGGACTTGATCAGCGCGGGAGCAAGTTGCCTGAAAGTTGGGGTTGGTCCGGGGTCGATTTGCACCACCCGCGTAATATCCGGAGTGGGTATGCCTCAGTTTACGGCCGTTCAAAATGTTGCCGATGCTGCACACGAACGTGGTGTGCAGGTAATTGCTGATGGCGGAATTCGATATTCGGGCGATATCACGAAGGCTCTTGCTGCGGGTGCCGATCTCGTCATGTTAGGTTCTTTGCTTGCTGGAACGAGAGAGAGTCCAGGACAGACTGTTCACTCTCAGGGGCGTCGCTTTAAGACTTATCGTGGCATGGGGTCCATAGGAGCGATGCGGAAAGGTGCCGGTGATCGTTACGGTCAAAACTCTAGCGGTAAATTAGTTGCCGAAGGGGTGGAGGGTCGTGTTCCTTATAAAGGACCACTGGCTGATGTTGTTTTCCAATTAATGGGCGGACTTCGTTCTGGAATGGGATATGTAGGCGCGCGAAATTTAACGGAGCTTCGGGAAAAGGCCGAATTTGTTCGCATCACCCCGGGTGGTCTTCGAGAAAGTCACGCTCATGATGTCACCATCACCGAGGAGCCCACGAACTACCAACCCGCTTCCTAGTTTTAAGATGCAAGAGATTCAACATGTTGCTGTTTTCGATTTTGGCTCGCAATACACCCAGCTCATTGTTCGCCGAATACGCGAATTGGGATTTTTTGCTAAGCTTTACTCTCCTGAAGATATCGCTGAAATTGGTCGACCTGGAGCAATCATTCTTTCTGGTGGCCCGAAGAGCACTAGTGAGACGGATGCTCCTGATATCGATTTCGAGAAATTGAAGTCCTTTGAAGTGCCAGTTCTTGGAGTTTGCTACGGGATGCAACTTCTTAATATAAAATTTGGGGGCTCTGTGAAAAAGAGCGATAGGCGAGAATATGGTGCAGCTGCTCTCACTCCGATCTGCCACAAGGATCTCTATTACGAAATCTCTGAAGACTCTCAGGTTTGGATGAGTCACTCGGATACTGTGCAAGATTTGCATAAGGAAGCTGAAGTGATTGCAACCAACCAACATGGGACTCCGGTAAGCTTACGCTGGCCCGGTGGTTTTTTTGGAATTCAATTTCACCCCGAGGTTACGCACTCGCACGAAGGATTACGAATTCTTAAGAACTTCCTACAGCAAGCTGACGAACTTCAGCGTTTTCATATCGAGGATTTTAAGCGCGAGATGATCGAGGGGATTCGTGAAATTGTTGGCGAGAAACAAGTCGTTTGTGGTGTGAGTGGGGGAGTTGATAGCACAGTTTTGGCCGTGCTTCTAAAAGAGGCGGGGGTGAATGTTCGTGCGATTTTTGTTGATAATGGACTCCTCCGAAAAGACGAAGCAACTGTAGTGCAAAATAATTTTCATCGCATGGGCGTAGAGATTGAAACGGTGGATGCTTCCGACGAATTTCTAGGTGCTTTGGCTGGAAAAGAAGACCCAGAGGAGAAACGGCGGATCATTGGAAATCTCTTTATTAAGGTTTTTTGGGATTCCGTTGGGAATGCCGAAATGTTGGCTCAAGGAACCCTTTACCCCGATGTCATTGAGAGTGCTTCAAATGCGAAGTCAAAAGCTTCGGTGATAAAGACACACCATAACCGGGTTCCAAAAATCCTTGAGCTTCAGGAACAGGGTAAGGTGCTGGAGCCACTGGCCGAACTCTTTAAGGATGAGGTTCGTGAGTTGGGCGCGGCCTTGGGAATCGCCCCTGATATTCTTGGGCGTCATCCATTCCCGGGGCCGGGATTAGCTGTTCGTTGTCCAGGTGCGGTTGATCGTGAGCGGCTTAATATAATCCGTGAATGCGATGCCATATTTATCGGTAAACTAAAACAGCATGGCTGGTATGATCGAGTTTGGCAGGCTTATGCCGGATTAATTCCTGTTAAGACAGTCGGGGTGAAAGGAGATGAACGAAGCTACGAGTGGGCCACCAATTTACGAGCGGTGATTTCCGAAGATGCCATGACTGCTGAATGGGTAGATCTGCCGGCCCAACTTCTTCGTGAGGCAAGTCAGGAAATCTTAAATGAAGTTAGCGGTATTAATCGTGTTCTATATGATATCTCGACAAAGCCACCTGCGAGTATCGAGTGGGAGTAGAACCTTTCTTACTTCTGATAGTCTTTCAAGAGTTCCAATGCTTTTGGAGTCCCAATGATTTTGAGTGTTGAAATGACCTTGGCAAGTGCCTCTCTTTTATCGGCGGCAGATTTCGCGAAAGTGCCTTCAACGATAATATAGTGTCGGATTGCGGCTTCGGGTTTTCCGGCGGTGATGTCGATATCTCCTGCGAACATGCGGAGCTGAATATCGAGTGCTCCAGCGGGACGGAGGTCAAGGCCATCAGAAGCGGCCAAACGAGCTTCATTAAATTGCTTGAGACCATTGTGTGCTTGGGATTTGAAATAGAGTGCTTCGGCTTTGCGGTATAGATTTTCTTCCACTTCTAGGATCGCTTTGGCCCCACGTAAGGCTTCAGCGTATTTTTTGAGACCGAGCGATGCCTTGGTGTAAAGTTTCCAAACTAGATGCTTGGCAGGTGTGGATTCGTCGGCAAGTCCTTCGTGGAGAAAAGGCCAACCGCGTTTTTCTTCACCGCTTTTGATGAGAGTGGCGCCCAACCATTGCAGAATGGCAGAGGGAAGTTTGGTGTCAGGCGAATCTTGGCGTGCCAGGTTGATTTCATCTTCAAGGAGGTCGAGATTCTCGGCTTTGAAGGCATTTCTGACTAAGATCGGACTGACCTTTGAAGCGAATGTTTTGGAGTCGAGAGCCCGTGCTTTGCGAAGGAAGGGCTCTGCTTTGGCCCCGTTCTTGAGGCGAAGCTGATTCCATCCGAGCCAAAAGTTTGCGGAAGCTTGGGTTTTTTGGTCAGACGCGGGAAGCTGAAGAATTTGTTCCTGCATACCGACAAAATCATCCCATTTTTCCTGCTCTTGATAGAGAGATGCCAGGCGAAGAATAAGGCTTTTCTTCATCTTCTGATCTGTGGTGTTTTGAAGAATTATTTTGTAGTCTCCTACAGCCTCGCCTTCTCGACCGGCTGCGTTAAGGAGTTCGGCCCGATCTAAGCGAAGCTGGGTCGTTTGCGCTGCTTTGGGGAATTCGGCGATAAATGCGGCGATGGCAGCGAGTGCTCCTTTTTCATTTTTTAGGAAGAGCTGTGATTTAGCGACGTGATAGCGAATTCCAAGGATATTTGATTTATCAACTAGAGAGAGATCAAGCAGACGATACTCGGAAATCGCTTTTTTATAATCCTTTGCTGCGTAGTAGCCCTCGGCGAGTAGCAGGCGAATGGAATGAACTTTCGGATCTTTTCCTTTTGTGTTACTGTAGGTCCTCAGAAAATCCTGAGCCTCTTCGAGGAAGTTTTTGGCAGACTTCTTATGGTCGCGAATAAGGAGGTTATAGTTGGCGTCGAGGCTTGACGCGGATCCGGGAGAGAGTGTAGCGATCTGCTCGTAAAGTTTCGTGACTTCTTCTTCCTTGCCAAGGGCGTCGTTGGATTTTGCGACCATAATCAGACGCTGAAGCTCGGATTTTTTTTCGAGTTTGAAGGTTCCAAGTCGAAAAACATCAATAACATCCTGCCATTGCATGTCCTTGTAGTGCAAATTCATGAGAACAAGCTGGGTCTTACCCTTGACGTCTTCTGATTGCTCTTCTGAGAGAGCATTACGGAACCATATCTTGGTGAGGTCTTTTTCACCAAGTGTCTGAGCAGTAAGCGCTGCTTGGAAAGTCGCTTCGGCGCGGATTTTGGAGTTCTTTGACTTCGAAAGAATCACAAACTGCTGGTGGGCTTGTTTAGTGCTTTGTGAATCGCGATAGAGCCTAGCTAAGGCGAGGCGGGCTGTCTCGGAATAGGGACTATTCTCGTCCGCTATGACCGCTTTCAACGAAGGAAGCATGCTAGCCTTGTCTTCAAGCTTATAAAAACAGAGAAATCGTCGATAGAGCGATTGGTGTTTAATCTCTTCATTTTTTGTCGTGTCAGAGACGATTTGAAACCATTTAGCTGCGTCCCGCCATTTCTCTGCTTTGTAATCGTCGGAGGCTAAGAAGAGGGCCGAGGCCTCCACAAATTTCCCGGTCTTCCAGTTTGTTGCGGCAGACTTGAAGCAGGTGCGGCTGGCTTCGCTTTCGCCAATTTCCCGATAGGACATTCCAAGGAAATACCATGCTTCGACTGCTTTTTCATCGCGGGGGAAAGTTCTTAAAAATTGGTCGAACTTCTTAGCTGCAATTCGGTAGTCCCGTTCAACCTTTTTGTCATCTTTCCCATTTTTAGCGTCGTTATAGTTCAGTGTAGCGAGGTCAAAGAGATCGCGGGCTGGATTAACCCGAAGGGCATCCTCCTTCTGATCCGGGGCCTGTCCTAGGGAAGGAAGTGACAAGCCGATTAGAATAGCGAGGAAGGCTAGAATCTGCATCGAAAAAATTAAGGGTTCTTTGGTGAACGGGTCGCAAAATCGATATTCCAGATTCCGGCTTTTTGGATCTCGTCAACAAGCTGGAGAAGTTGTTGATTTCGGCCATCACGGTCGGCTCGGATTCGCACAGGCTGTTGGTCAGCACCGTCTTCGTTGGCGAGTTCGGCGGCTCTTACAATACGTTTAAGTTTTTGCCTGAGTTGGTCTTTTGTATAAACTTCTCCGCTGATGGTAATCTCACCATCAGCGGATAGGTTGATTACGATCTTATTGGCGACACGGGCTTTTTGAGAGCCTTCACTGGTGGTTGGCACTGCAACCTTAAGATCTTTCTCTTGTTCAGTAATCTGGTAGGTGACAAGGAAAAAAATCAGAAGAAGAAAGACGATGTCAATCATTGGCGCCAGCTGGAAGCTTGCGGGGGGAGGATTGTTATCGCGAATGCGCATGACGTTGAAGCGTTCTTTGATCCCTAGAGGTCACGCATGGGAAAGTCATCGCGAAGAGGTTGACTTGTGGAGCCAGCCTGACCTTGCTGGATTTGGGAGCCAACCAAAGCGAGGATGTGGGTTCCGGCTGCTTCTAATTCTGCCGTGTGGTTTTGAACTCGGCCGCGAAAATAAGAGTAAAATGTCATAGCGATAATGCTAATGACGAGACCGCCAGCGGTGGTTATGAGGGCTTCCCAGACTCCTTGAGCTAGTTCCAATTGCTTAGCTCCCTCAATATTGCCGTTAGCGATTTCCATGAAGGATTTAATCATTCCAATTACCGTCCCAAGTAATCCAACCATCGGGGCGATTCCCCCAATATCCGCTAAGTAGCTGATTCGTTGGGTTAGGATGCCGGCCTGACGATTTCCTTCGGCCTCTGCAACTTCGCGTATCTCAGGGTGGCTGGCATTTGGGTTTTTGGTCAAAAAATCGAGAGTTTTTTGGGTGACTCGCGCCACCGCCTCTCTCCGGCCGTGACAGTAGCCGACGAGTCCAAGATAATCTCGCTTTCGGATCATGGCCTCCGAAGCATTCATGAAACGGTTTGAAACGACTGAGCTGCGACGAAGGGTCAGAAAATAAAGTAGAATGAGAATCGCGGTGAAAATAGAGAGGACGACTAGCGCTCCCATGACCCAACCGCCTTTTTTAAGAATTTCGACCAACGTGATATCTTTGGTCATTTGGGCCACCTCTTGGGCAGATGCGTCAGATGGAATCAGCGCCAATAAAAGAGCGAGGATGAAAGTGGTCTTCATGAACTAGTTATTTGAACTCTAGCGGGAGATTATTGAGGTGCAAGTGCAGGAAAACCCACCGTAATCTCTTAATTGCCTATAAAAGCGATATCAATTACAGGTTTTGTGCCTAGAATCAAAGAAGATGTCTGACCTTCCCTTACTTCGAGCAAGGCTCTCACAGGTCTCCCATAAACCGGGTGTCTACCTGCATAAAGACCGGTTGGGCTCGATCATTTATGTCGGAAAGGCAAGGGATCTCCGGAAACGACTGAGCAGCTACTTTATGCCATCGGGCAAGAA
>DCQM01000089.1:11899-13634 GCA_002323895.1 Akkermansiaceae bacterium UBA1518
CATGAAGTTCGAAACGAGCAAGAAGCTCTGCTGTTGGAGGGAAAGCTCATCAAGCAGTATCGGCCCCGCTACAACGTAAGCTTTCGGGATGATAAGCGATTTCTCCTAGTAAAGGTGAATCTCGATGATCCGTGGCCGAAGTTTCAAACAACGCGTCTCAAGAAGGGAGATGGAGCGCGATATTTCGGTCCATTCGCACATTCGGGGGCGTTACGGGCTACCGTTGCTTGGTTGAACAAGGAATTTGGACTTCGGAGTTGTCGGCCTCGAAATCCGGGAGAAAAAGATTACAAGCACTGTAATGCCGATGTCATTCGCAATTGCATGGCTCCCTGTGTCGCGAAGGTGAGTCGTGACGAATATTTGGACCAATTAGAGCAGGCTTGTGAATTGCTAGGTGGGAAAGGAAAGGGGGAGCGCCTCAAGAGCCTTAAAGTGGAAATGGAGCAATCAGCGATAAAGTTAGATTTCGAGAAAGCCGCAAGGCTTCGCGATGTTATCGTAAATCTTGAGCGCGCGCTGAGCCCGACAAGGCAGTTTACTCGCGGACGGGGAGTTCCGACGACCGTCAAACCAACTGAGGATTTGGCTGAATTGGGCGATTGGCTCTCACTCAGTGGGCCACCAACGATTATGGAGTGCTTCGATATTTCCAATATCTCGTCGACTCATATCGTGGCCTCAATGGTAAGATTTAAGCATGGATTACCGGACAACCAAAATTATCGCCAATACAGGATTAGAACGGTGGACGGACAGGATGACTTTGCAAGTATGGCCGAGGTGGTTCGGCGTAGATACGGTCGAATCTTACAGGAAAATATGGAGGCTAACCCTGAAGTGGCGGAAAGCACACAGGAAACTCACGTCGAGACTCTTCGGCGACTTGCAGCCGAGGGCAGGAGTCCGGTCACGCTACCTGATTTGGTGATCGTAGATGGCGGGAAAGGGCAACTCAGTGTTTCAGTGGCAGAGTTACAGAGACTTGGGTTAGGCGGCCTGCCGATTTGTGGTTTGGCAAAGCAGCGAGAGGAGATATTTTTTCCGGGCGAATCCGAGCCCGTAATTATTCCACATGATCGGGGAGCCCTTAAGCTGATGCAGCGGATTCGTGACGAAGCCCACCGTTTCGCAAATCGCTATAACGAGTTGTTGCTCCGAAAACGAGTGAAAGAAAGTTTATTGGACGATTGTCCCGGGATGTCCCCGGCAAAGAAGAAAGCACTCTTAAAACGGTTTGGGTCGGTGGCGCGGATTAAGGAGGCAACGGCGGACCAAATCGCCGCGCTTACGGGATTTTCGGTAAGATCAGCCAATGAAATTTTGGCATTTCTGACTGGGAGAACCTAGCCCACATTTTCCTCCAATCGGAAGACGCTAGCTACTTTTGGAGGCAATAGAGGAATTCTTGGCGTTTTCCCCGGTCAACTTTACCAACCCGCAGGAAAAGCTGGTTGTCTAGGGCAACTGGACTGGCATACGTATCATCTCCAAGTTTGTTTTCTGCGATTTTTACAAAGCGATCTCCGGATGCTTTGAAGATCACGGTCGTGCCGTTTTTAAGGGTGGCGTAAATGTGGTCACCGACCGCCAGTGGTGAAGCCATCACGCCCCGTCGACCAATTTTTTCGGACCACTTTTTCTCTCCAGTTTTAGCATCCCAGCAATAAGCTCTGCCATCGTCAGCGATTGCGTAAATCAAGTTGTTGTGTGAGAGGAGAGATTGTTCATAACA
>DCQM01000089.1:14033-32037 GCA_002323895.1 Akkermansiaceae bacterium UBA1518
TCGGGAAAGCCACCGCTCGCAAAGATCATATCGTCCGTCCACACAATAGTTCCGCACATCGATTTAGCTCCAGCTTCGACTTCCCAGTTTAGGTTGCCGGTGGTGGGTTCATAGCTCGAAAACCTATTAATGCCGGAAATGAAGAGCTGCTCTTTGCCCGCAACAGTTGCAACGACAGGTGTGGCCCAGTAGTCATGTCCGGCTCTCGGAGTCTTCCAGACTTCGTCCCCATTGGATGATTTTAAAGCGGTAAGAAACCCACCTTTTTCAGTTCCAATTACGACGATGAGATTCTCTTTGTGGAGGATTGGAGTGGAGCCAAATCCGAATGGGTATGATGGGAGATAATTTCCCACGATTTTAGACCAGATGATTTTTGCATCGGGTGAAACAGCTGTGACTTTTATTTTTTTATCGTTTTGAAAAGTAACGAGGATGTTTTGACCATCCCACTGGGCAGATGCTGAAGCAGGAGAGTTTTCCGAATGGAGTGGTGTAGGGAAGCCATCTTGGTGAACCACTTTGGACCAGATGATTTTTCCGGTTTTACGATCAATGCATAGGAGTGATTGAGTTGATTTTTTTTGGTCAGCGGAAGTCAGATAAATTCTTCCCTTAACAAAAATCGGGGTGGAATGACCGCGGCCAGGAATAGCAGTTTTCCAGCTTACATTCTTGTCTTTTGACCACTCAATCGGCGGCTTGGCCGTGCTCGGAGCATGATTGTTTTGGTCCGCGCCGCGCCACTGGGGCCAATCGGCGGCATGGAGTGGGAAGAGAAAGGAAAGCAGAATAAGTCGCTTCATCGATCTGACTATGGCCGTTTTTGTGACTCAGGCAACGGGAGAATAAAGTATTCAGGATGGAGGAAAATGTTAAGAATTCTGCCATGCTCGCTCGCTTCGTAAATTTTTTTTGGTTGTGGACCTTCTTGGGGACCGGGTGGGCGTGGTTTGTTCCGGAGCATTTCACGTGGTTTCTTGGGGAGATTCCTGGAACGGAGCTTAAGTGGGTCCCGGTAGGCTTGGGGATCATTATGCTTGGGATGGGAATGACTCTGACTTTTGCAGATTTTCGCGAGGTTTTAATAATTCCCAAGTGGGTTGTGCTTGGGATCATCGCTCAGTTTTTGATAATGCCGTTGATTGGGTGGGGCGTCGCCACAATCTTTTCGCTGCCGGCCCAGTTCAAACTTGGTATCATCTTAGTGAGTTGCTGTCCGGGAGGGACGGCGTCAAATGTGGTGACTTATCTGGCGCGCGGTAATCTTGCATTGAGTGTCATGATGACAATGTGCTCGACTCTATTGGCAATAGGATTGACTCCGTTACTGACGAAGACTTACGCATCTGCGATTCTTAAAGTTGATGCATGGAGCATGGTCGTCTCGATGGTGATGATCGTTCTTCTGCCCATTATGGTTGGGTTGGTTTTGAATTCGCTTGCAGGCAAGAGGCTGGAAGCGATCAAGAAGGGGTCACCTCTGGTCTCGGTCTTTGTGATTGTGCTGATCGTTGCCGCGGTGGTTGGCGCGACAAAATCAAACATTCAAGCGCATTGGCAAACCTTGCTTCCTGCGGTCTTCATAGTGCACGCTTTCGGATTCGCCTTGGGATATCTTTGGGGAAGGGTTTTTGGTTTGAAGGAGAAAGAATGCCGGACATTTTCGATTGAGGTTGGAATGCAAAATTCCGGTCTTGGCTCACAATTGGCAAAAACTCATTTCACGTTAATGGCAGCAGCACCGTGTGCCATTTCGGCTTTTTACCACTGCATGATTGGGAGTTTCCTTGCGAGCCTGTGGCGGCGATGTGCGAGGGGTGAGCAACCATCAGAAGATTGTTAGGCCGAAATTAAACGTGGCGATGATAAAAGCCTGTTTATCTTCCCTGCTTTTGCGGAGGTCGGAGAGGAATCACTCGTCCTTAAAATTAGGATCGAGACGATGGGTGTGGTCAGGAAAATTAAGTTTGATGCTTTCGGTGGAAGGCGTGCCTTTTGGGGGAGTAGGGAAAGTTGTTTTTTTCTTCGTAAGACTGTGGTCGGTGAAGCCGTGAAGAAAACTGAGAAGGTCGGTGATTTCTTCGTCGGTTAGGCCTAGGTCACCTAGGTCGTCGTGGTTAACGGTTTCTGGGTAGTCCGTGACGCCCCAACGTTCGGGTTCGAGGTCGCGCTTGTTGTAGAATTCAAGTACTTCGCGGAGTGTTTTAATTGAGCCGTTGTGAAGATAAGGTGCTGTGAGTTCAATATTGCGGAGGCTAGGAGCGCGAAATTTTCCAAAGTCTTCCGAGTTACCGGTGACAGCGAAGAGGCCAGGGTCTTTCTTGCCTGAGGCGGGTCCTCCGAGATTGTCATATCCGAAGTCGGAGAGCAGTGGTTTTCTCCAGTTTTGAGGTTCTAGGAGGTGGCAGTCGGCACAGCCGCCCGAATTTTTGTAAATATCGAGCCCTCGTTTTTGAGATAGGGATAGAGCGTCTTCGTCTCCTGCTTGGTAACGGTCGAAGGGAGAATCGAAAGGGCGGAAAGATGGGGACTTTAGGAACTCAACAAGCGATCGAAAAACAAGATAAGTGAGTTTGTCGTTATCTTTGAGAACACTTTGCGGGAATTTTTCTTTATAGGTCGATTTACGTATTTTCTGAGCAAGGTCCGCCTTGTTTTCGAGGTTCATTTCATGGTTTTCGAAGAAGGGCTGTCCCACTTGCTCGAAAAGGTCTTTGGCTCGTCCGTCGTAAAAAAGACCGCCTTCCCACGCGAATATTTCGGTCCCATCTGGGAGTAGAACATCTTCGTATGCAAAGGGCGGAATGAGTGCTGCATACATGAGAGATGGAGCGTTTCGGTTGCCCGAAAAGGATGGGCTTGCTCCAGGAGAGACGCGTCTGGGGTCGGCAAATGCGTAGGTGGGGTTGTGGCAAGTCATACACGACTGACCGGGAGGATTTGAAAGGTTTTTATCGGTAAAGACAGAACGCCCGATCTCAGCGAGATCGGGCGCAGCTTGAATGGTAGTGACTCCGCAGAGTAATGAAACGAGGAGACGGAGCATTAAAGGGAGGAGTCAGAGGTAATGTGGCTATGCTACTTCTTTTTAGTGCCGAAATGTTTCTCAAAATCGTGCATCAGGTCATGAAGTTTAGCGACATTCGTCGCGTCGGTAGACTGTTTGCACTTCATGGCGGTAACAATGATCTGATGGCAGAGTTGGAGTTTGGCCAGGTAGGTTGCTTTGTCAGATTCGGCTTCAGTGAGTTTGAGGCGTTGGGCTAGGAAGTAGTTGAGGGTTTTGTCTTGGATCGCTTGTGCGTGAGACTCCTTATTCGTGATCCACCGGGTCAATTGGTGGGCGTTTTTTGAAGGGTTCTTGGAAAGTTCGATGATCTGTTTAGAAGCCTTTTCGATGGTCTCGAAGTCTGTGTGCATTGACTCGATGACGTTGTTATCGTTATAGATACCACAGGGGATCTGACAGTGAGCTGAGATCGTTGCAGGAGCGAGGAAAGAAAAGGCGCAGAGAGCGAAGATTGAAGTTTTCATATCGAGAAAACCTTAACTGATTGGGCTAAAGGCGCAAGAAACGAAAAAGCAATCAAGCGGCGACGAAAAGAAAAGGGGTTAGATTCTCGTTTGGTGTAAAGCAGAGCTGTGGGGTTTTCGGTTTACCCACTTTTCAGCAGATGCTGTCATCGCATCTATACCGAGATCCATTGCCCAAGGGTTTTGCTAAAAGGAAAGATTAGCCTGTTTATCAGAGAAGATTTTGCTGGAGTTTTTGAAGAAATATCGCTGAGGCCGAAGCAACATTGAGTGAGTCTGTCCCTCGTGACATTGGGATATGAATGAGCTGATCACAATAGGACTCAATAGTCTTGTTGAGGCCGAAGTCCTCTGGCCCCAGAAGGAGGGCGATTTGATCGGAAATTGATTGATACTTGTTGATGGGAACGGAAATTCCAGAAAGGCTCGCACCCAGAATATGGTGGGTTTTTTTAATTTCGGTGAGATCTGAGATAAAGTCCTGAGCTCGTCGGACGGGAAGGTTGAAAAGGTTGCCAGCGGAGGCCCGAATAGCTTTGGCATTAAATGGGGAGGCGCCCTTGCCTAGAATGATGCCCTCTCCACCCAATGCGGCAGTGTTACGAATGATTGTGCCTAGGTTTCCGGGGTCGGCAATCTCGGGGAGAAGAACGAGGGTCCCTTTCGTCACCTCAGAAAGAGGCGGGTTTATTGGTTTGCGAGCAATTGCGAGATAGCCGCGGTGGAAACGAAATCCAAGAAGAGATGACGCTTCGTTACGTGAGAGATCCTTTCCGATACGAATGATTTTATCTATTGAGTATGAAGAATCTTGAAGGCGCTCAACCGGAATTTGGCCCTCTACGATAAAGTGAGTTTCGGTTTCCCCTTCTTTAAGAAGCTTACGCCAATTGATCATAGTATTTGGATTCAGGTCAGGTCGTGAAGTGATTAGGGAAAAGGAAAGAGGTTACGGATGGACCTTGATCTTACAGAACTGAGAGATTTGTCGCCATGTAAAATCTTTGTCGAGCATGTCTTCAAGGAATGTGTCCCTAGGAGTAAGACGATGGGCGTTAACGAGTTTGGCTGGGTTGGTGAGGCGGGAAAAGAGGACATGCTTAATTTTTGATTTAGCAATCGATTTATAACCATATCCTTCTGGGTAGTTTGCGGACCAATAGTGGATCTGATCCCCATAAGAACCAAGGTAGATCACGGAGTGGCCTCGTTCTTTTTTGCCAATGGCATTAGTCCACCATATCTTCATGAAGTCTCCGGGGTGTGCGTGATCATATGAGGTGAAGTTGATCCCACATTTGAGATCGGAAAAAAGCTTTGCCGCGCCGGGTCCATTGGCATTCCATCGTCCGAAAATTTCCTCACCATCTTTGACTCCTAGATTGGCGAAGCGGGCATATTTACCTTCCGATAGGAAGATGGAATTACGGAGGCGAAGTTGCTCAATCGTACGGAGGAAGACAAGATAAGTGGCGCCGGAGCAGAAGGTGGAATTGGCCGCTTTGAGATCCTGTCTAATAATCCCATTTTTCAGGTAGACACTGGAGGCAAGCCTTTCGACTGCGGCCTGAGAGGCATCGTAGCCGTATCCTTTTGGCATCGACCTCATAGAGGTAAGGATGATTGAATTTATGGGGATATCCGTTACCTGCGTTCTGAACTGTGAACAGGAGGGCAGCGCGGCGGCTAGGATAATGAACGTCAATCTCACGCTAGTAACCTAGCCATGGTCCTAGCCACTTTTCAACTTCTTCAGTGCTAAGTTCTTTCCGCGCCGAATAGTCTTTAATCTGATCCTTTTGTAGATTATCTATCATGAAATAATGTGATTCGGGATGGGAAAAGTAGAGGCCACAAACCGCTGAGCCAGGATGCATCGCGCATGATTCAGTAAGCTCCACAGCAGTTTTCTCTTTGGCTTGGAGAAGATCAAAAAGGATGCGTTTCTCAGTATGGTCGGGTTGGCTTGGGTAGCCGGGCGCAGGACGAATTCCTTGATATTTCTCATGGATGAGTTCCGATTGGCTGAATTGTCCCGGGCGTTCGATTCCCCAAGCGATACGGGCTCGGTGATGTAAGAGTTCAGCAAAAGCTTCAGCAAAGCGGTCAGCAAGGGCTTGGACCATGAGTGCTTCGTCGATGTCGTTCTGTTCACGAAGTTTTGACGCCCATTCATCCGCTCCGTGAATGCCAACGACAAAGGCCCCGAGATGGTCTTGCTCTGGTGACACGTAGTCGCTGAGCGCATAATTGGGTTTTCCAGACTTTTTATTTTGTTGGCGAAGGGTGTGGAAAGTGACGTTTTGATCGGGTAGATTGATATCATCTCCAACTGCTCTGGCGGGAAAAAAACCGTAGATCCCAGATGCGGTGAAACGCTTTTCGATGATGATTTTCTCGAGAAGCTCTTTAGCTTCACGGTAGAGTTGTTTCGCGACCTTTCCTCCTTCCTCATTCCGGGTTTTGAGCACCTCAGTTTCGGGGTTCCAAACACCACGTAGCTCCCAGGTATGGAAGAAAGGGGTCCAGTCGATGTAGTTTGCAAGCTCGCGCAGCGATTGGGATTTGATAGTGCGAGTCCCTGTAAATTCAGGGATAGGTGGGTTGTAGTTTTCCCAGTTTATAGTGGCCCTATTAGTGCGAGCTTCTTCGACTGAGAGAGCTGCCTTCTTTTTGCTTCCGTTAAATTTCTCTCGAGCTTTCTGATGATTTTCCTCGTTGGTGTTGATGAAATTTTGGCGACTTTCGGATAGAAGGGCGGTTGTGACGGGGACAGATCGAGAAGCGTCGAGGACGTGAACAAGCGGCCCTGTGTAATGTTCCGCAATTTTGATGGCGGTATGGGCGGCGCTGGTTGTGGCTCCGCCGATAAGGATTGGAATATTTTTATTTCCGAAGCCGCGTTTTTCGGCCTCCTTGGCAACGGTGATCATTTCATCAAGCGAAGGGGTAATGAGTCCGGATAGGCCGATGATGTCGGCGTTGTGTTCTTCGACTGCATCTAGGATTTTGTCGCAGGGGACCATTACCCCCATATCGACAACGTCGAAGCCATTGCAGGTGAGGACTACTCCTACGATATTTTTCCCGATATCGTGAACGTCACCTTTAACGGTAGCCATAATGACTTTGCCGTTCGAGAAGGACTTAGTGGCAATAGTGCGCGCTTCTAATTCGGAGAGTGCAGAGTTTTTCGAACAGAGAACAGCTGCTTCCATTACAATTTTTTCCTCGCGTTCCTCTTCCATAAGTGGCTCAAGCCATGCGACGGATTTTTTCATAACTCGGGCGGATTTTACAACCTGAGGAAGAAACATTTTACCAGCTCCGAAGAGATCGCCCACAATGCCCATGCCATCCATCAGAGGTCCTTCAATGACGCTAAGAGGTTTTTCGTACTTGGCGAGCGCCTCTTCAGTGTCCTGATCAATAAATTTATCGATACCTCTTAGGAGGGAGTGCTCGAGGCGTTTTTCGACGGATTGTTCGCGCCAGCTGAGATCTTCAACGAGCTTCTTGGCCCCCTGGCCTTTGAATTCCTCAGCGAGGTCAAGAAGGCGCTCAGTTGCTCCATCGTCTTTGTTGAGTAGGACGTCTTCAACTGCTGTGAGAAGATTCTTCGGGATCTCGTCGTAAACCTCAAGCATACCGGCGTTCACAATACCCATATCCATCCCAGCTTGAGTAGCGTGATAAAGAAAGGCTGAATGCATGGCTTCGCGAACGGCATTGTTACCTCGAAATGAAAAAGAGATGTTAGAGACGCCTCCTGAGACCTTTGCGAAGGGGAGATTGTCTTTTATCCAGCGGGTGGCGTTGATGAAATCGAGTGCGTAATTGTTGTGCTCTTCGATGCCGGTGGCGACAGTGAGAATATTAGGATCAAAAATGATATCTTGGGGAGGAAATCTAACTTCATTAACAAGGATGTCGTAGGCGCGTTTGCAGATACGGCATTTGTCTTGGTAGGTGGCGGCCTGGCCTTGTTCATCGAAGGCCATCACGACAACGGCTGCTCCGTAGTTTAGAATGTGTCTTGCATGATTTCTAAAAGCTTCCTCGCCTTCTTTAAGCGAAATGGAGTTAACGATTCCTTTTCCCTGAAGGTGTTTGAGGCCTTCCTCGATGATTTCCCATTTTGAGGAATCGACCATGATAGGGACGGCTTGAATGTCAGGTTCGGCCTGAATAAGGTCGAGGAATTTAGCCATCATAAGTTTTCCGTCGATGAGGCCATCGTCGAAACAAATGTCGATAACATTTGCTCCATTTTCGACCTGCTGGCGAGCGACCTCCAGAGCGTCTTCTAGCTTATCTTCTTTAATCAATTTTCGGAAGCGAGGAGAACCGGCGACGTTAGTTCGTTCCCCGATCATTAGAAAATTTTTGTTAGGGGTATGATTGTAGGCTTCGGTGCCTGAGAGCCTGAGAAAACGGGGGACTGGGGACATTTGAGATTTAAGCAGTAAGATTTTTAACTGTGAATCAGGCAGGTAAAGCTAATCTAAGCGATGGCAAGAGAGGGGACGGGACGTGGTGGTTTTCCTTTAACTGATTGGGCGATAGCGGCGATATGTTCGGGAGTATTGCCGCAACATCCGCCTGCCAAATTGAGGAGTCCAGCATCAGCAAAGGCGGCGATGTAATCGTGCATGTCTTTTGGTTCAAGGTCGAACCCTGTTGGAGCAAGCGGGTTAGGAAGTCCAGCGTTGGGATAACACGAGATGTGGGTGGTTGCTGCTTTTCCAAGGTCGCGGAGAAAGGGCTCCATGAGATCTGGGCCAAGCGAGCAGTTGAGTCCAACAGCAAGGGGGTCAATGTGAGCGAAGGTGTTCCAGAGGGCTTCGACTTTTTGGGCAGAGATCATGGTTTCGCCACCACGACCAACGGCGGCGGAAATAATGACAGGTGCTTCGGTTTGCGATTCCTTTATGGCGACCAGAGCTGCTTTGGCATTAAGAGAATCAAAAATGGTTTCAACCATGAGAATATCGCAGTCTTCTTCTAGGAGAGCGTCGATTTGATGGCGGTAGGTTTGTTTGACCTGATCAAAGGTGACGGGGCGGAATGAAGTGTCGTTTGGATCGACAACGTTGGTGAGAGAAACTGTAAGGGGCCCTATGGCTCCGGCGACATAACGTTTTCGTCCGTCATTTTGGGAAACTCGGTCGGCTTGCTCTTTGGCGATTTGGACCGATTTCACATTAATTTCGTGAACAAGATCCTGAAGTTTACTGTTATTTATAACTTTTTTATCGAAGAATTCAGGATCTTTGATGCCGCCACTTTTGCGCGGATCTTGGACGAAAAATTCAGATTGAGCTAAAACAGTTCCAGAGAAAGTATTGGTTTCGCAGATGTCAGACCCAGCTTCGTAAAAACGCTTGTGGATGTCACCGATCACGCTCGGTTGGGTGATAGAAAGAATGTCGCCATTGTTTAGGAGATCTTCGTTATTATCCTGAAAACGCTCGCCACGGGCATCTGATTCGCAGAGTTCATAGCCGCGGATAGTTGTCCCCATAGCTCCATCTAGGACTAGGATACGCTCGCGGAGGGCTGACTTGAGTTCTTCGCTAAGGTTAAGTGTCATTGGCTTGTCTTCCGCGAACTTTCGGAAGAATCAGATGATTTTCAAGTTCAAATCTACATATCGCGATATGTTGATAAGTTTAATTGAGTGTGTATGGTCTTCAAGTAACAGGCCATTAAATCGCCTTTTTTTCCATTGCTAAGCAAGTTTTGAGGGCACATGATTAGTCGAAGGCGCAATCCGCCCTCAGCAATCCAACTATTTTAAGTTATCGCTAGACCAAGAAATTTTCGAAGAGGCGGCGGCGGTGGCCGGCGGCGGGGTCGTCGTAATGTCGACAAGAGCAATCGTAATTCGGATGAAGGCGATGAGCAAAAGTCTGTCGAAATTGAAGGCACGATCGCAGCCGTTTTAGCCGGAACAATGTTCAAGGTGGCTCTTCCGAGTGGTCATGAGGTTCTCGCGCACATCTCTGGAAAGATGAGAAAGCGATTTATTCGCCTCGTTGTTGGCGATCGTGTGAAAATGGAAATGTCACCCTACGATACTACGAAGGCGCGAATTGTATTCCGTCTTGGTTGATTTCCACTTCCTTGCCGTGTCCGGCGGGGCTTAATCTTCTTCATCCTTGCGGGAGCTAGCCGAGAAGACTATACCCCTCTACTGCCATTCATATGGCAGGCCACTTAACCAGAATCGTTATTTTGGGACTTGTTGATCAAATTAGACGCTGGAGATTAGTCCAGCAGGGGCTTTCTTCTGGTAAGAAGCGTCGCACCAACACCGATGGTGGTGCCTTGGCTGCAATGGACCGTAGTCTGATCGTTCGTGGAGCACTGTATGTGGGATTTAGTCTCGGTATGCTCGCTTTGTTCTCCGGTCTTCAGCATGTTGATTCTCGAGCTGCCGAAGCGGTCGTCATTCTGATCTGTGGCCTTGCCATTTTTCACCTTAACCATCAAAAGTCGGCCCAAAGGAACGGTAGCGTGTTACTGATCTTTGGTGGTATCTTGATTCACCTATGGGTGGTAAAATTGGCCAATGGGGTGGCTTTGCAGTCTGACCTAGGGGAGCATTATGAGTTTTTGGTGATGCCAATCGCGCTCGCCCCAATGGTGCATTCGGTCTTACTTGGCCAGCGTGCCGGGGTTTATTCCTCGGTCTTTGTAAGCCTCTTTGGGGCATTGACGATTCCAAGTGATGATCGCTGGGCTTTCTTTGCGATTAGCTTAATCTGCGGCCTAACGTCGGTCTTTGCTACGAAGCGAGTGAGTAAGCGGGGGCGTCTCCTGCGAGCTGGTTTTTGGGTTGGTGTTATGGCGCTTTTGGTCGATTTAGTTTTCGCCAAGATTTCGGTGAGTGGTCTTCAAATGTTTAGCAGCGAAAGTTGGACAATTTTTGGGAAAGCCTGTTTGATTGCGCTTTCGACTGGTCTTTTAACCGGTCTTTTCGTCGGTGGAGTGCTTCCTCTGCTCGAAGGTCTGTTTGGTTTGACGACTGAGATCTCATGGCTGGAGCTCAGTGATTTGAATCATCCGCTGCTCCGGAAAATGCAGATCGAGGCACCGGGAACGTTTCACCATAGCCTAATTGTGGCGTCGTTAGCGGAAAGTGCCGCGGAGGCGATCGGGGCAGATGCTGTAATGAGTCGTGTCTGCGCTTATTTTCACGATATTGGGAAACTGAATAAGCCCGAGTATTTTATTGAGAACCAGGGTGGCATGAATCCTCACGACGGGCTGACACCGACTATGAGCGCTCTTATTATTGTTGCGCACGTCAAAGATGGCGTTGATCTGGCGATCAAGAACAAGCTGAACCCAAGGATTCTTGACGTGATTCAAGAGCACCACGGCGATTCGTTGGTGTATTATTTTTATCGCAAGGCTCAGGAGCGGCTTCAGAAGCACGAAGTTGATGAGGGTCATGGGACGACTGATTCCGATGATCTTCCTAAAGTTGATGAAAAAAGTTTTCGTTATCCGGGGCCGATTCCTCAGACCCGTGAGAGTGGGATCATTTCGCTTGCAGATGCTATAGAAAGTGCATCGAGAACAATTTCGAAGCCTTCTCCGAGTAGAATCCGGGCTTTGGTGGACGAGATTGTTTTTAAAAGGGTGCGAGATGGTCAGCTGGATGCGACGGGTCTGACTATGACCGACTTAACAATGGTTCGGAAAATTTTTGCATCGACTCTTAGAAGCATGTTGCACGCGCGAATCGAGTATCCCAAAGAGCAGATTGAAGATGCTCCTTCAGATCTTTCTAGGAAGGGCGGTAAATTGGTTCCAGTTGAGGAGATAGAAAAGGAACGCCGCCGGCGGTAGAGAGATAGCGAATGGTTGAAATTTATCCGAAAAGCTTATCACGGAGTTTTTCAGTCGAGCTCCTAAAGCGGTTGGAATCTGGTTGGCGTGAAATCTTTGAGATTCTGCATGAAATCGGGAAAGGCGTCATTTCTGATCTAGAGCTTATTGAGATAACCTTTCTTGATGACGATGAGATGGCTCGCCTACATGGTGAGTTTTTGGGAGATGGAACAACAACAGATGTAATCACCTTTGATCATGGCGAACTCCTTATTGGGGTCGAGACTGCTGAACGACAATCCCTTGAATTTGAGACGAGTATCCATCAGGAGATCGCGCTTTATGGCATTCATGGAATGCTTCACCTCGCCGGTTTCGATGATAGAGACTCCCTGGAAGCCAAGTTGATGGAAAGACGTCAAAAAGACCTTTTTAGTAAGGTATTTGCCGATCTTGTCTAATTGACAGATTTTTTTACCAGATTCGGTTCCGACTGGTTGACACCTTAGTCTCATTTCCGCAATGTCGTCCGGACAGAGGGTCAATGGTGGTCAAACCACCCTTTGCCACACACCTAAAAACGCACACCGAATTTTACACCGTGTATTCCAACGAAGATTATTTGATTCAGTTATTGACCGAAGGAGGGCACTTGACCTCCGAGCATGTGGCCGACATCCGGGGAAAGCTCGGAGACGATGGCTTGATCCAACATTTCCTTGATCATGGAGATGTTACCGAGACTGCCATTGCCGAGGTTTCCGCGGCAAATGTTGGGACCCATGTTGCTGATCTTGCCAATGGATTCATTGATCCAGCCTTCAAGAGCTTTCTCAGCCTGGCTGATTGTCGGCGCTTTAATGCTGTGCCGTTTTACGATGATGGTTCTTACCTCAGCATTGCCCTTGCAGATGTGCTGGATTTTGAATCTCAGGATGCAATTCCTCACATTGTAAAGCGTGAGTGTCAATTCTACGCAGCACCGCTGAAGGGCATTCAAACGGCGTGGGAACAGATCTTTGGAGATGAAGTGGGTCAGGCTGATGCCAGCGAACTTCAGGTAGTTGGGGACATTGGTTCTGACGATTCAGATGCACCAGTCATCAAATTGGTCTCGGGGATTTTGGTCGACGCATTTAAGATGCGAGCGAGTGATATTCATATTGAGCCTCTTGAAACCTCGCTACGGATTCGAAACCGTCTGGATGGTAAGCTCATCGAGGTCGCTAGTCATCCCAAGAAGCTTTTGCCGGCAGTTATTGCACGTCTAAAGGTGATGAGTAGCTCTATGAGTATCGCGGAGAAACGGATTCCTCAGGATGGTCGAATTCAAATTAAAATGGGGGGCAAAGAGGTTGATCTTCGTGTTTCGTCAGTTCCATCCAACCATGGAGAGAGCATTGTTATGCGTATCCTTGATAAGTCTGCCCTGAGTCTTGGACTGCCGCAGTTGGGATTCCTTTCTGATGACCAGGCAGTTTTTGCAGAATTACTAAGACTGCCAGATGGTATCATTTTGGTGACTGGCCCGACTGGATCAGGTAAAACAACGACTCTCTATGCTTGTTTGAACGAAATCAACAAGCCAGACAAGAAGATCATTACTGTTGAGGATCCCGTGGAATATGAGCTTGCTGGAATCAATCAGGTAATGGTGCGCGCCGACATCGGAATGACCTTTGCAGCGGCTCTACGTTCGATGTTGAGACAGGCACCAAACATCATCATGGTGGGTGAGATTCGAGATGGTGAAACTGCAAATATTGCGATCAATGCGTCGCTGACTGGTCACTTGGTGTTCTCTACCCTCCACACCAATGATGCTCCCAGCTCAGTGGCCCGACTGGCAGATATGGGAATCAAAAATTTCCTCATCGCTTCTGCGGTCCGCGCAATTCTAGCTCAACGATTAGTTCGTAAGCTTTGCGATAAGTGTAAGGCGCCTGCAACTCTCGATGAGAAGGAGTTGCGCATGCTGAGTATTGATCCCTCCCAGATCGCTGAGTCTAATATCATGGGTCCGGTGGGTTGCGAGGCTTGCCGTGACACCGGTTATCGAGGTCGAATTGGCATCTTTGAAATCTTCCTTGTTGATGACGAAGTTCGTCATCTGATTAATCAGGATATGAGTAGTCCACAACTCCGTCGCCGTGCCCGGGAATTGGGTATGCGGACACTTCGAGAGGACGGGATTCGAAAGGTTCTCGTTGGGATGACCTCGGCGTCCGAAGTCATCGGGGTCACAATGTCTGATGCCGAGTAAATATTTTCACACCTAAATAAACTTATACCTTTTTTATCACGATGGATAACAACCAAGTCCTCGATCTCTTTGTCAGTCGCAGTTTGATCGATGGTGCCCTAAAGGCTGACGTGCTCGCGGAAGTCGAAAATAGCGGAAAAGAAGCTGCCGAAATTCTTGTTGATTACCAAGTCGTCAACTCGCGTGACGACATCTGGCCGATCATTGCCCAGGAGCTCGGGGCCGAATTCGTGGATTTCAGCGATTTTGAGCCCCCCGAAGCGCTGCTATCGCTAGTTCCTGCCGGACTGGCTCGACTTCACGGCGCTTTGCCGGTTTCTTACGACGAAGGCAATATTTCAGTCGCCCTGACGGACCCGCTTAATCCCCAAATACTTGAGGATCTTCGCTTCGCTGTTGGTCATGAACTTACCTTAATTGTGGGTGCTGATCATCTCGTTGAGCAAAAAATCAACGAGCTTTACGGAGGAGAAGAGAAGGCGATGGATGATATTCTTGGTCAGCTTGACGGCGGACTGAAATTCAAGGGTGGCGAAGCAGAGATGGAGGACGAGGCCAACTCGGCTCCCATCATGCGCTACGTAGATCTTGTTCTTTATCAGGCGATTAAGGAAAAAGCTTCCGATATTCACTTCGAGCCTTTCGAAACTGAGTTTAAAATTCGCTACCGGGTTGACGGGTCGCTTTACGAAATGACTCCGCCGCCGGTTCACCTAGCCCTTCCTATCATTTCTCGTGTGAAGGTGATGGCGAACATGAATATTGCAGAGCGCCGTATTCCTCAGGATGGGCGGATCGTGAAGCAAGTTGGAGATCAATCCGTTGATATGCGTGTTTCATCGCTTCCGACCCAGTATGGTGAGAGTGTTGTGCTTCGTGTCTTGGACCGGAATTCCGTGAACCTTAATCTGGATAATCTGGGGCTGCCGCAGCATATCCATGAATACATCCACGATACGATCCGGATGCCGAATGGAATTTTTATTGTGACAGGACCAACTGGAGCGGGAAAAACTACTACTCTGTATGCCGCTCTCCGAGAGATTAACAAGATAGACACCAAGATTCTGACGGCAGAGGATCCAGTAGAATACGATGTAGATGGAATCGTTCAGGTTCCAGTGAATGACGCTATTGGGATGACTTTCGAGAGAGTGCTTCGAGCTTTTCTTCGGCAGGACCCTGATAAAATTCTGGTGGGAGAAATGCGAGACCTCGATACGGCAAAAATTGCGATTCAAGCATCATTGACCGGTCACCTCGTGCTCTCTACTCTTCACACCAACGATGCTGCTGGAGCGGTGACTCGACTGGTTGATATGGGGACTCAACCATTCTTGGTTGCCGCTTCTCTGGAAGGAATTTTGGCTCAGCGACTTTTGCGAACGATTTGTCCGAATTGCAAGGCTCCCTACGAGCCGAGTGAAGCTATTCTCACTCAACTTGGGGTGGCTCCACACGAACTTGGAGACAAAAGCTTTTTCACTGGTAAGGGCTGTAAGTCTTGCGCTGATTCTGGCTATAAAGGCCGCGCCGGTCTATATGAGCTTTTGAATGTCAGCGATCCTATGCGCGAGCTCATTATCGACAGGGCACCGGCAGTGGTGATCAAGCAAAAAGCAATTGAGCTTGGCATGACTACACTCCGCGAAGACGGTCTTCGTTGTATTTACGAAGGTCGCACGACAATCGAGGAGGTTTTGAAGTATACCTAATCACCTCAACCTTGGGGATAAGTCGGCGGATTCAATTAAGATTTCGTCATTTGAAGCTTCCCCAACCTTTCTCTAAATCTTTAGAACTAACCACACACAATATCTCATGGCTAATTTTCAATACATTGCACTCGATTCCAAGGGGGAACAAAAGACCGGAGTTAAGCAAGGCAATTCGGATGCGGAAGTAATTCAAGCCCTTCGAGGAGAAGGTCTTTACCCTACCCAAGTTGTCCCTGAGGGGCAGGGAACGATTTCTGCAACTCCTGGCAAGAAGGGGAAGAAAAAGACCAAGCGTAAAGCCAAAGGTAGCAAAGCGAGTAAAGTGGGTGGTAAGGTTAAGCCCAAGATCCTCATGATCTTCACCCGTCAATTGGCCACTCTGATTGACTCAGGACTGCCTCTTCTTCGTGGGTTAAACGTTCTTGGTAAGCAGGAGCCTAATCCAGTTCTTCAAGCGACGATCAATAATATTGGGGAGTCTGTTCAAGGAGGCTCAACCTTCTCGGAGAGCCTAGGTCAGCATCCTAAGATGTTTAATAAGCTCTATGTGAACATGGTGAAAGCTGGTGAGCTTGGCGGTGTTCTTGAAGTGGTTCTCACTCGCCTCGCCGAGTATCAGGAAAAGGCCCATAAGTTGAAAGGGAAAATCGTTTCAGCGATGGTCTATCCGCTAATCGTGATGTTTATCGCGGTCGCAATTATGAGCTTCTTGATGTTGTTCATTGTTCCCAAGTTTCGCGACATGTTTCGCGATATGGGAGATGGGGCTCAGCTTCCTTTGATTTCCCGTGTGGTCTTCGGATTCTCCGACTGGATGTTAGCCCGTGATGCCTTTCTCCCAAATTCGGTTTGGATCCTTTTCATCGCAGTAGGAGGTTGGAGTGCCTTTGGGGCTTGGGCTAGAACGGTTAAAGGTCGAAGTATAGTCGATGGTCTCAAACTTAAGATTCCAATCTTTGGTGATATCCAAAGAAAGAGTGCAATCGCCCGCTTCAGTCGGACACTCGGAACCTTGGTAACCTCTGGTGTTCCAATTCTTCAGGCTCTTAATATTACGAGGGATACCGCGGGTAACGTGGTTGTTGCCGAGGCGATCGATAAGGTTCATGACGCTGTGAAAGAGGGTGAATCAATTGTGACGCCAATGACGGGGTCAGGAATTTTCCCCAACCTCGTGGTTTCGATGGTCGACGTGGGGGAGGAGACTGGGCAATTGCCCGAAATGCTTTTGAAGATTGCAGATGTCTATGATGATGAGGTTGATGGCGCGGTGACTGCGCTGACCTCAATTCTAGAGCCGATTATGATCGTGATCCTTGCGCTTGTTGTGGGTGCGATTGTTTTCGCGCTATTCCTCCCATTAATCAGCGTGATTCAGAAGATGCAGGGTGGCTAGGCGTCAAGACGCCATTTGATTCCTACTAATTAACCAGCTATAAAAACTGATGAACTTTGTAAAAGAACCCAAGGTAGAGCGGCTTCACAAATCTGGATTCTCGCTTATTGAACTCCTTGTAGTCGTTTCGATTATAGTGATTCTCGCCGGAATCACGATCAACGTCATGTCTTCGGTGAATCGGAAACGAGATGCCTCAACAACCTCAAAAAACATTTTGATGGTGAGGACTAAACTGGAAGCGTTTTATAATGAACAGGGTTATTACCCGGTGGGACAGGACGCCACAAGTGCATGCGTTTATAAGGCTCTTTCAGGTGATCCGACCGGTCAGGGAGCAAATCCAACGGGAACGATTTACTGGCCAGAGCTCAATGATGACCGAAATCCAGCTTTGGTGAGCGTGTTTAATGGTTTTCGAGTAATTCTCGACGGTTATGGACAATCACTTCGCTATCGTTCCGCAAGTGATACTAATGGAAACCCGGTTCAGAATGTGAGAAATGATGGCGATTTCGACCTTTGGTCGATTGGTCCTGATGGTGAGCCTAGCGACATTAACGTGAGTGGGCTTCTCAATAACGAACAAACACAGGATGATATCTGGCAGTAATTCCTGCCTGATCTCGTTTTCATAAGGAATTATAAGCAGGCGGAGGGTAACGATCTTCCGCCTGTTCTAATCAAGAAAGACATGTCCGAAGAGAGACAACCCGCTAAGAAGGCTGCACGTAAGACCGTGCGGAAAAAGAGTGCTGCCAAGCGCGCCCCTAAAAAGAACAGTAAGTCAGCAAGCTCTGACGATCAGGAGAAAGAACTTCCTCTTGGAGAAAAGCCCGCAAGCGAGGCTTCGATCGAGGATAAAGATTTAAGTGGGCAGAAGGATGAAGTCGAGCCGACCCGCAAGGCTCGCGAGCCTAAGTCGGGTGTTCGCGATGCCCGCCGCGAAGTTGCCGACGGCCCCCTTGTTGATGAAGTATCCGAAAAGCTTGTTCCCGATTTGGATGATTCTACAGAACCCAAGGAAAAAAGTGGTCCGAAGAAGCAAGCCCGAAAGAATGATTCTTCTGGACCTTCAAAGGAACAAGGTCAGGCCCGACAGGATTCCGGAGAACGCCGGGGCCGTGGACGCGGACGCAGGGAACGTGGTGAAAAGCGTGAAGGAAAGCCAAGGGTTGCCGTGGATTCGAAAGATCTTGCCAAAAAGGCCTGGGGAATCTTCGAGTCCGAAGTCACGGAGGAAGGGTT
>DCQM01000123.1:0-3485 GCA_002323895.1 Akkermansiaceae bacterium UBA1518
AACCATTCCCAGCAGGCCCCCTCCAGTGAGCCCAGTTCCCTCCCCACACTATGGAAGTCAGACAAAGAAAAATACAACAAGTCGAAGAAAATTTGGAAGGCATAATGAATCTCACTTATGAATGGATAGCCTTAAGCCTTCACGATGTTTTGATCATGTCAAGATGGGAGAGGCCTTTGATCCTCCTCGAAGCATCGTCCTTTTAAAAAGATAATGGCCACATGAAACAAAACTCTTCAATTTCGGCAGATGATTTTTTCTCTCGCTTGCGTCTCAACGCACAAATGGTTCGCGGCAATAGTATTCGGAATCTTCGGTGTAGTCTCATCTCTTGCCTTTGCCGACCAATCAAAAAAACCAAATGTCGTCATTTTCTATACCGATGATCAAGGAACTCTGGATGCCGGTTGTTACGGATCAAAAGATCTTCAAACTCCAAACATGGACCGGCTTGCAAAGCATGGAGTCCGCTTTACTCAAGCTTATGCGCATACCGTTTGTTGCCCTTCGCGTGCTGCTTTCTTGACAGGTCGTCATCCACAACGCTCCGGGATCAATAATTGGACCCAAGGAAACATGAACGGTCCTGACGGCCTCAACATGCCTCTCGCTGAAGTAACCTTTGCCGAGGCTTTTAAAGAAAGTGGATATCGGACAGCCTTATTTGGGAAATGGCATGTCGGGTCCCACCGAAATCACGGACCAATGAAGCAGGGGTTCGATGAATTTTTCGGCATTCGTAACGGCTTTATTGACAACTACAACCACTACTTCCTCCACGGTAAGGGATATCACGATCTCTATGAAGGCACGACCGAGGTATTCAAAAAAGGGAGCTACTTCCCAGAATTAATCACCAATCGAGCATTGTCCTTTATCGAGGAAAACCGGAAGACCCCTTTTCTCCTCTACCTAGGTTTCAATATTCCTCATTACCCGGAGCAAGCTCTTCCTGAGCATACTGCCATCTATCAGAATCTGAATATGCCACGGCGATCCTACGCCGCCATGATTACCACCACCGATCATTACATGGGGCAAGTTTTAGAAAAATTATCTCAACTTGGCCTGACTGAAAATACCATCGTCATTTTTCAAAGTGATAACGGTCACTCAGCAGAAGATGGCGCGAACATTCGATACGAAGATCACAGCAGTGGTCATCCCAAGGGACACTATTATATGGCCCATGGTGGTGGCGGTAACACCGGAAAATGGATTGGCGCAAAAGGAACTTTCCTCGAGGGCGGTATCCGCGTTCCCGCCATTGTCAGTTGGCCTGCCAAACTGCCCCAAGGCATCGTTAGAGATCAGATCATTACAATCATGGATTGGTACCCAAGCTTGCTGGAATGGTGTGGAATTAAAAAGCCGGATGTTGTCCTAGACGGCCACAGCCTCCAACCTGTCATTGATTCGGCCGAAGCGCCCGCCGCTCACGAAGTCCTTCATTTTCAATGGAGGAATAGCTGGGCTGTAAGGAAAGGTGATTGGAAATTAATCGGAAATAGGCAGAGCAAACCGAAGAATGAAATGCGGTATACGCTCCATCATCTCACCGACGAAAAACCGGAAGTAACCGACTATGCGGAAGAGAAACCAGCACGAGTCCGGGAGCTCATCGCACTCCACGAGTCGTGGATTCTCAATCTTGATAAAGGTCAATGATCAAAGCGGAGTGGCAAGACTTCATCATCTGAGTTGAACCACATTCTCCCAGAATTGGGGCCGCCAGTTGAATCAGACGACTTTTTCTCCTCGGCCTTCTCCTCCTTTGGTTCCTCGACTTTTTCGGTCTGGCTTTTCTCCCATCCATCAAGCCCGCCAACAATCGGCAAGGTAATTGAAGTGGCACCCAAATCGACCGTCAGTTCGGTTCCAGGGTCAGGCCACAAAGTAAACTCACGATCGCTTGAGAAAATCATCAACCCTATTTGTTGCCCGGCCGGAATCACCTGATCATCAGGCTGCAGGTCAAAAGTCATATCGTAAAATTTACCAGGCTTCAGTCGCTCACCCTTCCGCATAGAACGATAGTTCTGCGGGTCGGCCCAACCACGCGTGATAATATTATCAGTGATCAGAGCCTTCTTCTTATCATTCCAAGGAAGAGAAACCATCCACACCGAAAGGTTTGCAGCAGGCTTGCTACTCGCTAAACGAATTTTAATCGTTGAGGTCCCCGAAAGATGGACAGGTTGCTTTAGAATAGGAGTCGTATAAATCAAGCGATGCTTGGTCCATTCCGCTTTTGCTAACGAGATGCCATCAAAAGAAAAGTTATCCACCAAGGTCTCCTTTCCCGGTTTCTCTCCTTTTTGGATATTCATTCCCCCTTTCTCCGGCGCACCCTCACTTAGGAAAAACTCGACAGGCCGCGCTGCCGGATTCGGATAGTCATGATAAGAAGTCGGCTCTTCCCGCTTGGCTCCCTCACGGACGATCCAAGATTTGGGGTCGTTTTCGACATCATTCACCACACCATGAAGGTAACGTGTGAACCAACGGTTCATCTGCTTCAGGGGTGGCTCTCCACCGTGCCCGCCCTGATGAAAATACGCCTGGACTGGCACGCCCTTCTTCTTCAAAGCCTCGTAAATTCTAACGCTATGTTCCGGCTGCACATTCCAATCGTTAAAAGCGTGAGCCATCAAAGTAGCGGCCTTTAATTTATCCAATTGATTGAGGTAATCCCGACCCGCCCAGAAATCATTGTAGTCACCATTTTTACGATCAAAACTCTTAATCATTTCCTCATCTCGAATCGCACAATCGCACAATTCCCGCTTCTCCGGATTTCCGCTATTAACAAAATCGAAAAGGCAGTCAATGTCCTCCCCAATGAAGCCGCCAGGATGCCTCACAAGCCCATTCGAGCGATAGTAGTGGTAGTAGGAAGTATTTGGTGCAATCGGAATAATCGCCTCAAGCCCCTCTACTCCAGTCGTCGCAGCCGCAAGTGGAAGAGTCCCATTAAATGAAGTTCCGGTCATCCCCACTTTCCCGGTCGACCAATACGCCTCGACTTTTTCCTGCCCATCAGGAGTCGTAAATCCGGAAGCTTTTCCGGTGAGCCACTGCACGACCGCTTTTGGAGCTAAAGCTTCATTTATTCCCCCAATTGTAGGACATCCTTGTGAAAGCCCCGTCCCCGGCGAAGAGGAATGCACCACGATATATCCGCGAGGCACCCAAGTTTTTGCATGGCTCTTTGAGATAATAGGCCGCTCACCTTTTCTCTCTATCTGATTACTTTTTGTCCTTTTTGGCGGTTCTTCACCCAGTTCCTGACGTGGTGACCACATAGTATCTTGGGCATCGGGAGCAGTGCCTGCAAAATATGGGCTTGTCACGTAAACCACCGGGAGCTTTAGGCCCTCGGTGTCTGTTTGGCGCGGACGGGTCACGGCAACGTGAACCCGGTCCGGACGACCATCCTTATCGAGATCGCTTTCTGTTTCGACCCACAAATCATGGCGAATCCA
>DCQM01000123.1:3901-4330 GCA_002323895.1 Akkermansiaceae bacterium UBA1518
AAAGCTAATAACCCAGCGACACCTAAGAAGCAGATGATTTTTAAAAGACAAAGCCTTCTTCGAATTCGAATCATGCGGCGACGTATCAGTTTTTCCTCCACAGTCAAAGAACCAACCACTGACCCCGCCTACCCATAACCTCAGCCCACTGCCTTTCCATGGTCTAATTAGGCGAAAAGAAAACAATATCCTGACAATCGCCTTAGACTCAATCAGGCGCGAATGATTAAGCTTCTAATCATCAGTCGTTCATGAATCCTCTCTTTTTTTAGACGGCCTCGAAAAGGAATTGGTCATTGGGCCCTCTCTCACTGAAGCTTTGCAAGAGAGACACAGATCACTTCGCTATCATTACGAATGAAGGCACACCTTCGGGCATACGCAGGATGTGACCAAACGATATCTCGTTGCCTCAAATCGAGACCATTA
>DCQM01000124.1:0-241 GCA_002323895.1 Akkermansiaceae bacterium UBA1518
GGGACTGACATCTGGGAGAGGATTAGAGGCGTGAAGTTAGATAGTGCGTATAGGATCTTGGAAGGTGAGGGGGCTGCAAAGGAATGGGCTCTGGCTAAAAGTTCATTTTAATTTTGGCCACTCAGATCGTTCTGCCGGAAGGGTGGTGATTACTACCTTTGATCGTAGCAATGTCTCCCGGGAGAATCTCAAAGCTTTCGTGATGACATCTAAAGTGTCGGAAGGATGTCTCTGCCGATTG
>DCQM01000124.1:560-5431 GCA_002323895.1 Akkermansiaceae bacterium UBA1518
ACCAAAGATTTTTTATTGAAGCAAGGAGAATCAACCGCTGCGATTAGGAACTTACGGACCAGGAATGGTAGAAGATTCCTTGCTGCGATGTGTAAATTTCGCTTTTCGGTAAAAAGTAAAATTAGTTATAAAAATAAAGTAGTAAGAATATTCAATAATAGAGAAATAGCCTCTGGATATATTTATCTTCTCATTGAAATGATTGAGAAGGAAAATTATACAATAAAGAATAGAGGTAAGGATCCAAAAGCGGGCCAAAGTTTTCAGTCCAAGGCGTAGAGTTGAAAAACCAGCCGTTGCCATAACTACTCCTGATGCTCCATAGTGTAGGTATTTAAGCCGTTTTTGTAATACTTGATCGAATGATACTTCGAAGACAGCTGGCTGGATTCCTGAGATGACCGTAATCCACCAGGCTACAAGAGAAAAAATTGCGTAACCGACACCCACTCGACATCGGATCGATTGAAATAAGACAATGGGAACGCTGAGCCAGAGTGCCCATCGGATACTGAATATTAGAATGGTGTCTTCGCCGCAGTTAAATATATCGGAAATAAAAAAGAGTTCGAAGCCGTTAGCGCCTCGCATCAAATATGTTACGGAAAATACAAAATTGGCCCAAACGAATGCGTAGAGATCTCGTCTGGGATAAGGAAGGTTCATTAATTATGTTTTTTCAAAAGCTAATTACAATCATAAGGAATGAGATCAAATCTCAAAACTTTTCTGTATACGATATTCAGGGTCAGGGAGTTTTTTGTTTTATAGTTTGTGGGCTAGCGTTTGAAATACAGTTAGACGAGCAGTATTACTATCATCCATCAGCTTTAACCTGTGTGGCATCTTGCGAGATGAGTGCAATAAATCAATGGGGCGGGATGGGCTATTTCGGCAAGAGCCACACATATTTGTGATAACCCTTCGCTCCAACTGGGCTAGTTAGCAGCCATGAACCAAAGGGTGGCTCGTATTCAACTTGGTAGTTTGAAAAGGGGTAATTGGGGCATTTTAGCTGGCCTTACTCTCCTTGGTGTTTTTCCCAAGCCATGCCTTTGCGTCTTCGTCTCCTTGTTCAGCGGCCTTGCGAATCCACTTTGTAGCTTCAGCTTTATCTTCCGGGACTCCTTGCCCAGTCTCATACATGACACCCAAGTTGAATTGGGCAGAAGCGTGTCCTTGTTCAGCGGATTCACGAAACAACTTCGCTGCTTTGGTTTTATTCTTTTCCTCCACCTCACTTTCCTCTTTGTGCTGTTTGAATATTACTACTATCCCAGTAACCATGATTGCGAGGGCTGACAATCCAGCTATGGCAGCGGCAATTGGACCACCCATTTTTAAACCCATTGCTCCACAAAAAACTACAAACAATGACACACAAAAAATAATAGCAATTACCCTTATTATTAATTCAACACGTTCCCATATAATTCTCCTTTTATTCATGAGACCTTTATTGCTACCTCCACCTCCTCGTGAGTTGCCTTGGCAAGGGTAAGTTATGAGCCCCACAATCAAAATCATTGGAACCATTCCGATGCCCCAAACTACAGTAATCCAATATCCTTGAGATCCTGTCCTTATGACACCTCCCTCCGAAAAATGAAAAACCAAGCATCCCATGAATAACCAGATGACAGTAAAGCTGCGACTAACCCACTTAAACCATTTCTTCTCCAAAAGCTTTTTCACATCTTTTTTCATTTCTTGGCTGCGCCTCTCGTCTTCTTTGAAGGCATCTTCACTAATAAGTTCATCTACGGTCCTGAGGTTGATCGCATAGATGTAAAAGCGCAAAAAGAGCCCAAGCCCGGTTAACAAAACAAAAGGTAATACTGAATCATGAGCTAGTTTTCCATGCCCCATCTTGGTGGCTACCGCGCCTGCCACAAGACCTGCGGGAATTGCAATGTAGACAAGTTTGTAGAGCAGCCAACATGGGATCCAGATCATCCCAAAGGAAATCATAAAGCCCCAACCTATGACTGTGGCGAGAAGGGTTTGGTTTGTGTCACTGTTTTCATGAGGATCCTTTCGGGGCGTAATGTCTTCTGTAATCATGTCTTTGATTGTGGGTGGTCGCGTCCCTGCTTTTAGATGGTTTAATCCGGGCTGATTGTGAAAAATTTCTTTCGGCGGGATGGCTTTAAAGTCGCCTTTTGGCAGGAGTGGACGGGGGAAGGCGGGTAACCAATTTTTCGCTCACGAATCGCTTTTTATTTTTTGAACGACTCGGGTAAAAGTGGGATCAGAGCTTAAGGGTATAGCGTGGCCAGCCTTTGAACTTCGCAACACGGTAGGCTTAATAAATGGTGAGGCTAGATTTTTATTGGCAATCCAGTCTTGTCCGCCCATCCAGACTAATGCGGGAATATTTTTAAAAGGGGATTTGGTTTTAATTCTACTAATTAGCCCTTGATGTGTGGTTGGCAGATATCCGCCAAACATTACCGCTATTTGAAATGTGCCTTCTGGAATTTGGGCGAGGTAGACGGGTATAAATGCAGCACCCTGTGAGTAACCCAAGATGCCGTAAAATGGTCCCTGTTCAGCAACAATTTTATTTAAAATACCGACAGATTTTGATGCCCATTCAGGATCGGTGGTTGGGTTACTTTTTCCTCTTGGAGGGTCACGCATCCACAAGCCGTTATTTTGAGCTTGAGCGAAGACAAATTCATAGTCATCCCCGAGGGCATTTCTGAGATCTGTAATTCCTGGATCTACCTGAAAGGTTTTCGCATCCCCGCCTCCACCATGAAGACATAGTATTTTTCGAATCATCGCCTCAGAGTCTTTTATGACTGGAGATTCTGCGTCTCCTGCTTCAGCGCGCCCTTTTCTTGTTTTTTCTTCTCCACAAGAGGACAACAAAAAGCAGAGCAATAAAACCGGGAACGAATTTTTCATAACCCGACAGCTACCAGACTTCTCATTAGCGGCCAAAAGAAAACTCCTGGGCAGTCACCTTGAGGTATTTTGGATTTCTCGTGGTGTTGCCTTTGAACTGAAATTGACGAGGACTGAGGAGTCGATAACTGCTGGCGTTTTTCACGGTTTGGCAAGCCAGCGGTCAGCGAAGTCGAGGTAGTGCTTCCAATCCTCGGGGGTGATGTTGTGTTTTCCCTCGCGAATGTGGTAGCGCATGAGGTTGCCAATACTTTTTCCTGGTTTGGGCTGTGATGTAGTATCTCCGAAGGGGGTTTCTTGGTAGAGCTCGTAGACAGGAACGGCGTGCTTGAGGGCGAGGAATTCTCCTGTAGGGTCAGCCCATTGATCTTGGGTGGCGCTTGCCACATAGATGGGACGAGGGGCAACCAGAGCGATGAGCTGATGCTGGTCGATGGGCAGTGCAGCTTCATTTTTGTTGTATTTTTTAAAGGTGTTGTTGAACCAGTGCGGGAAGTTGCCGTTGATGCGTTGAACCGTTTCGCCATAGGCACGTATACTGAGAGCTGCTCCTCCACAGCCTGAATTGTTAGATATGGCCATGGCGAAACGTGGGTCGGTGGCGGCGGCCCAGAGGGCGGTTTTCCCGAGTCGGGAGTGACCTATCGTCGAAATACGCGAGCCGTCGATTTCCTTAATCTCCGTGAGCAGATCAAGCATCCGGCTCATACCGTAGGACCAGGCGGTAATGGTGCCCCAGCTTTTTTCATTCCTAGGATTTTGGTCAAGGGAATGCAGTCCATTTTTAAAGCCGTCGTGGAAGTCGGGATCGAAGTTTGAGCAGCAGGCAGTGGCGAGTGCGTATCCACGGCTAACGATAAGCTTGGCTGGCCAACGTTCGGCACCGGTGCCCCTTGACGACTCAAGCGAGCGGTTATTCTTTACGTAGTTTTTTCCTCCAATCACATAACCCTTTTCCATGATGATTGCCGGGTCGGTCTCGACAAGTTGATTCCCCCGGAAATTGAGACCGAGAAAACCCGGAACAGGTCCTTTGGCGTTTCGCGGAATGTAAACAAGCAAACGGGCTTGAATCCTGTTTTCAAAAGTCACGAGATACTGCCGGCGGATCGCAATGCCTCCCAGGGCCGTCAGGTCTTCGTGTTCTATTTTCCAGGTCATCTTCGGCTGAAAACCTTTTGGGGTTTTTCCGTAAACGTGATCGTGGAAAAATCCGAGGGTCGTTGCTCGACCAAGCGACTCCCAATCGGCTCGAGATGTTACATTTATCCCTCCGGGGGAGAGTGGATCAGGTAGAGTGTGAACAGGCACTTTTTCCTCATCGTAATTGGCAACGAATTTTTGGGCCGAAAGCATGCTCAGATTAATTGTGAAAATAAGGCAGAGGTAAATGGTGTATCGGGAGCACACATGCATATTAGTTGTTTAGGTAAGGGCACGAACGTTGACAAGAACCAGATTCTGGGAGGTTGGGCTGACTTTTGAGGTGCAGCCGGACGAGGTGTTTTTCAGGGCTGTTGTTCTGATTTCTAAAATAAGTGGCTGCTAGGAGATTGGTTTTGTCGGGAAAAGGGTAACAGTTGGCTCGGGATAGCAAGAAAAGTGGAAGAAGGGGGGGCTCAACCATCGATTTGCAATTTCTTCGTGCTCTCGAAGCAGGCCTTAGGGACTTGTATTATCCAGTGAAGCCTCGGTGTCCTTGCCGGGGAACTTAACCTGGGGCTAGGCATCGAGTTTTGCCCCACAGCGTCTTACTTCTCAGTTCCCGATTTATCGAGGCTGGTGGTCGATGCTACAAACTGGACCGCCACGCACGATAGGCTCAAGTAAACAGGGATTACCGCGATTATCACGCTAGGTGAGCGCATCCATTCGCTGCCACTGGTCCATGCCTTCCAGAACTCCCAGGTTGCGGCCAGCATAGCTGTCGGAATCATTAGAAGCAGGAAAGCGGGAAC
>DCQM01000100.1 GCA_002323895.1 Akkermansiaceae bacterium UBA1518
CCTCAACAAAATGCACGCTTCGATCGGGACAAGAGCAATTCTCGCACTGCGCGCCTCAGGCGAGCGGGCGGGCAAGGATCCAGCGCATCACGCAGAGATCCTGGTCAGGGCAGAGTTGGAGTAATCTAGTGCATTTCTATCGCGCAGCTCCCAAGCCCGCCGCGGAAGTAGTTGAACTGCACCCTCGGATGGTCGGCGAGCAGGCTCATGGGGACTGCGGCATCAGCGATGCCTTTCGAGATCATGAGGGCGGTGAGGCGTTGGCCGAAGGGGTTATCGTGGGTGCCGGCTTGCCAGATCGACACTTTTTCCGCCTGCCAAGTCTCGGCAGGACCGACGGTGATGGCCTGTTGTGGGACCATCGTAATGTTGCCACCGCCTGAAGTTCGGGCGTTCTGCGCCAGCGTAATGGGGTGCAGTTCGACGACGCGAGTGCCAAGCCGACGATACTCCTCCGGGGTCGGCGGGGCATCGGCGTGGGCCCCTTGGCGGCGTGGCGGATCGTTAAAGGCCCAGTGTTTGATATCGCCCTGGCCTCCCTGCATGACCGCGCAGCGGACGTCTTCCCAGGAGGCGCGGTAGTGCGAGACCTCGGCAGCGGGGAAATGGAGGTTTGATTCGGGGATCTTTAACTTGTCGTCGATGCGGTTGAAGAGCAGTTCCCGGTCGGCACGCTCGAAGGACAAGGGGTGCGTGACGGGCACCTCTTTGCCATCGTCGCCAAGCCATTCGTCCATGCCCCAAAAGTGTGCGTTCGAGAGATCGAGCTCTAGCTCGTTGACCAATCGCGCGACCAGCGGCAACTGCTCGGTTGGACCAATCGGGCCGCAAATCCCGATAGGATTGTCGGGTGTCGAGCGCTTCCAGGCATCGATGTATTCCAACGCTTCTGCGAGGTAGAAATCTTCGAGAGTGTCATACATTCGGACGTTGAAACCGGGGCGCGAAAGTTGCTCGAGATCGCGCTCGCTCAACGCGGCGGCATCGCGAATGATTTCTTCGTCGAGTGTGGTATAGTCCCACCAGTCAGGGGCAATGGTGCTGAGCTTCCGAGGCATGGTGAAAGGTAGTAGCGAACGTGAGCAATGGCGAGCAAGACGTGAACCAGAGCGGCTATAGGCCGGCTTTGTAATCAAGGTTCACTTGATACCTATTTTGGAGCGCCTCACTTAGAGGGTCGAACTCCTCGGGACTCAGGCCGAGATGCAGATGACGTCGCCAGCCCTCGGCGTGCTCGAAGATGCCGGACATGGCACCGACCTCGCGCGACATCTCCTCCATGTTGGCGACATATGAGCCCATGCCCTGGCTGGCATCGAGCCATGCCCCTTGACTGGCGTGTGCTTCGAGCGCCTGCCGTTTGGTTTCCATGACGTCGCTCGTGTCGACGTAGGAATCTGGCACGACCCTGCGCCGCAAGCCATCGCGCAGGCCGTGCGGCATGGCGTGATAGACGGCAAGTCGGTGGTCCTTGAGCGCTTGGCTCGGGGGCTCTGTGTCGAAGTTTGGCATGCCGTGGGTGAACGCGGCGGTGATGGCGAGACGCGCGGTCTCGGTATGGTCGGCCATGTAGTCGTCGGGCGAGTGAGTGAGGACAATCTCCGGACGCGTTTCGCGGATTGTCACGGCGAGGCGCTTGATCAGGTCGACGGAATAGATGATCTCCAAATCGTTACACAAGGGGCCGTGCCACTTAGCCCCGAGGATGACGGCTGCTTGCTTGGCCTCAGAGCGGCGTAGCTTGACGGTAGCTTGGGCGTCCATGGTCAACGAACCACAACCGCCGTTGGCGAGGCAGAAGTAGTGCAATTCGTAGCCGACGCGCCCGAGCTGCAGCAACGTGCCGGCGAAGAGAAACTCGATGTCATCCGGGTGGGCGACGATGGCGATGGCAGATTTCATAAGTTTCTGGAGACGGAGGCGGAAGCGTCTACTCGCGTAGTTTCACGGAACGTCCTTCTTCAGCGGAGCGGTCGGCGGCGAAGAGAACTTCGAAGGTTTTGTATGCTTCCTCGAGCGAGGTCAGGGGCATCTCCTCGCCTTTCTCCAAAGCGGCGAAGAAGGCTTCGAACTGGGTCTGGTAGGGGTGATCGCTGACGTCACCGGAGTCGAGCATCTTCATCGAGAGAGCGCTCCATTGAGCCTTGTTGGTGGTGAGCTTTGTGGAGTGAAACTTGTCATCCAAAAGACTGCCCTCGCTGCCGACGAGATGGGTGTGGAAGTAATACGGCTGCAGGCAGTCGATGCAGGAGGTGGCTTTGCCGATGCGGCCGTCGGTGAGCTTGAGGATCGTCGTCGTCGTTGTGGGATACTCGTATTTGGCGAAATCTTTGTTCTTCGAAGTTGTCGCGTAAGAGGTCACCTCCTCGACCTCGCCGCCCATGCAGAGCAAGAGCGCGTCGAGCGCATGACAGCCCGCAGAGAGCAGGCTGCTGCCGCCATTCTCCTTACTGGTGTTCCAGCGGTATTGCCCATACCAAGGGCCGATGCCGTGGTAGTAGTCGACCTCGGCGTAGTGCAGGTCGCCGAGCAAGCCCTGATCGATTACCGCTTTGGTCGCGAGAAACTGGCTGGAGTAGCGGCACTCGAAGCACACGCAACAACGGACGTTAGCAGCACGGACGGCCTCGCGGATGGTGGTGCAATCGTCGAGCGAAAGCGCGAGCGGCTTTTCAAGAATGAGGTGCTTGCCAGCCTTCGCCGCCGCGACCGCATGGGCCTTGTGCTGACTCGGGTATGAACAAATCGACACCACCGCAATGTCATCGCGCGCGAGTAGATCGTCGATTTCCGTGTAGCTGGTGATTGCGCTGCCGTGCTTCGCCGATAGCTCGGTATCGTTTTGCGGCCGCGAAGAACAGATCGCCGTGACTTCAACGCCTTCGATAGCGTTGAGTGCGTCGATGTGCGCGCCCGCAACCCAGCCGTAGCCGATGATTCCAATTTTCATGCGCAGAGGCTAGCGGCTCGGGCGAGTGTTGGCGAGGTGATAACGAGCTCCCTGCCGCGCTGGCACTGCCTGTTTTGACTTCTAGGAATTTTCTTTTGGCGGGAAAGGCTATGGAAACCCATTTGGACCAAAAGATAACAAACCAATTGGAGTCACGCTCATATTAGGGACAAAAAATCTCCCGCCGTATTATATAGAGCGGTCGCCGCGTTTTCCCCCGGTCGGGTGGGTGGTCTTTAGATGGTGGGGATGCCGGCTAGTCAGCAGCCATGAGCCACGGGATGGCTCGTATTCGACTCGGTAGGTTGAGATTGGTGCTTGTGGCATTCTAGCTGACCTTACTCTCCCTTTTCCTTGGCTTTCCGCGCCACCCAATTAAGGGTGAGCGGCTGCCCCCAACGAGTGGTCCAACCTTGCCGGTCGACCGGAACACGCGACCACCTTAAAAGATTCGCAGCCCGTGTTTCAGGCAAGGACTAAACAGACAAGCTCTGCGTTCACTCCTCCAGTCGCTGGAGCCGGAAGAACTGCCGTGACGCGTTAGGGAGTTGGATGGTGAAGATCTGCTCTGTGCTGTCCTGAAACGAATGGACCGATCCTTCCACACTCTCCCAGTTCTCCAGATCAGACGAGCTCTCTAGATGGTAACGGCCCGAGTCGTCGAATCCGGCATAATTGACATGGAGCTGAAAAAATCCCTTCCAGTAATGCACGGGGACAAGGTCGAGCCGGAACAGGGTCTGGAAATATTCTACCAGGTCGCTCAGTTTGCTCTCCCTGGCGGTCTCCAGCAGGGTGGACTCAGCAAAAACGTTCTCGTGGTGCCCGATGAGGTAGAGTGCGATCTCTGTCTGACTGCTTTGTATGGCCTGGATGAGAGGAGTCAGATTCCCGGTGTTGCCTTCGGAAGCTGGTTCGACTGTCTGGAGGTCCAGCCCGTCCTCATGGTAGGCTTTAACGAGTTCCAGGTTTCCGGTGCGAATGGCATCCCAGAATGAGATGCCATGGCCTTCGGGGGCCTGCCGCTGGTGGAGCAGATTGAGGGTCTCCCCGGTGGCCACGTCGAGCGGGGTTGCTCCGAAGGCGTTGAGAGCGGCCATCGAGTCGGCACTGCCCAGATGCCTAGCGACGTCCAGGCTGTCATGTTGGGCCGCGAGGTGAAGAGGAGTGTTGAGTCCCTGGTTGAGGTTGGCTCCGTGGTCGAGGAGGAACTGGACGCCGGACAGGTTGTTCTCTTCAAGCATCACTTGGAGAGGCGATGTATTGCAGTATTGCAGGTTCACATTGGCCCCATGTCTGACGAGTAACCGGGCGCATTCCAAAGCGTTATTCTGAAGGGCAATGAGGAGCGGAGGTGATGGAGGCGGTGGTGGAGTTAGGTCGGGGTTATTTATCCACGGCGGTGGCGGTCCGCCCTCCCACTCCCTTTGGCCGCAATCTTGGCGGCGGTAATCAGGACTCATTCCCTGGTCCAGATAGGAGGCCAAGACGGCAACATTGCCTTTCGTAATCGCCTCCTGATAACTGGGTGAACCACTTTCCGTTCCGCCATGTTCCACCAGATAGTCGGCCACATCGTTCCTGTTCCGGTCCCGGGCCAGTATCAAGGGAGTCTCTCCCTCGACATTGACTGCATTGAGGTCGGCTCCCGCCTCGACCAGCACTTTAACGACTGGCAGGGACATCCTCCGCTGGATCGCAAAGTGAAGAATTGTGGTTAGGTCTTCAAGGGTGCCTCCGACCCTGATTCCATTATTTAGCAACCACTCGAGTTCGTCAGGATCCACCCGTGATTCGCGGCTATCTGGGTCAAGGACGTTGGATTGCGTCGTCAGCAAATCGAGGAGCGAGGTTTCATCCAGTAAAGCTCCGTACAACAAAGGTAGTTCCAAAAACTGCCGGTTAAACCTGCTACGAAATCCTTTGGGAATTCGAACTCCGTTGATGGTGGCCCCATATTCGACCAGAAGGTCAATCGCTTCAGCGGTCCGTGCTGCAAAGATTTGTGAGCTTGGATTGGCACCATTATCCAGAAGAAAGCGGGCGGTCTGTAGTTGACCAGATGCGAGGGCAACCCCGAGAGGCGTAATGACAGGAGAGTCGAATGAGGAGGGGTAATACGGGACGATGTAGTCTGCGTGCACGCCAGCATCAATGAGATGTCTTAGCGTTTCGGTCTGACCACTAGCCGCGGCCGAGTGAGGATATACCAAGCAGCCGAAGAGAGGAGCGCAGCCAGGTCCATGAGGGTCGGCTCCAGCATCAATGAATAGTGGAATGAGGTGCGGTTGATCGTGATGCATGCACAATCCAATTGTAGGATAACGTCCTCGAGGTGACAGTCCGACCGTGATCCACCCTGGAACGGATTCGACAAAATGTGGATCAGCCCCGTCGGCAAGGAGCTGCTGAACGGACTCGGCATCTCCGGATGAGATCGCCTCCCGCATGTCTGCTAAGGCAGGGCCGATGAGGACGATGCTGCAGAGAATGAGAATCCAGCGGTGTTTCATTGAAGGCTTGTTGGTAAGCTGGGTGCCGGTCAGAGAAGAGGCAAGGCTTAACCCTTCATGCGTGCTAGAGGTCGGCTTTGTGTCACTTAAAGTGGGTTTGCTTTGAAGTCGTATTTGGACCGGGGTGGGGGGTTGTTAAACTTTCGGAATAGGGAAACGCAGTTTAAGGTTTAGTAACAGAAAAGTCTGACACTCTCTTCTCTTTAATTATAACGGGGTTCCTTAACCCGATTCCGCAACTGGAAGTCGTTACATCTGTCGCCGCTTATTAAAACCATACCACCAGTCTTTAAAGAGACGACCTTCTACGTAAGGTAGGTGAGCCAATCCGTACTTTTCGCAACGCTTTACTCGACGACCTAACTCACTAGGCTTAGATCCTCCAGGTATAGGATGTTGAATCTGTGGATTCTGTACAATAATGGTGTAGTTAAACTTTGATGGTTCACTTTCATCTGACACATCGCCAGCAAGCTCCATTAAATATTTCATCAACTCTTTAGTGTGTTGAATCCGTGTCTGAACCAAATCCCATGTATATAGACGAGGTGCAGGTTTATTACCATCTTCCCAAAGACTTGCCTCAAAACACCTACGGTAGAGATTAGGGCCCGTATCGCAGCTTGCAATATCAAGTGTAGCTTCAAGCTCCCAGCCAAAATCAATACTACCCTTCTTTCTGATCACCAACTCATCATAGTATTTGAGATCCTCGCCAGGAAGACCTTTTGGAACTCTACGGTTCATAAAATCACCAATGCCTTGATGACTCCAATGTTTTAGGACACTACCATTAGGAAGCTCGTCAATATGTTTCTGCAGTGTAGCTTTTCTAGCTTCTTCTTGTTCTTTTTGCCAATCTCGGTTCTGTAAAAGTCTTTCCTCTCTTTTAGCATTCCATTCACGTTGTTCCTCTTTACTACCTCCTAATTTAAACACCTCCTCATCTGAATCATACTGACTACATGATGCAAAAAAGATTGATGCACCACCTGCGATATATTTTTTCATCGTTCACCAGCGATATCATCTTCGACAACATCCCATGTCTAGTAATTAGCTAATAACTCAATGGCGTAAGTCGCTCCAAGTGCGGCGTTAAACTTCTGTATCTTGAGAGGTTGATAAATTAACGGGAATTACTTGAGCGACCAAAACGAGACGTCTGATTGCTTTTCTATTAAATCAATTTCGAAATGGACAAAATTATGATCCCCATTTGTCACGTAATCCGTAAAAGAGACTTTCATTTTACTACCATCGCGAGTGAAGGTTCCAAGATGTGGCGTACTCACAACACCGCCTTCTTCCAAAATAGCTTCAGCACTTCCAATTACTGTTCCACCTAAACGCTCCCCACAGCTTCCGTGGTCAATGTGTTTATACTTATGGGTTAAAGTGACAAAACCATAACCCTCTACCTTTCCCTCCATGAATACTGTCATGGTGTCCTCCTTCTGGCCGATGGCTGTTATTTTGAAAGTGCCTTTTCCGTCAGGATTACTTGAGTTAATATTCATGAAAGGCAATCAATCTCCAAGCGTTGGGAAATCAAGATTAAAATATTCCGAACGAAGTAACTAAAAGGAAGAGCGTATCCAAAGGGTATTTTCTCGATGTTTCAGTGGTCACTAGGAGAGATGTTTTCGTTATGTCGAGAATCTTCGCCTCTTCAGAAATCAAGAGGAGAGCGTTTTAAAGACAACTAAGCACTTCAGGAAAATCTTCCTAAGATCAAGCCAAACAATGAAAGTTGGTAATTAATAACTGAAGAAGAATTCCAAAATTTAATCTTTTATGAATGTTACAAATTTCTTAGTGACCAGAACCATGAAAATAAAAATCATAAATTTCTTAATTTCATTATTTGTATTGCAGACCGTTTTTGCAGACGACCACAAAGAAAAAGTATACTACTTTGAAGCTTCCTTCAGTTCATTCCATCCTGGAGGAAAGTTACGAGCCTCGGAGATCATTGAAGAGTATTGGTTTCCTACCGATAAAAATGTAGGTCGACTTGCTATTCCTTTTGATCTGAAGGCAGGAGAATGGGATCATGTTGTCTTCTTTTACAAGCCTGAGGGATTAGCCGACTCTAAACAAAACCCCGACAAAGTGTCCCAAGAGTGGAAAAAAGATATTATCAAAAGATTAGGGGAAGAAGAATTTATTAAGCTAGAAAAAGAATTCTTCAGTCTCATCAAGAAAAAATCCACTGCAATTTTTAAATTGGTTGGAGAGCTCCCTAAGATTAATGATGCGTTTTATAACTTGGGTGGACCAAAAACTCCTGTAGTCGTAAATTTTGAAACTTTTAAAATGGGAAAGGCTGAGGAAGGTTTTGAAAAAATGGACCAATTTCGATCAAGCACTGGATACACTCCTATGCTTTTCCGCTCGATCACAGGAAAATATGACCAGATCACTATTTGGAAATTACCCAATGATGGAAAAGATTTATTTAATGAGCAAAGCGAGCAAATGAAGAACTTCATGAAGAGTGATGCAATGAAATCATACTTCGAACTCTTAGAGGAATCTCAATCGGGAATAGGAACGATTCCATGGACCTATTCTCAATAATTTGATCTGCCTCTTATCACTGGTAAGCAATTTAACAATTGCCTGATCCATAGCTTCGACTGCTATGAAATTGCTTTCGGCGGTAGGGCCTTGAAGGCGCATTTGGACCCAAGGATAACAAACCAGTCTAGATCGCGCCCATAGTAGGGACCAAAAAATCTCTCACCGTATTATATAGAGCGTTCGCAATTTCTTCCCCCGGCGGGGTGGGGAGCTTTAGATGGCGGGGAGGGAGCTTGAAGTCTACTTAAGGGGTGTCTCGTTTCCTTCCGGGTGAATCTCCCAGAGCTTTGAGGCCTCTTTTTTCTTAATCATGGAATGGTAGTTAGAGAAGATAACACTCTCACTTGTGCCGGCTATTGCACCGACCCCGGCAACGTAACAGGATTCGATAATCTCAAGCACCCAGCTTGACCGGGAACTTTCGTTAAAAAATCTATCGTTCTCCAAACTTGGTGGAATCAGCTGGCGATGAGTGACCCTGCCTTTTTTATCGGCAAGAATTTCCCAGCCAGATTTCTTTTTCTCCTGCTGCTGCACAAGCCAAGCTGGTGTGACATCTCTGCCGGGTTCGCATTCACGAAGAAAACCGTCAAAAAATATGGTCTTCCCCACCGCCTTACTTCTTCTGTAAAGGTAAGCGGCATCATCTCAAAAGAACGCGCGGTTTAATTATTTGGATTCAGAATAAACTTCTGATCGACGGGAATGCCTCCTCGGTTCAAGATCGTTCCGTCTGGCCAAAAAACTTCTACCTCTACGGGTCGATCGTAAGAGCCTAAGCCAAAATGCAAAGTGAGTTCGTTTTGGTTGCCTTGACCAGTTCCTGATTCGACCTGTCGGCTTATTATTTTACCATTACTCAACGCTAATCGAACTTGAGCGCCGATAGCGAAACGGTTTATATTTTTTTTATTGTGTTCAAGTTTAATTCTGAGCCAGTGGTTGTCTTTATTCCCATTATTTACAAAAAAACGACCAGCAGTCATGAGGTCAAGATCACCATCATTATCAAAGTCAGCCCATGCGGCTTGGTAAGTAGCGCCTAGACCTTCAAGTTTAGTTAATGTATTTACATTCGAGAATTTGAATTGTCCTTCGTTACGAAATAGGACTGGATTATTCTTACGACCAAAGGATGCGACCCCGTATACGGTAGTAAAAAATAGATCAAGGTTTCCATCATTGTCATAATCTGCTGCTGATGGACTTGAGTATGACTCCTGATAAAAAACACCACCCTGTCCTTTGTCTTCGAATTTAAATTGCCCCTCTTTTCCGGTGTTACGAAGCCAAACCGATTCTGGTTGATTTCCTCGACTATCCTTATGGGCAAAGTTACCCGCGAAGAGGTCAAAGTCGCCGTCATTATCAAAGTCTCCCCAAGAAGCACCAATCGAATGACCACCTCCAAATCCTGGCCCGTTAGCGAGAGCTCCAAATTCTCCAGTAATATCTAAGAATTTCCCTTTGCCGTTATTCTGCCAAAGAATATTTGGCTGTAGCCTGTAGTTGGAAACATAAACATCGAGGTCTCCGTCCCTATCAAAGTCACAAGAACTTATGCCTCTTGCTCTGTAGCGAACTTCTTGCCAGTCAAGCTTGAAGGATTTTCCTTCTTCGTTAGTTAAAACAAAGTCAGCGTAGGTGTCTTTGGGCCATGATTCATACCCTCCAACATAGATGTCAACAAAACCGTCATTATTAAAATCTCCCAACGAAGCGCCGAGGGATGATCCCTTTGGAAGGTGTGGAAGTTGAATGGCCTCAAATCGTTCTCCTTCAATATTTCGGAAAACTTTTCGACTACCCCAAGAGTAAAGATCCAAATAACCATCATTGTCAAAGTCTGCAGCTACGCTGGGCCCAACATCGGCAACGTGGATAAACTTTTTGCCCTTTTCATTTCTGAAAATTTTCCCTCCCGCACAAATATCAACATACCCATCATTATTAAAATCAAACCAGCATGCGTCATTGCCGCCAGCGAGCCCAAATTTATCACTTCCGTCAGTGAAGGTGTTAGAGAGCGCTATTGAGGGAATAATAAATAAAGTGAAGAGATGGGGTTTCATTTACTACTAGGAAGTTTCTTTTGGTAGTGAAGGTTTAAGATCGCATTAAGGGCCAGGATTTAGAGGTGGTTATTTTTGGGTGGAAATGGGTTTGGACGTCACGTGTTGGAGGTTGTTGGGGTAGTCGGGGCCGACGAAGGCCGAGAAGGATATTTGGTGGTCGGTGATTTCGGCGGGGAGGGTGAAGGTGATTTTTTGGGTTCCTTTCCCGGCCGCGGTGATCACTTTTCGCTCAAGGCGTTTTGCTTTGGTGCCGTCTTTGAGAGTGATATGGACTTTCTGGACGCCCAGTTTTTTAGAAATGGTATGGCTGATGATGAGGGTGACCTCTTTGCCTTGGGTGGCGGTTTTGGGGGCGACGAGGGAGATGAGTTTTTGGTTACTCTTGTTTTTCGGCTGTTTGTTTTTTCGACGGGAGGCGCGACGCGTGGTGGCTTCCTCTTGTTTTTTATCGGTGTAAAAATGGCCTATTTTGGGATCGTTTCGTTTTTGGAATGCTTCGAGGGCGTGGTCTCCTGTGTCGGACATTTTGGTGAGCAGTTGAGACTGAAGAGAGCTGCGGGCGTCGGCGTGTTTTGCAGAGCGAATGACGTTATTGAGGCAATCGGGATCTGATTTTATGTGGTAGAGTTCGTGGATGGTTCCGTAATCGAAAAGTTCGAGGCGTTTGGCGATGGCGGGGTCGCTGGCGGCAAGTTCCTGCATAGTGCGGTAGCTTGCAGTGCCGGTGGTGGCGGTTTTAAATTTTCGTTCTCCGTTGGACCAGGGGTTCCAGAGATACAGGTAGTCTTTGGTCTGGATGGCACGCATGGGATTGCGTCCGGCTCCGGAGTTTTCATTGTAAACTTTGAAGACAGCGCTGAAGTCGGGTTGTTTTTCTCCACGAATGGCGGGGGCGAATGAGTGGCCATCGAACTTGGTGGAGGGGGTGATTTTGAGGAGGTCGAGGATGGTGGGGGCAAAGTCGACGGCGGAGACGACGTGATCGGAATCGATGGCGTTTGGTTTGGTGATGCCGGGGATTTTGATGATGAGTGGAGTGTGGGTTGAGTGATGCCAGAGGGCGGTCTTGGCGAAGGGGAGGGGCATCCCGTGATCGGAGAGAAAAATGACGATGGTGTTGTTGGCTTCACCGGATTTTTTGAGGGCATCGAGGATGGAGCCGACGGCGTCATCAGCTCGTCGGACCGAGGAATAGTAGAGGGCGAGTTCTTCGCGGACTTTGGGGTGGTCGAAGAGGAAGCCGGGGATGGGGACTTCGTCGGCTTTGAAGGTTTTTGAGGCGGGATGCTTTGTTTGATCCCCGGGTTTCCAAAAAGGTTTGTGTGGGTCGGAGATGTTGACGTTGAGGAAGAAGGGTTTGTTGGCCTTCTTAGCGTGGTTGATTCCGGTGGTGGTTGAGGTGCCGTAAGAGGGGACGTCTTTGATGTGATATTTAGAGCCGTCGGGCGCGATGGTTAGGTCGTGGTCCCAGCCGGGGTAAGGATGATAGGGCGTGGAATGGGTGACCTTGCCGCGGATGCCGGTGTAGTAGCCTTTTGATTTCAGGATGTCGCAGAGAATGGGGTATTTGTTTTTGATGGGGTAGAATCCTTCGACACCGTTGTTGTGCGGGTAGAGCCCGGAGAACATGACGTTGCGACTGGGGTAGCAATTGGCGACGCAGACGTGGGCATGCTGGAAGCGGAGAGATTCCCTCGCGAATTGGTCGGTGCGGGGGGAAGTGTTCTTGAGCTTGCTTCCAAAACAGCCGAGGGAATCGGCAGACATGTCATCGACGGTGATGAGGAGGACATTGGGGCGGACTTCTGCGGCGTTAGTGAATGGAAGAAGGAAGAGCGCCAGGACGAGGAAATGTTTCATGGTTGGGGCAGGGTTTTGTTATTCAAGTTCTGAGATAATGGTTTCCATCTCCTTTGCGATCTTGGGGTGCTTGGCAGCGATGTCGTTTTGTTCACCAAGATCATTTTTGAGGTCGTAGAGGGCGAGTTTGCCGTCGGTGGCGACGCCTTTCCAATGGCCGATGCGGACGGCCCGAAATTTGCTCCAACGCCAGAAGAGGTAGTCGCATTGTTTTTGTTCTTTCCCGAGGAGAAGGGGTGCGAAGGAGAGGCCATCGCTCTCTTTCCAGGATTTGATGCCGGCGAGTTCGCAGGCGGTGGGCATCCAATCCCAGAAAGCGGAAGCGTGATCACTGATGCCGGGTTTTACGGTTCCGGGCCAGAAGGCGATCATGGGCACGCGGATACCCCCGTCGTGAAGTGAGCGTTTGTAACCTTTGAGTGGTCCGTTTGAATCGAAGAAGTTCACCTTGTGGCCGCCTTCCTGGTGAGGGCCGTTGTCGGAGGTGAAAATGACGAGGGTGTTTTCGGTGAGGTCGAGTTTTTCGAGGAGGTCAAGAATTCGTCCGGTGTCGGTATCCATGAGGGTGACCATGGCGGCAAAACCTTTTTCGGGATCGGGCCAGTCCTTGTCCTTGTAGATTCCCCAGTCGGGGACTTCCTGGCCGTTCTTTTCGAAGCGTCCCGCTTCATTGTTGGTGTGTGGGATGGTCCAGTTCAGGTTTAGGTAAAAGGGGGCGTCCTTGTTGCGTTCGATGAAGGCGAGGGCTTCTTCGGTGACGCGGGTGTGGGCGTAGGTGGTTTTTTTGGAAGAGACATTTTTTTTGCCGCTGTTCTCGTTGCCGGGGAGGCGTTCCTTTTCTTCGTTTCGCCAGAGATACTCGGGGTAATAGTCGTGCGCTTCGCTCTGGTCGATCCAACCGTAGAAAAAATCGACACCTTGTTTGTTGGGGTGGCCGGTTTCACCTTCGCGCCCGAGGGCCCACTTTCCGACGGAGGCGGTTCGGTAGCCGGCGTCTTGGAGGAGGGAATTGATGGTGACGGAATCAGGAGGGAGGATGTGTGCGTTGTTGCCCGCGATGGCGGTGTGACCGGTGTGCTGCCCTTTTAGAAAAGAGAGGCGTGAGGGTCGGCAAACGGTGTGACCAGCGTAGTGATCGGTGAAACGAAGTCCCTTTTTTGCCATTTCATCAATGCGTGGGGTCCGCACCACTTTCTGGCCATAGCAGCCAAGATCACCGTAGCCTAGGTCGTCGGTGAGGATGTAGATTAGATTTGGCTTTTTAGCGATGGCGAAGCCGGGAAGGAGGAGGGCAAGGATGAGGAAAACCTTCATGATCTGACTATCCTTCAAGTTGTGGGTCCGGCTGGCAAGTCTGCAAAAAGGAGCTTACCATCCCAATAGCAAACTCGTAGCAGTCAGTAGGTTATTAATTGCTGGTAAGGTTAGCTTAACTCAAATGCAATGAATTGAATTCGAAAATGCATCCGTGTAAGTTTGTCTAGACAAATTATCCCCCTTTCGCCCCTCTCCGATCCCTTCAATGAAGCCCTACGGCACTCATCCCCAAAAACAAACCCCTAGCAGTCAGGGGTCGATGAAGCTTTTTTCATGTGTAGTAATCTTTCTAGGCTGTTTGCTGACCGCCGGAGCGAAGGTAGAATACAACAGGGAGGTTCTGCCGATTCTGACTGCGAAGTGCCTTGCCTGCCACGGGCCGGACGTGTCGAAACAAAAGGCGGACTTGCGACTCGATGACCCCGGGGAAGCATACAGGGAGCGTGATGGATTGCGTGTGGTCGTTCCGGGGGATCCGGATCAGAGTGAGCTGGTCCATCGGATTTTTTCAAAGGATGAGGATGAGGTTATGCCTCCGCCGGGAGAGGGAGCGGAATTGACTGATGCCGAGAAGGAGATTCTTAAGAAGTGGATCAGTGAGGGAGCTGAATATGAGCGTCACTGGGCCTTCCGGTCACCGGTTAAGAGCAGGCTTTCCGATCTGAAGGAGGGAAAGGAGCAGGTTATCGATGCCTTCGTACAGGAGAGGCTTTCCCGGGCTGGATTCCAACTGCAGGAGGAAGCCACGAGGGGGGAACTTATCCGGCGCGTGTCGATCGATCTCACAGGACTTCCACCCAGTATCGAGGAGGTGGAAGCCTTTGTCGCTGACCAGTCGCAGGGAGCATACAGCAGGGTTGTGGATCGTCTGCTGGGATCTCCTCGTTATGGGGAGCGCATGGCAGCCTGGTGGTTGGATGGTGCGCGGTATGGGGACAGCCACGGCTATGACAATGATCTCGAGAATGCTCAGTGGCCGTGGCGGAACTGGATTATTGAATCCTTCAATACTAACCAGCCCTATGACCAGTTTGTAACCTGGCAGCTGGCGGGGGATCTTATGCCAGATGCCAGCGATGACCAGATCGTGGCCACCGGATTCAACCGGAACCATCGGATCCAGACCGAGGGGGGAGCGATCGAAGAGGAGTGGCGCACGGAATATGTCATGGACCGGGTGGAAACCATGGGGTCGGTGTTCCTTGGGTTGACGCTGAGTTGTGCTCGCTGCCATGACCACAAATATGACCCCATCAGCCAGAAGGAGTTCTATCAGCTTTTCGCGATGTTCGATGGGCTGAAAGAAAAAGGGTTTATCAATAATCTAAGGGGCAGTGCCGAACCTCGTCATCGGTATAGGAAGAGCGATTTTGAAGCAGCAGTGAAGAAGCTTGAAACGGATATCCCGGACGCGAAGGCCCGGAGTGGCAGGGTAAAAGAGCTGGAAGCAGCTCATCCGCACGTCATGGTGATGCGGGATGAAGTGGATCGGAAGGCGTTTATTCTCAAGAGGGGGCAATATGATGACAAAGGTGAGGAAGTGGACCCTGGGTTGCCGGAAGCGTTCTCTCCGGTTCCGGAGGGAGAGAGCCTGACCCGTCTCGATCTGGCGAGGTGGCTGGTTGATGGAGAGCACCCCTTGACATCCCGGGTCTTTGTGAACCGGATCTGGGAGCAGTTCTTTGGGACCGGTATCGTCAAAACTTCCGAAAATCTGGGACGTCAAAGTGACTGGCCGAGTCACCCTCAACTCCTTGATTGGATTGCAGTGGACTTTGTGGAGTCTGGCTGGGACGTCAAAGGGCTCATCAGAGCAATAGTCATGAGCCGGTCCTATCGCCAAAGTTCTATAATTGATGAAGAAAGGCTCCAGCGTGATCCGGAGAACCGCTTGCTGAGTCGGGGGCCGAGAACAAGGTTGCAGGCTGAGATGTTGCGTGACCAGGCTCTCTTTCTTTCAGGTCTCCTGGTAGAGCGGGTCGGAGGTCCGAGTTGGTGGGTGTATCAGCCGGCTGGACTCTGGTTGGAAGTAGAAAAACGAGGAACCTTCGAGCAGGATCATGGGGAGAAGCTCTATCGGCGTAGTCTTTACTCTCGCATTCGGAGGACAGTGGCCCCGCCCAGTATGCTTCTCTTTGACATGCCCAGTCGGGAGATGTGTTCGGTGAAGAGAACCTTGACCAATACTCCTTTGCAGGCCCTCGCCCTCTTGAATGAGGTGACCTATGTCGAGGCTGCGAAGAAATTTGCGGAGCGCATGATGACTAAGGGAGGGACGCCGGGGGAGAGAATCGCATGGGGGTTTCGCTGTGCCACTTCCCGGGTGGCTGAGAAGGAGGAGCTGGAGATTCTGGTGAAGGGATATGAACGGCGGGTGGAGCGCTATCGCAGGGATGGCAAGGCTGCCGAGGATTTACTGGGGCAGGGAGAATCTAAGGTCGGGGCTTACCTTTCCAAGCCGGAGATGGCGGCCCTGACAACGGTGGCGAATGTCATCCTGAACCTTGATGAAGTGATTAACAGATGAAGGAGAGTAGTGGAAATAGAGACCTGAGTGGGACAGAGGTGGGAGAGTTAGGCGAGAGTTTAAGGCTTCTCGGGCGACGCTCCTTCCTGCAGAACTCCGGGCATGGGTTCGGCGCGTTGGCCCTCGGTTCCCTCCTTTTTGATAAGGAAGGAAGGGCTGCCACAATACCACCGGAAAATGCCAAGGTCCGGCGGGTGATCTCTCTCTTCATGTCAGGCGGGCCTTCCCAGATGGACCTGCTTGATCCTAAGCCAGGACTGGAAAAAGAGAGAGGTAAGGAATTGCCCCCATCGGTGCGGGGAGAACAGAGAATCACCACCATGACATCGGGTCAGAAGGAACTGCCGGTTCTGCCCAGTCCATTCAAGTTCTCCGCTCATGGACAATCGGGTCTGGAATTGAGCGAGTTGCTCCCGCATTGGGGCGATGTAGCGGATGACCTGTGTATCATTCGCTCCATGAAAACCGAGGCTATCAACCATGATCCCGCCATCACCTTTTTCCAGACCGGGTTCCAGCTAGCCGGGCGACCCAGTATTGGGTCCTGGGTTTCTTATGGGCTCGGCGCTTTGAACAGGGACCTTCCCGCATATGTTGTTCTCACCTCTCGGTCGACCTCTGGAGGAGCTCAGCCCCTCTATAGCCGATTGTGGAATTCCGGGTTCCTGCCCGCCGAGCACTCCGGGGTGAAGCTGCGCAATACCGGGGACCCGGTATATTTCCTCGAGAACCCTCCGGGTATCGATCGCGGAATCCGAAGGGATACTCTTGATGATCTCCAGAGACTCAATCAGAAGCGGCATGCGTTCATTGGGGATCCTGCTATTGAATCACGGATCGCTCAGTATGAGATGGCTTTTCGCATGCAGGCAAGTGTTCCAGAATTAGCGGACATCTCGAAAGAGCCGGAACACGTGTTGAAGCTCTATGGACCCAACGTGGGAAAACAGGGGAGTTTTGCGAGGAATTGCCTGTTAGCCCGCCGTCTGGCCGAGCGAGACGTTCGCTTCATTCAGCTTTTCCACATGGGATGGGATCAGCATGATAAGTTAAAAGAGACCCTCTCCCGCCAGTGTGGGGATACCGAACAGCCAGTGGCCGGGTTGATCAAGGATCTTAAACAGAGAGGCCTCCTAAAAGATACTCTTGTTGTATGGGGTGGAGAGTTTGGGCGAACCACCTACGCGCAGAAACCCGGTAACGCTGCTGGCCGTGACCACCATCCCGGCTGCTTTACTCAGATGCTGGCAGGGGCGGGTGTGAGGGGCGGTCATGTCCATGGTGCGACCGATGATTACTGCTACAATGTAACTCAGGACCCCGTGCATGTCCACGACCTGAATGCCACTCTGATGCATCTCCTCGGAGTGGACCACAAGCGACTCACCTTTAAATTCCAAGGGCGCGATTATCGTCTTACTGATGTCCATGGTCAGGTCGTAAAGAAAATCCTCACCTGAGAAGATTCCATGTCGAAGATTATCTGTTTTGTTGTGCTGGTGCCTGCCAGTCTAGTTGCTCGCTCCGAACTCCCTGTTGAGAGGAATGGAAGAGTATTTCTTCCCCCGGCGGGTATGTCGTCTTTAGATGTCAGGGAGGG
>DCQM01000219.1:0-1339 GCA_002323895.1 Akkermansiaceae bacterium UBA1518
TCTCTTCTGCAGCACCTCTCACCTCCCGATGAAAGAGGAAGATTCCTCGGGACTGCCAATGCCCTGTCCTTCGTGTTCAGTAGTATTGGAGCCTTACTCGTGCGCTTGTTCCGCAATGATATGGGAATTCCCGCCAACAAAGTCTTCCTTGCGATTGGTGCCCTCGCAATTCTGGGTTCTGGCGTTCTTCTGTGGAAAATTCGGGCTCTTCTGCTTGACCCTTCGCTTAGTAAAAGCACCTCAAAAGAAGTGAGCTAGAGATTTAGGGTTACCCCAACTCATGCGGCAGCTTTTTCCATTTCCATGAGCGCTATTTCCTTTGGGTGCCTTAAATAAAAAAACGAAGAAGGCTGTATTTTGAAGCCTCTTTTAGGGAGCAAATTCCCCGTAGTTTGACCGTTTTAAAAAAATCGCCTTAGTTCTCTATCAGCCAGCTTGACCTGTCTTTTCTGTCACCTAAATAAATTGGCGTAACGAGAGAAAAAAACTGACGCGCAAACCTAAGACCTATGGCACCCGAAACACGCTCCAAGCACGCTTCTGAAAAACAAGATTTCAAACGTTTGGGGCTTGCCCTTCTCTTCTTAATTGGAACTGCCTTCTTCGCTGCCAGCCTTCAGCCTGGTGGATCGGGTGTTAGCATCGAACTCGTCATTGCCGCAGTGATCGGTGGCTACATGGCAATGAATATCGGAGCCAACGACGTTGCCAATAACGTGGGCCCGGCAGTGGGCTCCAAAGCTCTGACTTTATTGGGAGCAATTTTGATTGCGGCAATCTTTGAAGCAGCCGGGGCCTTAATCGCTGGAGGCGACGTTGTCAGCACAGTGAAAAAGGGGATCATCGATCCCTCCCTTATCCCCAATGCCCAAATCTTTATCGCTTTGATGATGGCGGCGCTCTTCGCCGGAGCTCTCTGGCTTAACATTGCCACCGCTCTTGGCGCACCAGTCTCTACCACCCATGCGATTGTCGGCGGAGTTCTCGGAGCAGGAATCGCGGCCGGAGGATTCGGTATCGCAAACTGGAACCAGATGGGAATGATTGCCGCAAGCTGGATTATCTCGCCTGTGATCGGTGGCGCGATTGCAGCTGGCTTCCTCTTCTGGATCAAACGGAGCATCACCTACCGAAGGGACATGATCGGAGCCGGTCGCCGGATGGTTCCCATCATGGTCTCAATCATGGTTTTCGCCTTCAGCACCTATCTCATCATGAAGGGGCTCAAGAAGATCATCAAACTCGACATCCTCCAAGCCGGCGGCATCGGACTCGCCTTGGCTGTTGTGAGCTACTTCGTCGTAAAAAGCTTGGTCTCTAAGCACTCGGCATCGCTTGC
>DCQM01000219.1:1677-2641 GCA_002323895.1 Akkermansiaceae bacterium UBA1518
AACGAGAAACCTTCGATCAACAAACTCTTCACCATTCCTCTGATATTTGCAGCTGCCCTCCTGAGCTTCGCACACGGAGCAAACGATGTCGCAAATGCGGTCGGACCGCTCGCTGCTATTGCCGAAGCCGTTTCCAGCGACGGAGTTGCCTCGAAAGCTCCCATCCCATTCTGGGTTATGGCCATCGGGGCTCTTGGAATCTCCATTGGCCTCGCGCTCTTTGGCCCCAAGTTGATCAAGACGGTTGGCAGCGAGATTACTGAACTCGATCAGATGCGAGCCTTTTGTATCGCAATGGCGGCGGCTATCACGGTCATCATTGCGTCACAACTCGGCCTACCGGTGAGCTCAACTCACATTGCGGTAGGTGGCGTGTTTGGAGTTGGATTCCTTCGGGAATATATCAAACAGAGCTATGCTGAAACGATTCACTCCATTGAGATGTGTCATCAAGGGCAAGACCAAGCCGAGGTTGAACGCTTCATGCAGGAGTTCGAAGCTGCTTCGTTGCAGGACAAACGCGCCAAGCTAACCGAACTCAAAAAGAAGAACGCCAGCATCGAGCTAAGCAAATCCGAGCGCAAGAGCCTCAAGAAGAAATTCCGTCAAGAGCTCGTGAAACGATCTGCACTTTTTAAGATCGCGGCAGCTTGGATCATTACAGTTCCTATCTCTGGACTCATGGCCGCGATTCTGTTTTTCACAATTAAAGGGATAATGGCCTCTGATATAGACGGGAATCAAGAGCCCGAAAAGCCGGCGATCGAAGCCACCGAATAAGGCCTCAGCTTGTTTCTCAGCCTTGGGCTATTTCTTGCAATCCTTTCAGGTCGATTTTTCCGGTTCCCAAGTAAGGAAGTTTATCGACCTTTAAAAACTGCCCTCGCTTGGGCTTCCATAAGTTTGGAATAGTGGCGTCTGTTAGCTTACTCAGGACCTCCTCGAGGACTTCCTCGCTCGCAGT
>DCQM01000219.1:2993-4806 GCA_002323895.1 Akkermansiaceae bacterium UBA1518
TGCACGACAGCAAGACGCTCTCCCTTTTTCTCATCAGGTAAGCCAGTCACTGCAAAAACCTGTTCGTTTTGATCAGCGAGATCATTAAGAGTTTCTTCGACATTCCCATGAGGAACCATCTCCCCGCCGATCTTGCTGAAGCGGCTTAATCGTCCCTCAATCCACAGATAACTCTGCTCGTCAATCCGCACAATATCACCTGTATTATACCAACCGTCCCTGAGCACCTCGGCCGTCTTATCAGGCATACCGAGATAGCCCATCATGACGTTTGGACCTTTCACTTTAAGCAACCCTGGCTCACCAGAGGGTTGTTCTTCTCCCGTATCAGGATTCACAATCTTAGCCTCAAGCTGGTTGAGTAATCGCCCAATTGAACCCGGTTGATTCGCATGCGGCTCGTTGACCGCGATGCCAGGTGAACATTCGGTCGCACCATAAGCCTCCAAAGGGAGGCACCCGAATTTCTTTTCAAAGGCTTGGGCCATCTTCGAAGGAAGCTTCTCAGCCCCCACCACGACTAGTCTGAGCTTCCCCAGCTGTTCAGGTGTCAAACCACGAAGATAAAACTGCAAGAAAGTCGGAGTGGCGATCATGATACTGACTTCGTTTTCCTCTGCCAATGGTCCGATCACTTTAGACTCTATGGGATTGAAATGATAGGCACACCCATAGCCCCCGATGGCAGGCCCGGCGATCGTGGCCATGAACCCAAAGGAGTGAAAGAAAGGGAGCACCCCCAACATACAATCTTTAGGCAAAAACGAATAAACCTCACCAACCTGTTCTACGTTGGTGATTATATTTCGATGGCTTAACATCACCCCTTTGGGCTGCCCCGTACTCCCGCTACTAAAAATGATGGTGGCCAGATCATCCTGCCCGGCTTGCGAACCTCCCAGTCGTTTCAATAATCCTTTTGAAGAAGTGCATTTCGCCAGAAATCCTGCTCGTAACTTCTCCGTGAGTCGTGGTGCAGTCGCTAAATTTTCAAGGGTATGAATCCGGACTGGGAGATCGAGTTTGAGTCGTTCCATCAACTTCCCCGACACCACAACATCGGTAATTCCACACTGCTCAAGACAAGAAACGATACCTTCTTGGGACAAGGTATAGTTCAAATTCACCGGGATCTTACCCATCAGTAAAACCGCCCAATTGACAAGTGCTCCACCAACCGATGGAGGAACTAGGATACCAACTTTGGGCTGGTCCACAAAGATCGCTCCGAGCCTTCCGGTGAGGAAAAGCGCTTTTGCAAAGGCCTCGCCAAAGGTCAACCTCGCCCCGCTCGAATCGGCGAGAGCTTCATTTCCGCTATGGTCTCGGCAAGTCCGAATCAATCTCTCCTGTAAAGTGACTTCGCTCATAACATCTCAACCTTAAGCCCAAATTAAACCCCACACTAATCAATAATAATTAAATCGAGATCATCTCAGACGATGTTTACCCTAGCTGTATTTTGAGCATACAAAAGGATTTCCAGCCATGAAACAAGGAACTCTGACAGGAGATGGGTCCCTCCTCTTTCCTCTAAAAAGGAGTCATTCGAAATTTAAAAAAGCCCGCACTCCGAAGAGGGCGGGCTTTGAAAGAGTTAAGCCGATGAATTTAAGATCCGCTTCGAAGCTTAGTAACGATAATGCCCTGGCTTGTAGGGACCCTCAACGGGGACATCAATATAGTCCGCCTGCTCTTGGGTGAGCTTGGTCAGCTTGGCCCCAATCTTGTTGAGGTGCAGGATTGCCACTTCCTCATCAAGCTCCTTAGGAAGGACTTCGACCCCAATCTCGCGTGAATCTTTGGTCTCCCA
>DCQM01000157.1 GCA_002323895.1 Akkermansiaceae bacterium UBA1518
CAGTTGGCGAAGTTGTTCGTCGGTGAAGGTTTCGCGGAGCTTTTTTTGGATGGCTTCATTTCTTAGAAGTGCTCCGAAGTTGCGGCGGTCGTATGCTCTTTGGATTGCGGGATCGACTGGGATGGCATCAGGGATGAATTCGACTCCTTGTTGTGAGGTCATCGTTGCGAACTTCTCAAGGTTCTCTTCTTTGACGATCGCCAACTTAGCAGCATTGGCTTCGACCGGGTCGTTTAGAAAATCAATCTTCTGGTGTAATTGTCCAATTTGACTGCTGTCGATCCATAGTTTTAATTTCGCAAAGATTGGCTCTTTACTAGAGGCGTCGATTTTACCGCCAACATATTGGGTTAAGCGATCGAGTTCGGAGACCGTGCCAGCGTAACGCACGCCAGTGAGCATGAAGTAGGTAAAGCTAGCGCCAAGAAGGAGCCCGAAAATCCCTCCAGCCATTCTGAATCCTCCGGAACGTGCCTGATTGTCTTCAGGTTTTTTTCCAGCAAGAAAGGCAATGATCTTACGGAATACGGCAATGGTGAATATGAAAGTTGAGATCCCAATGGCTGTTGACATCCACGGTTGGGGCTTATCAACGGCCTTCTGTGCAATTTCAAATCCGCTATTATAAGCCCATAATCCGGCGATGGCTCCGAGGGATAGGGCAACGAGATTAAAAAAGAAGGAGACGAATCTCTTCAAAAACCCGAGAATGGTGAAGAGCGCAATAACGCCTCCAATTAAAGTCAAGGGTGAGAGTTGGTCCATTGCGTTAGGTTAGCAGAGATCTTCCATCAATCGGTTCATGGCGTGTCCGTATTCAACATAGGAATCGTAACACTGCCGCCAGTCAGGCTCTTCATCTTCGGTCGAGTGAAAGACAGTGGCAACATGTGGCTCAATGGCAAGCCCACCGTTGTAGCCATCATGTTTGAGTGCCCTGAGAATCTCGACGACCTTTGCCTGACCTTCGCCAGGAAGGGTGTATTGGGTGGGTTCGGTCCCGCCCACGGCGGGGTTAGTACAATCCTTGATATGAACGTGAACGACGTGTTCTTTGACTTTGTTGTAAAACTCAAGGGGATCCTGCCAAGGAAAGGGCTCGGGCTTGGAGCGGTCGAGCTGAAAAACCGGATTGGCGGTGTCAAAGATCAGTTTTAAGCCTGGAACTTCTTCTACAAGGCGAAGCGTGTGGTCAGGAGAGAAACCTCCCCAGTTCATGCAGTTTTCATGGACAGCTTGGAGGCCGGCGTCGGCAAATCGAGCGTAGATTTCGCGGAGGCGTCGAAAGCGTTCTTCTTCCTGCTGGTCGTTTCCCCAAGGTTCTTGTGCATATGACATAATGCGGATCAACTTGGTGTCGAGGCGCTGCATGCGGGGAATCGCTCGCTCGATTTCAGCAAGGGTAATATCGAAGTCGGAGGTGATTTTCTTCCCCCAATTGCCAATCAAGGAGCCAAATTCAGGGATGGTGATGCCAGAATCGTCGAGTTGGCAGGCGACTTTATCAAACTCATCATCAGGGAGTTCGTGAAGATTGGCCCCGTTCACCCCCCGTGCGGAGATGCGGGTCCAACCAATTTCCTTGGTCGCTTTGATTTGGGTGGCGAGGTCCTGAGCTGCTTCATCTGCGAATCCGGTCAAATACATGAGTTGTGATTAACCCGAAAATCGAGAAAGGCCAAAGCTGATTCTTAAAAGAAGGGAGAGCGAAGTTTTGGTTGTTTGGTGAATTGTTCTGCGACAAAAGGTTGCTATTGGGATTGAGTCTCAATACCAATAGTGATCCGAAAGACGCTGATCCATCGCCAGTCCGGTAGCTTAGACTTTGAAATTTGGCATCTCATTGGGGATCCCGGTGAGGCCGGCTCGTGGGCTGATGTTGTAAAAAGATCGTCGCTTCATCTAGTCTTAAATCAAACAGGAGAGGGTCTCATGATGGATGCTGGAACTCGCCTCACGCTCCTCCCCGCGACAGCAGGTCTTTTCACGACTGGAAGTAAGGCGGGGCTGATGTCAGCGACTCGATTTGCCTCTGATGGTGGACACAATTTTGTCATTCTGGTGATCGCGATCGAATCGGTGGAGCGGGTTTTTGGCCCGGTTGAGCTGATTATGAAGAAAAATTTGGGAATTTTGCGCCGCTGGTCCGACCGTGAGTCAGGCCTCTTGGGCGATTTAGTCAGTCCTCCCATTCAATCTGCCGTCGAGAAGGCATGGTATTTGGCTAAGACTTTGGAGATTTTATCATTGCACTTGTTCCGTCAGCCCAAGGAAGAACCTAGGTTCTTTTGCTCGATGATTAAATCAAATGCCCACCGCCATGTTCGCGAAGCCTTAATATTGCTTGAGGGAAGGTTAGAGCAGGCCCTTGATTTGAAGAAGCTAGCTAGAGATGTGGGGTGTGCTCCTCCTTACTTGAGTCGTTTAGTGAAGCAGGAAACAGGGAAAACGCTTCTTTTGCATCTAAGATCGTTACGAATTTCTAAAGCGGCTGAAATGCTTTCGGAGAATCGGCTCAATGTGACCGAGGTTGCATTAGAAGTCGGATATCAATCGCTGTCTCACTTCTCGAAAGCATTCTCTATGGAACAGGGGATGACACCGTCCCAGTTTCTTAAAAGAAGTTCGTAGGGGCTGATCACGTTTTTAAAAACGAATGGAGCGTAGCCCATCTTTTTCACAACCCAGAGTCAGGGGATCATAACCGAGAACAAGTAATATGTCATTTTTTCGATAGCATTTGAACGATGACAAAAAACATACGGTTCGTTTTTCTTTCTTCGTTGGCCGCTGTTTCGGTGGGGGAAGCAAGTATAATTATATCTCCGAAAAACAGCGTGATGACGTCAGGTTTTTTTCAAGGAGTGGATCAGGTTAGAGGATACGATGGTGATTCACGTCCAATTCTAAGGGTTAGTTCCCCGGAGCCCTTTGGGCTTGGACAACCCGAAGGGATTTACTTTGACTTTACCTCATTTGATCCTACCTCCTTTGAAAATCCGGTAGCTAGCGCGATTCTTTCAGTAACCTCAGTAAGTGGAGGTTTTAATGCCGATGCAGACATAGAGAACCCATTCTTGGTTTCTGCTCATGGGCTTAGTGCAAACCCCTTGCTAGCTATTGTAGATGATACTAACCCCAGCGGGATGATGAGCGCTGTCGAGTTTGAATCAACTCACATCCTAAATATTGTCTCTTCGGCTTCGGTAGATTCCTTCGGACTCGTAACGTTTGATGTCACTGATTTGATCAATGATTGGATTGATGAAAAAAACTCTAATTATTTTATCGCGTTGACGGGTAGAGAAGATGGATCGGGAAGTGATTTTCTTCATGGATTTTCTAATAATTCCGAAGTCCCAGGAGCAACCTTTCTCAGGGTAGAGCAGATTCCTGAGCCGTCTGCGCTAATTTTACTCACGATCGGAAGTCTTGCTTTGTTGGGGCATAGGAGCCGGGGTATGAAGCTTTTCCATCCTGATAGTGTCTCTCTTTAAAATTTATAATCTTAAAGTTATGATTCAGGTTGATTGTTCTAGTCCTTCATTTTGGGAAGGCTTATCTACTCTAGGAATTTGCAAGTATGAAATAAGATTTCCGATGTCTTCAAGTAGAGGCGAAATTAATCTTTCGTCCGGGTATCTTTCAGATGAGGATTTTTTTATAGCCGAAGCTGGATTCTCTTTCAGACGGGCTTGCCGTGGCATGGTTTACGCATCAGTCAAAAACGCTAGCCTGCATTTCGTCTCAGAAAATCGTGAGTTAGCGATCGTTTTGGAGCCAAAGTTGGCTTCTTCCAGGCGCCAGCTGTATTTTATAACTGGAACATTTTGTGAAAAAAATATGACGGAGGACTTTGAACGGATCTCTGTAAAAACTCCAACTCTTTGTCCGTGTTGCCGAGATGCCGCCCATTTGAGAACCGTTAGAATGGCGCAAAATCCACTTACTACAATCTTGGCTAGGACTATCAATAAAGAGATTGCGGTCACGATTTCGATGTCTAGCAGAGATGGAAATTTGGTGAGTTCACACGCCCCCCTAAATCTTTTAAAGAAAAGAAATTTCTTAGTTTCCGAGGGTCAGAGTTATTCAATGGAAGTCGATATGAATCATCTATATGCATTCCGCCTTGTCCAAGCGGAACTCGATGGAGAAGTGCATCAACTGCTATTACTATTTAATACTCACGGAGAAAACTTTTGTGAGATTTCGGCAAAGTCTTCTGAGGTAAGAGAGCTATGGCGATCAGTTCTTAATTGTGAAAGAAGTTCTTATACAGCCGCAGGATATGACGATGATCAAGTGTAGCTAGGGGTAGTCTGAATTTAAAAAAAGAAAAAACACCAAGGTTTAAATAAGCGCCAAAGAAGCGCAATTCATCGCAAGCAGATTTCGGAAATATATGAGATCAAATTAAAAGTGATGGTAATTGACCAAGTGAAAACTTCTTCTCGTTCGAGCTCTGCTTATGAGTCCTTGGTAAATCGTTTCCCACCACGGGTCATTCGTTCTCGTGAGTCCTATTTAAAAACTCTGTGCCATATTAAATCATTCAAAGGACGATCACGGAAACTAACCGCTGACGAGCTTGACTATCTCTCATTACTTCACCTTTTGGTAAAGCGATATGAAGGACCGGAAGAAAAACCACGGGCTGTTGAGTATCTCAAGAAACTTCTAGATGAGCATAAATTACGGATTAAAGATCTTTCAAAAATTCTGGGGAAATCCCCGCCTCTTTGTTCAATGATCTTGAATGGGCAGAGGGCTATCACTCGGCAGCACGCGATGCGCCTTGGGAAGTATTTTGGACGCGGCCCGGATCTGTTCCTGATGTGAGGGCTGTCAATTTAACGCAATAATTTGACAAGTGATCGCAATTCAAAGTACACAAAAAGTGTAAGTGTGTTGGTCGAAGTAAATGAAAATATACCTGACCCTTCTATCTACGATAATCACTAGTATCTGTGCTCTCGCGGATTCACAGAAGTTTGCACAAGATCGCGCTGCAATCCTCGCAATGTCCGGGGCATTTGAGGTCGAGTTCAATTTTGAAGAAACCGTCTCCTTAGATGAAGGTTACAAGCTCAAAAAACCGTATTTGGCAGACGCCTATGAGCTCGTAGAAGTGGCTCAAGATACGGGTAAATCGATCGCTCTTCAGCATTTGTTAGTCGTCGAAGGTGAAGATGGTCCAGTCGTTATTAAACACTGGGGACAAGTATGGAAATATGAGGATCGTAGGACTTTGAATTATGAAGGCGGCAACACATGGCTGCCTGTGACTCATTCGAATGCGGATGTCGAGGGGACTTGGACGCAGTTTGTGACACAAATTGACGAGAGCCCAAGATACAAAGCTTTTGGGGCCTGGGTTCATACCGCAAATACCTCAATCTGGACATCTCGACTCTCGACACGTCCTCTTCCACGTCGTGAGTATACTAAGAGAAACGATTATGATTTACTAATGGTTACGAATCGGCATGTGATAACCCCCGAAGGCTGGGTTCACCAACAAGAAAATAGCAAGCTTGTTTCTCGCGAGGGAAAGCGAAAATTTCTTTGTATGGAACGAGGGTTGAATCAATACAGGAGGGTTTCGGATGAGAATTCAAAAGGAGGATTCAAGCTGGCTAGAAAAAAATGGGATCAGACGCGCTCTTTTTGGGGTCAGGTTAGAAATTGTTGGGATCAAGTGATTTCAGATACCGATGAGCCTATTCGTTACGCCCTGATAGTGGATGGGAATCGGTTGATGTCTGAGATCAATAGTATGGGACGGAAGGCCGAGAAGGGTGAAGCGATAAACCGCGTAGCGATTCGTGAAGTTCTTACCAAGTTTCTTCGCTAGATTTATCACTATGTCTGTCTCTGTCTAGATGACTCGGCTTGCCCAATTTCTAGCATTCGTTTTCTTTTTCTCTTTTTTTGTTAAAGGGGAAGTCACGGAATTAAGGGAGGTCCAAGTAACGGCTAAGCTAATCAAAGATGGCAAGTTGAGGGGGAGCACAACCTCGATTAAGGCTGAGGATTTACTCAGGAAAGGAGCAGTGACCTTACCTGATTCATTGCAGCGTGAACCCGGAGTTTCGGTGCCGCTTGATGTTGCTGGAGTTGATTCTTTAGTGCCTTATTTGGAAGGTGGAAGCAACTCGATCAACATTCGTGGTCTTGAGGGGAATCGAGTTCAGGTTCTAGTTGATGGTATTGCGCAGCCAGATGATTTTGTCGTGAGATCTTTTCAAGGCTCTGGAGGGCCAGGTCGAATCTATTTCGATCCAGCAGTTTTCTCTTCGCTTGATCTTTTAAGAACTGCATCACCGGGAAGTGGCTCTTTAGCGGGAACGGTTACGGGTCAGACTGAAAGTCCATTCACGCTTTTAGGGGATTCTTTGATCGGTAAAGCCTTTAGTTCAACTTCGACTTACTCTTCGAATAATCGAAGTTGGAATGAAAGATTTTCTGGCGCTTGGGGTAATGGCGATCTTGCTTCAAGCATAGTCTACAGTTACCGGCAGGGGCATGAGCTCGAAAATAATAGCGGCATTCCGGCTAACCCAACTGATGCGAAGAGCCATGCGGTAATCTGGAAAACTGTCATCCGAAACGGTAGTCTTACCGTATTACCAACGATTGATTTTTTTAGATCAAAAGCTTTTACAAATCTAGACAGTATTGAGACTGAATCGCTCATTGGGCGAACAATCAATGCGTCAAGTGATTCGGTCAGGAGTCGCTTTAGGGTTAGTCTTGATTTTGATTTTGAGCCAGACAGTGAAGATTGGTTTGCTGATAAATATACGGGTAAACTTTATAATCAGACATCTGAGTCACGAAATTTGAATTTACAAGGTGTTCTTACTCCTTTTGGAGGGCTTCGTGATCGGGTCAACGATCTTTCATATTACACCAATAGAGCTGGTATAAATTTAGCTGCTTCAAAAGAGCTTCAGATGCACTCCCTTACTTATGAGTATCAGGTAGCACGGAGTGATATCTCTGGTTCATTGAATCGGCAGGATGGCCTCGCTGCACCAATCGATCTTCCGAATTTAGCTCCCTCTATTGTTTGGGACCACTCAATAACAATGGTAGATGAAATTAGCATTGGCGATCGTTGGTTTGTTTCTCCTGCGCTGCGCTTTCAGTATTCTCGTGTTAATCCTACCAATACTCCAGAATTCCTTGCGCAGACTGCGCTACCCGTCTTCGATGAAGTTGGGAGATTGATTGGGCAGCGGACCATTGCGGCGATTGACTATGAGAATAAATTTCTATCGCCAAGTGTTCTTCTTGAATACGAAAAGACTGACGAACTTTCTTTTTTTGGGAGTTACACTCGAGGTTTCAGAAATCCTACAGCAGAAGAGTTAGCAGGCGTCTTTGTTCACCCAAATAATCTGTCGATCTCACTTCCTAATCCAGATCTTAGAGCGGAAGATTCTGACCTGTTTGAGCTTGGTTTTCGCCATGAATCTAGCTCATGGAATTCAGTCTTCACTGCCTACTACAATCGTTATGGGAACTTTCTTGAAAGTAATGTTCCAACTGGCGAGGTTATTGACGGCCTTAATGTGTTACGAACAGAAAATGCTACGAACACAAAAATTTATGGAGTAGAGCTAAAAAGTGAGTGGTCTGTTGGTTGCCTGCGACTTGGAGGAACTTTTGGCTGGTCGGAAGGGGTGAGTGGGGCCGCTCCACTCAATACGGTGGAACCTTGGAAGGCGGTTGCTTGGGCTGGTTTTACTGGTCCCGACGACAAGTGGGGCATGGAGTTGGCTGGAACTTACGTTGCAGCTAAGCCAGAGGCGAAAATCACAGGGGATCTTCCTGCTACGGATGATTTTTTCCTCCTTGATTTAATTGGACATTATCGTTTTTCGGACAGAGCGACTCTGAGAGGCGGTGTACGAAATTTACTAGATCAGGAGTATGTTTTGTGGGCGCGTGCAAACCGGGGAAGCGGTCACGCAGGAGGTGTGACAAGCGGTATTGATACCCAGCCTGGAGTCAATGGCTTTCTTGCACTCGAAATCACCTTCTAATATGCAAGTCAGCGTTAGGGAAAGACAACTCAGCGGCAGCGAGAAAAATAAAGGTGAGACATGCTCCCACCCGGATGAAGAAACTGATATGTTTTCTCACTTTGAGTGCGCCAGTTTTTGGCCAGCTCATTACTCCTTCTTGGAGAGGTGATGAGGGGACTTCTCATGCTGAATGGGATGTTTTCACCGAGGCAAATTTTGCTCCAAACTTCCCAGATGTTGCGGTTGACGAAGATGCAACTCTGACCTGCCGAACCAGTTCGGCCTTTCTGACAAGTGGTCGTAATATTTATAGCTTTCAGGCGCCAATATCAATGCAGTTGGACGACACTACGGGACTTCTTGTGCAGAATATTTTCCTTCAAATTGGAGCGTTGGGATCCGAGGTTGATACTACTGGAATACAGCTAATCGTTGAGAACGATGAGGGTGAAGTAAGTGTCATTTTCCCTACCCGGAATTTTGTCGGCAGTGAAGAAGCGTTGAATGGTGAAAACGGAGGAATGGGAACTATCTATGGGATTCAATGGGATCTTCGGGAAATCCCATTCACAGGAAAATACACGATTCTTTTTGATGCAGCTTCCAGTTCTTTGAGCCTTGATAGGGTGTCGCTGGATCTTTCAGAAAATTATTTGGAAGTTGCGAAACCAAGGCCACTTCGAGTCCGGATTAATAGTGGTGATGTTACAGTCTCATGGCTTGGCAGTCGTCGCTTACAATCAAGCCAATCACTAGCTAATGGCTGGGTTGATGTTCCGGGAGCTGAAGGCGTTAACCAAATCATTTTACCCCTCCAAAAAACGACAACTTTCTTTCGACTGAAAGAAGTCAAAACAGCTGAATAATCTTAAAACCAAAAAAATGAAAAAAATAATCCAACTCGCTATTTTAACCTCTGTTTCTGCGCAAGCGGCTACAGTTTGGCAAACTGCACCTAATGCTCTCGCATCAGCTTCCTGGGATACTTGGGAATACGCAACCGGCCCGGAGCAAACGGGAAGCGGCTCACAAGGCTCGGCACAGTCAACATCTGGAGCGATTATTACATCGAGTGATTTGACGACAAATGTAACCGACGCGTATAGTTTTATAGGTGGACTTGGGTCCAATCCAGATACATTTTATTTTCATGATGGAGGTGCAACTTGGAACGGCTCACTTGAGCTCGCAGAGGAAGCGAGCTATGTCCGAGTGAGCTATTCGCTTCTTGGGGGGCGTGGAGGGCCGCCTAGTGCTTACAGCGTTGGGCCCTCGGTAGAAGGCGCAACAGTAATCAATGCTGGTTCCTACGGAACTAGTAAGGACGGAATTGAAGGGGTCGTATTCTTTACAGATTTACAGCTCGGTGCTTCAGCTACGAAAATTGACGCTAGCTTTGGAGATGCGATTTTCCCGGGGTTTCCCGGGAGCTTTCGTTCAGTCGACGGCGTTCAAATTTGTGTTTTCAATTCGGAGCCAGTTCCTGAACCAACTTCGATGGCGCTGGCTTTGTTAGGTGCCTCATTTGTCCTTCGGCGGAAGCGGTCATAACGTTTTTTCTTGGGTTGGGGGGTTGATTTCACTCCCTTCGACTCGATGATCCTCACCCCGGCAGGCGTCCATCCTAGTCCTGCCGGGGTGTTTCATTGAAACTGATGAATCCAGTAATCTCTTTCGTGCCTGCTGAATAGATCTTAGAATTCCCGTTAGCCTGCTAGGGATATTTTGATCTGACCACTCTTGTTATTTGCGAGGCAGGTGCGACCCAAGTCGGCGATTACGATTCGATCTTGATACCTCTCACTCATTCGGACGGTAAGACCATCAAAGTCAATAAATCGAGGAGAGATTGTTGTGTTTGAGAGGACACAGCCACGATCGATGTGAATATTGATTGTGTGGCTGTTTCGGATGAGCTGAATGTCTTTTTCGCGTGGAGAAAGATTAGATGGAGGGTCGTAGTTTGACCAGTCATCCAACCATTTTGAACATTCTTCGACACAGTGGTTGTTGGCCGGTTTAGGAGTTGCTTGTAAGGTTTCGCAGAGAATATCAACGGCTAGACTGTCCCAAGGTGTTTCGCGAAAATTTAGAAATGATATTCCTGATGTTTTTGGAGCGACCAGGCCGACTCTAAGAGTTTTTTGGAAAGGGCAGCGGAAAAGCGTTAATTGGGTCGTGTCAAGAAGCTGGACCCCGTCGCAGGGCATTACGAATGAACCGGTAGAGGGTTGTAGTTTTTTCAGTTGGATTGGTGAAATCGATGTTAGTCCAGCCTGTTTAACAAGAAGTTGGCAGGGACCGAGTCTTTGCAGTTCTGATATTGCGACATCGAGTCCTACATTTACCGAGAGGCAACCTCGGTTGCCGAAAGGGCAACTATTGCGACAATCAAGTGCCTTACAGGGGGCTTTCGCATTCACAATTAAATGATAGCAATCCCACTGCTTTGCGCTTGCGGTCTTTTGTCATTCTTTGTTCTCCAAACGACATCTTAGGCTAAAGTGGCCCTGAAGTAGCTTAAGTTTTCCAGGTGGGTTTTCTCGAATTATTTGGGCATGAGACGATTTAAATCACCAAGATTGTTACCTTGCCATCGGAGGGCAGAAAATTGATGCTTCCCCTGAGCATGAAATTACTCCAAGCGGGAGATCGGTCGATCTTCCAGATGATGAAGAGCTGCCTTGGCAGGATCGCGATTACCTCAACAGCGCTGTTGGTTGCTAGTTGTGGGGATAAAGAAAGAGCAGCTAAGGAGGGCGAGAGGGAAAAGGCTCTCGTGATTACCGCGATTCCTGAT
>DCQM01000050.1:0-3053 GCA_002323895.1 Akkermansiaceae bacterium UBA1518
TTCCTTTCATCGCCTATGTTTGAAGTAAGAGAGAAGCCGGAGATGGTCGAGAAGGCCATGCTCATTGGTTTTTGTTTTGATAAATCTGAGGAGGCGGAGACTCAGCTGCTCCTGACCGAGTTGGAAGAACTTGTCGATACGCTCGAGATCGGGGTGACGGGGATTGAATTGGTGAGGGTTCGCGATACCAACAAGCGGTTTATCTGTGGAACGGGCAAGGCAGATGAGCTCGTTGAATTGGCCCGTGCTCGGGGTTGCGACTGCATGGTATTCGACAATGAGATCTCGCCTATGCAGCAGCGTAACTGGGAAGAACTCTCCGATATGACGGTGATCGACCGGGAGGAGGTCATTCTTGATATTTTTGCCAAGCGAGCGCGCACTAAGGAAGCTCGGCTTCAGGTCGATCTGGCCCGCATGCAATATGCCCTCCCGCGTATGGCCCGCATGTGGGGGCACCTCGACCGGGAAGGTGGCGGTGGAACCGGGGGTGGTGGTGCTTCTCGGGGAATGGGGGAGCAGCAGATCGAGATCGATCGGCGGTTGGCGCGCAAACGAATTTCTCGGCTCAAGGCGGAGCTCGAGGAGGTACGAAAACAACGAGCCACTCAGCGTAAAGAGAGACAAACCAACAATGTCGCCACGGCAGCTATCGTGGGATACACCAACGCCGGGAAATCGACCCTGCTCAACAAGCTTGCTGGAGCGGATGTCATGGAGGCAGATATGCTGTTTGCGACTCTTGACCCTACGACTCGACGAATCGAATTGGAAAATGGACAAGACCTCCTTTTGAGTGACACGGTGGGGTTTGTTCGCAATCTACCCCACCGCTTGGTCGAATCGTTCAAGGCGACTCTTGAGGAGGCGATTCTTGCGGATTTTCTGATTCATGTGCTTGATGCCTCGTCACATGAAATCGTGGATCATTATCACACCACACGGAAGGTGCTCGGCGAATTAGGAGCTGATGAAAAGCGTGTCATTATCGTCCTGAACAAGGTGGACCGTGTCTCAGATCCTGCAATTCTGAATGGTCTCCGTGCGGATTTTCCTGGTGCTTTTGAAACCTCGGCTGTTACCGGCCAAGGCCTCGAAGATCTTACTGCCCGATTTACTGGCTTGCTCGCGGATCGAGTCAAGAAGCTGACCTACCGAATCCCCCAAGCCCGTGGAGACGTCTCAGGGCTTATCTATCGTGAAGGGAAAGTCCTTGAGACCGAATACGACGGGAATGATATCATTTTGATCGCCATTGTCCCCAATAGTCTTGAAGGCCAACTTGGCGAGTTCTTGGAGGAGGAAGATGATCGCGAACAAGAAGAGGACTAAGACCGTAAGAATCGATTTAGCAAAAGATGGTCGCGTAGTCCGCTTATCTCGTCGGGATGTGGATTGAAATTGAAAGGGACGCGTTACATCTTTTTGTAGCGCCAGTTTCCCCATTCAAGGACTTCAACTTTAACTTTAGTGATCCCTCGCGAGTAAAATCCGAGGCGTTGAGCGCTTCCAATCGTAACGTCTATAATGCGACTCCTCCGGTAGGGACCTCGATCTGTAATGACGAGGATTTCCGATTTCCCATTGAAGAGACAGGTCACCCTGACTTTGGTGCCAAAAGGAAGGGTTTTATGAGCGGCGGTGTAGGCCCCGTTAGAGAGGCGCCGTCCGCTTGCCGTAGTGCGCCCGCGGTTGGTTTTGATACTGTACCAGGACGAGATGCCGTAATAGGTCTTAAGGACAGGGTGGTTTCGATAGTTTTTTGTATCCGGATTGTCGGATGCCTTTGCCGGTCTATTAAGAGAGGGCAGGTAAGTGCATGATGCTAGCGATGCCAGTAGTGCTCCGATTAGGAGTCGCGAAACCTGCTTGCACTTCATTTATGAATGTAGCCTATCATCTCTAGCTTGTTCGCTAAAAGTGCTTTTATCTCTGGGGTGAGTTTTAGGACAGGGGATGTGCATGTTACAATAGAAGCGGGGAAATCGCTTTCCTTAATGGAACCATCGAGATTCGATCGTTTCATTTGGCACGATTGTGCTTACCCTTTCTCACGATGGATCTATTAATGGAAGGTGACTTTCAGGCTTTCGCGGTGCCACATAATCTTGCGATGCTAACGACTTTGATAGTTGCGGTAGTCTTGACCGCTTACGCTCGAAGTGGGCCGGACGAGAGAAACCTCAAAATCATTCGCTATGTGTTGGGAGCCTTACTTCTCATTTCGGTTGCGCTGGACCCTGTCCTCACTCTTGTCCGATATGGAGTCGAAGAGCTCGGCCGTGAAATGGTCATCAATGATTCGCTGCCTTTCTATCTTTGTGATGTCGTTGCAGTTATCTTGGCCTTTGCACTTTTTACCAAAAACCAGCGACTCGCTGAAATTGGTTACCTGTGGGCGATCGCTGGAACCCTCCAAGGGCTCATCATGCCGACGCTTTGGTTCGATCACGGGGAGTTGGAATTCTACATTTTTTTCCTCCAACATGGTGGAGGACCGGTCGCGGCAATCTTTTTAGTTTGGGGTTTGGGAATCGTTCCATTGAAAGGAGCGATGAGGCGTGCGATTTACTGGAGCTTTGGATACATGGTTGTCGTTATGTTCATCAATTGGATCATTGGAGCGAACTATGGCTTCCTGAATCACAAGCCTGCGGGGGGCACACCATTTGATCACATGGGGCCATGGCCATACTATCTGGTGACTCTTCAGGTGATTGCTTACTCTCTTTATTTTTTCTTATTGAAGATTGCGCCGCGAGAAAAGTGATGATGTAGGCAGGCAATTCGCCTTCTTAAGTCATCGGTTGACCTTAAGACCTGGGACTATGGAGTTGAAATCGAGGCCGACGAGAATGGGTTGCTTTCATTCGAAATGCAGGCAACTCCCAAGGCGAAATTCTTTTGCTTTGTTTACGATCCGGGCGAGTGATAAAAAAAGCGCGTGAGGCACAGGCCGCACGCGCTTTTTAAAATGATTTAAGATCTTGGTCTTACTTCTTTTCAGCCTGAGCTTTAAGTTGCTTGAGGCGAGTGTTTTTGAAGCTGGTCAT
>DCQM01000050.1:3446-3572 GCA_002323895.1 Akkermansiaceae bacterium UBA1518
TCAAGTGCCTCAAAATCTTTGTTTCCAAAGAGGATGTTCAGTTTGTACATAAGAGCCTCTTGCTTGGCTTCTCCGTCGAGTTTCTGTTCGGTGACGTAAGTATCGATTAGGGTGATTGCCTTTGCG
>DCQM01000171.1 GCA_002323895.1 Akkermansiaceae bacterium UBA1518
ACGACGCCCGAGTCACTTTCGCTCCTTCTCACTTATTCCGACACCAGACAGAAACTTTCTCATCTGAAATGTATCATTATTGATGAATGGCATGAACTCCTCGGAACCAAGCGCGGGATCCAAACCGAACTTTGCATCACTCGACTTCGAACTTGGTTGCCGAAGTTGAGGATTTGGGGCCTCTCTGCGACTCTGGGAAATCTCGACGAAGCGGCCAAGCCGCTCATCGATCATCGTCCGCACAAATTGATTGCAGCGAACCAAGACAAAAAGATCGAAATCACGACCCTCATTCCAGATGAAATTGAATCATTTCCATGGTCAGGTCATTTGGGAACAAAATCAGTCAAAAGAGTCGCGAAACAACTAGAGAAAGCTCAAACAACTCTTGTCTTTACGAATACCCGATCTCAAGCCGAAATCTGGTATCAGGAAATCCGAGAGGCAAAACCTGACTGGGCAGAGGACATTGCAATCCACCATGGTTCATTGAGTCGAGATGAGCGAGGACTTGTTGAACTCAGCCTCAAAGATGGCTCTCTTCGGTGCGTTATTTGCACATCTTCCCTCGATCTTGGGGTCGATTTTTCGCCAGTAGATCAAGTGATTCAAATTGGATCTCCTAAGGGTATCGCCCGGCTCACCCAGCGGGCCGGCCGCGCTGGCCACTCACCTGGCGTGGTTTCTAAAATTATTTGCGTCCCAACGAATGCTCTTGAGCTCATCGAGTTCTCCGCCGCTCGCGATGCGTGGCACAACAAAGAGATTGAATCCCGGACCCTACTAAAAAAACCACTTGATGTCCTCACCCAACATCTAACAACAATCGTACTTGGAGAACCGACGTCACCCGAAGAACTCAAAAAAGAGATTTTTTCCACTTTCAGTTATACTGGTCTCACCGAAGCCGAATGGAACTGGGCCATCATGTTTCTCACTAATGGAGGTCCCCTCTCGGCTTACCCACAATACCAGAAAGCAGAAATTATCGATGGACTTCTAACCGTCACCAACAAAAGGACGGCCCAACTTCACCGAATGAATATCGGGACCATCACTTCCGACACTTCCGTTCTCATTAAGTTTGCAGGTGGTCGAAGTCTCGGGAGTGTTGAGGAGGGTTTCGCTTCCAAGTTGAAAACCGGAAAACAATTTATCTTCGCCGGTCGTCGCCTCGAGCTTATCCGCTTCCATAAGCTCACTGCTACAGTGAGACCAGCTACTAAAAAAACTAAGGGAGAGGTCGCGATTTGGGGCGGTAGTAAAATGCCGCTCTCGTCCGAACTTTCACACGCCGTCGCGAGAAGCCTGCACGGTTCACTTGAAAGCCCCGAACTCAAAGCAGTCGCGCCTATTCTTAAGATTCAGAAATCATGGTCAGCACTACCCTCTGACAAGGAGCTTCTCATCGAATTTACCCGAACCAGAGAGGGGGAACACTTGTTTATTTATGCTTTTGCAGGTCGTTTGGTGAACGAAGGCTTAGGTGCCCTGATCGCTTTTCGGCTCTCGAGAGCTTCCGGCGAATCGATTAACGTGACTCAAAACGATTACGGATTTTGCCTTGGTGCCGCAAAAGGCCTTAGCCTCGATGAAGACGTTCTGAGAAGAGCTCTCAGAACAGAGAACCTCCTTGAAGATCTACTAGAGTGTATGAATACAGCCGAAATGGCCCGCCGCCAGTTTCGCTATGTCGCCCGGGTCGCCGGCCTTCTCATTCCTGATATGCCCGGAAAAAGAAAACCGACTCGTGATCTTCAAGTCTCAGCAAATCTCCTCTTTGAGGTTTTCACACGCTACGACCCAGACAACTTACTTCTTGAGCAATCCCGCCGCGAAATCTTGGAACACCAACTTGAGCTAGGACGATTACAAACGACTCTTTCGTCAATCCAAGAGCGCCCCTTCCGTCTTATCGAAACCCGCCGGCTCACCCCAATGGCATTCCCGCTTTGGGCCGATCGCTTAAGCGCTTTCCTTCCGGCAGGCGACGCCGCGACCCGATTGGAGCGAATGCTCAATGAACTTCAGAAACCCGGATCCCGCTAGGTATGTCCCATCGGTTTATTTCATCAGGGAACCGAGTAATGAATTCATTCCAGCAATTATGGAAGAGGGATCTTTGACCATTCCAGCTGCCATTAGGGCATTATCAGCCAACTGCCCAGCAACCTGGGAGGCGACCTCTGAGTCTTCTTTCCGAAGTGAATTGAGCTTGGCGACCAATTCATGATTGGGATTGAACTCAAGTCGGGCCTTCGGTTCTGGCGCGCCCTGCCCCATCGCTTCCATCATAGCACGCATCTGCCCACTTGGAGCATCTTGTGGAGTGAGAGCCACCACCGGGTGTGACACGAGGCGTTTACCCATATCAACACTTTCAACCTTATCGCCTAGAGTCTTACTAAGCCACTCGACAAGTTCTTTGCTTTCTTCCTCGCTCAGCTTGGCCTCCTCATCGGGAAGCTCATCAAGATCAATCTCAGCGCGATCGGCACTGACCAGCTTCTTCCCCTTAAACTCACGGAGTGTCTCCATGATGTAATCGTCGATATTATCGGTTAGGAAAATGACTTCAATTCCACGTTTTTGGAAAGCCTCAAGATAGGGGCCAGCCTCCATCGACTTCCGATCAATCCCAACCAAATAGTAGATGGAATCCTGATCTTCCTTCGCACGAGTGAGGTAGTCGTCGAAGGAAGTTTTCTTACCTTCATCAGTCATGCTCGACTCGAAGCGAAGTAACTCTGCGAGCGCTTCATGGTGTTCAAAACCGGTCGCGATACCCTCTTTAAGGAAACGGCTGAAGCGCTCATAAAACTCTTCGTGTTTTTCAGGGCTAGCTTTTGCCTCCTTCGCGATATGCTTGATGAAGCGTTTTGTAAGAAGAGTGTTAAGCTTCTTCACGAGGGCACTGTCCTGCATCGACTCCCGTGAAATGTTGAGAGGGAGGTCTTCAGAATCGACGACCCCTTTTACAAAGCGCATCCACTCGGGAAGAAGCCCTTGTGGCTCGGCATCGATCAAAACCTTGCGACAATAAAGGGAGACCCCAGCCTTCATTTGACCGAAACCAAGGCGCTCGTGGTTTTCATCGGGTGTGAAAAGAAGAGCGTTAATATTAATGGGAGCATCGGCACTAAAATGCAGAGTGTGGCGAGGCTCATCGACCGCATGCGCGCAGTATTGGTAGAACTCCTTGTAATCCTCCTCTTTGATATCGTTTTTCGACTTCAGCCAAATCGCCTCGACGGTATTCACACGTTCCCCGTTCAAACTCAGCGGGAAGGACACAAAACGGGAATGTTTGTCGATAATTCCTTTCAGAGTGTCCTCTTTCGCGAAGTCTTTCTCATCTTCTTTCAAGTGAATCACGATACGAGCCCCACGCTTCTCATCTTGAGCTTCAGAGATCGTATAACCGCTTTGACCATCACTTTCCCACTTGAGACTTTCGGCAGACTCATCCCAAGAGTGAGTGTAGACCTCAACCTTTTCGGCCGCCATAAAGGCAGAATAAAACCCGACTCCAAATTGCCCGATAACCGAAGCATTAGCATCGCCTTTTTCCTTAAGAGCTTCCAAAAACTCCTTGGAACCAGAACGAGCAATCGTTCCAAGATTATCAGTCAGCTCATCGCTCGTCATTCCGATCCCATGATCAGTGATCGTAATAGTTCCAGCTTCCTCATCGGTAGCTATGTTGATTTCAAGCGGCAAATCCCCTTGATAAATCCCTTTCTCAGTCAATTCCTTTAGGCGGAGTTTTTCGAGAGAATCGGAAGCGTTCGAAATGAGCTCACGGACGAAAATTTCCTTATCGGTGTAAAGAGAGTGGATAACGATATCAAGGAGTTGGCGGACTTCGGCTTGAAACGATTGTGTTTGGGGTTCGCTCATAGTTTTTAGTTGAAATTAAAGGGCGCGGAAAAATAGCCCTCAGGCCCACCGTGTCAATGCCCGCAATTTGTATCTCGATACAAAAAAGTCATTCAAAAACTTGGAACGACTCTCTAAAACAAGAACGAGAGATCGCTAGCTTTCACCCTTTGCACGGGGCTCACCTGACTCGCGAGTGGACCCAGGGCTCGTCACAAATGGCCCACCCTCGAGCGGAGCGACACCACTAAAAGCGACATCCGGTAGCGAACTTTCCTTGCCCGCAAGGGGAAAATCTTTTCGGAGTGGGAAATACGGGAACCCCTCCCACATCAAGATTCTTTCCATATTGGGGTGGTTTGAAAATTTAATCCCCATCATATCGTAGACTTCCCGTTCGTGCCAATTTGCGGTTTTCCACAGAGAAACGGCAGTGGGAACATCGACTCCTTCAGCCAGTTTCGTCTTCACACGCAAATGCTTCGAATCGTCGAGCGTAGCTAATTCGTAAACCATCTCAAACCGGGGCTCCTCACCCAGATGATCGAGACTGGAAATATCGAGTAACATTTCATACCCGAGTTCCTTACAGCGCTCGAGAATTGGGTAAAGCGCAGAGAGGCCGACATTAATTGTAGTCTCGCCACGAAATTCAATAGGCTTTGTCTGCCCGAGCGCTTGGAGATCAGTTTCGATACTCATGGGATTGTAAATTAAGCGGTTGCTGGCTCCTGCTTTTGACTCTTGAGGGACTCCTCACCCTCAATCTTGCGCTGAAGCTTCATCAATCCCTCGATTAGGGCCTCGGGACGCGGCGGGCATCCAGAAATATAAACATCAACCGGAATGAGCCGATCAATCCCTTGGAGAACCGCGTAGCTGCGATACATCCCACCGGAAGAGGCACATGCCCCCATCGCGATGCACCACTTGGGTTCAGGCATCTGATCCCAGATTCTCTTGACCGCGAGAGCCATCTTGTAAGTCACAGTTCCAGCGACGATCATGACGTCGGCTTGGCGAGGCGAAAAACGCATCACCTCGGCTCCAAAGCGGGAGATGTCGAATCGGGAAGATGCGGTCGCCATGAGCTCAATCGCGCAGCACGCGAGCCCCATCGGCATAGGCCAAAGCGAGTTTTTCCGCATCCAGTTGATAGCGGCGTCAACTCGCGTGAAAATGATGTTCCCTTCGATCTTGGAATCGTAGGCGGCTTGAGAGACCGTAAGATTTTCTTCCGTCATTGCTTCAAGGGGAGAATAACCTTGAAGGCCCAAGCCTCAACCACTTTGTGATTTTTTTCACAAAGTCATAAAATCAGCCAAAATCACGCAATTCTCAGGAGTGCTCAACAAGGATGGCATCAACAGCTGCTCCCTCACGATGAATGTCCGAAACCACAATAATCGGAGTGCCCTCCTCTAGCTCCCTTTCCTGCTGCAAAAAATGGATGGCATTAGCAATCGTCTTCCGCGGCTGCTCATCAAACTTCACTTTGAACGATCTTACTCCCCGCGAAAGAGTAAACTTAGAGCAAAGTGAAGACTGTGGGGTGAAAGCAAAAATTGGGCTTCGGGGCCGTAGCAGCGCCGCCTGGTGTGCGGTGAATCCTGATCGAGTGAAAACCGCGATAAGGGCATGCGGGATTGAATCTGCCAAGCCGCAGGCAGCCTGAATCACTTTTTGCTTTTCGGTTCTAAGTGTCGCTTCTTTTCCATAACCCAATCCGCCCGAGCGCTCGATTCGCCTCGCAACTCGATCCATGAGCTGGACACAGCGGATCGGATGTTTCCCCACCGTAGTCTCTCCGGAGAGCATAATAGCATCAGCTTCTTCATAAACGGCATTCGAGACATCGGTTACCTCGGCACGAGTTGGCGTCGGGTTTTCCGTCATTGATTCCAACATGTGAGTAGCAACGATTACCCGGCGACCCAATTGATGACAGCGCTTCACGATCCGCCGTTGGATGATAGGAAGCTCCTCAACATGAACCTCGATCCCCAAGTCACCTCGAGCGACCATTATAATATCAGATTCCTGAATGATATCGTCTAGATGACGAATCGCCTCCTGATCTTCTAGCTTGGAAACAATTTCAGCCTCACTTCCTTCGGCCTCAAGAGCCGCTCGAAGTTTACGAACATGTTCGGCATCACGCACGAAAGAGCCTGCCACAAAATCAGCTCCACATTCGGCCGCCAACCTAATATCAGCCATATCTTTCTCGGTGAGAGCAGGAAGATTCAGGCGGACGCCGGGTAAGTTGATGTGGCGACGTGAACCCATCAGTCCTGAAGTAACGACGCTAGAGACCAAACGATCTTTCTCGATCCGTTCGACTTTCATCAGAAGCTCTCCGTTATCGACCGTGAGATCATCCCCTTCTCCAACATCCGACATCAACCCCGGGTAGTTCACGGTCGTTGATTTTTCGAGCTTGGCGTCGGTCCCTAGGTTACGAAACTCAACGAGATCCCCCTTATTTAATTCGATTTTCTCTTCGACGTCACCGGTCCGAATTGACGGTCCTTGGAGGTCAAAAAGAATCCCTACCGGTCGCCCAATTTCGTCAGAAGCTTCTCTGATTCTAGGCACAAGTTCACGACACCAAGCATGCTGCGCATGACTCATATTCAAGCGGAAGACATCCGCACCGGCAGCAATCATCTGCCGCAGCTTTTTAGGAGACTCGGTCGCGGGCCCGAGAGTGCAAATGATCCGCGTTTTTCTCATGGTGACCACCCCTAGAGCATAGGGACAGTGGCTTCACCTACAAGTGCAGTTCTAAAACGTTTCTAACTGAACAATTTTGAGCCCCAAACAATCCCATCGCATGTTAGCTTGTCACAACCTTTCATTCCTTGAGAAAAGCCTTGTTTTTAACCCGTTTCTCCTTGCTCGGAACCCATGAAAACGTGGCGCTTTGCGGCCCGTCATAGAAACTCCTAGGTTCGGGCTCCGAAAAGAGCTTCGACACTTGGGAGATCAGCAGCAGATTGGGCCTTTTGTTCCTCGAAGATTTCACCATTCTTGAAGAGAAAAGCACCCGGCATTTGCAGGCCGTCCCCCTTCAGCATTCCAACTCCACACCCCCGGAAGAATGCCATCGCTCCGCGATACCAAACCTTTGGTCCAAAAAGCTCTAGGAACCCTCCTTTCCCGAGACCGAAGGCCCGATAGAGATCACAACGAGGATCAGCAATCCTCGCAACTCCATCGGTGTCGACGAACTCCTTTTCCTCACCCTCCTGTAGCATGTGAACAAGGATCAGTCGCGAGCCCTCTTCCTCCGCGCGTTCATGCATTTCGCGAAGGTTCCTGAGGAGTTGCCTTGTGAAGGTGCACCCGAAGTGCCTCAAAAAAACAATTGCAAGCTGATCCTTTTGGGAGGCTTCTAAGAGAGTTTCCCCTGAGGTAAGTCTAAATGACTGCGCGGCCTGGTCCAGAGCCATCGGGGCACCAACCGCTGGACGGCCTACCATTAAACAAGCGGCAGCCCACAAAATCATAGCAAAGGGCACAAGCCAAACGAGATCGTTGAGGATAATCATCCAACCTGCTTGCCAGGGAAGCTCACCTTGCGAAGCAGCCCAAACAAAGCCAATCGGTCCAAACACCTTTCCTAGAAAGCCTACCAAGACGATAGGCCAGTGCCTGAGCGGTGCCGAAGCAGCAGCTAAATAACCCACCCCGTAGACCCCGACAACCATCCCAATGCATTGCCAAAGGAAAGGATAGCGAGGAACCTCCATCCCCGACAGCTCAAACCATGCGCCCGGCCACCCAATCACCCAGATCCCGAAAAGTATGTTGTAAATGCCAGCAAACTTGAGCGACGCGCCCATCCAGTCTGGAGCCCTACAACTTTGGGCCGTGCATTCTACTGTCATCTGGGAACATAGTCCGCTTTGCGAAGTCCGCAAGAGACTTAAGAAATCTAAAGCACCTCTTTTTCAAGGCTTGCGGCGCAAGCATTCATCGCCTTCACTCTGCCCATGGCACTAGGCGTCACTATCGCAGGCACAGGAAGTTACCTCCCCGAGAAAATCCTGACCAACGATGACCTCTCAAAAATCGTTGAAACTTCCGACGAATGGATTGTAACCAGGACCGGGATCAAGGAGCGCCGAATCGCAGGCGAGGGAGAATCGACCTCTCACCTTGGATCAAAGGCTGCCGAAAAGGCCCTTGAGCAGGCCGGCATGGCAGCGGAAGACCTCGACCTCATTATTGTCGCAACGATCACTCCAGATACCCTCACCCCCGCAACCGCCTGCTACGTCCAACAACAGCTGGGAGCCACTAAGGCCGTTGCCTTCGATATTTCGGCCGCTTGCTCTGGCTTCCTTTACGCGATGAAAATCGCAAAACGCATGATCGAGTCTGGTGCTTTTGAGAACGCGCTTATCGTTGGAGCCGAAAAACTCTCTGCTTTCGTAAATTGGGAGGATCGCACCACCTGCGTTCTTTTCGGTGATGGAGCGGGTGCCGCCGTCTTGCGGGCTTCTAAAGAAGGCGAGGGTCGCATTCTGGCTACCGATATCGGAACAGATGGGAAACAAACCCATATCCTCAACATCCCGGGCGGCGGTTCCGCCTGTCCCATTACCTCAGACAATGCCGGAGATGGACTCGCAAGCTTTGCCATGCTCGGCAAAGAAGTTTTCAAGCATGCCGTTACCCGCATGAAAAACTCCGCAAACCTTGTCATCGAGCGAGCCGGATTAGAGCCTGACGACATTGCTGTCGTGATCCCCCACCAAGCAAATTTAAGAATCATTGACGCCATCGCCTCTCGTCTTGCTGTTCCAAACGATCGCGTCTTCGTCAATTTGCACAAATACGGCAACACCTCGGCTGCCGCAATCGCCATTGCGCTAGACGAAGCTCACCGTGAAGGAAAAATGAAACGCGGCGACAAAATAGTAATGGTCGCGTTTGGAGCCGGCCTGACCTGGGCAGCCGCCGCAATCGAGTGGTAGGGAATTTCTTTTTCACGACTGATCCCAGCGATCGTCACCCCGAAAGATGCTCCGGCTACCCAGGCCTCATTTTAAGTGCCCGTTTCAAGGGCGAAATTAAGCCTGATCCATTCCCTATTCTAAAAATTGCCATGCCATTTCAATTCAGTAGTTGACCCCGCCGACTGATAGCATGAAATGCTTCCCAACCAAACTTCATCACTTTGAGCCAAGACTACCGGACCACTCCCACAGAAACCACCGGCATGCCCGGCGGTATTCCCTACATCATCGCAAACGAGGCTGCTGAACGCTTCTCCTTCTATGGAATGAAGGCGATCCTCTCCATCTTCATGGTGCAATACCTTTGGCTCATGGGAGACGCCCCGACCGAACAAATGTCGGAGGTGCTCGCGAGTGAGAATTACCACAAATTCAACAAGTGGGTCTACGCCACGCCATTCTTCGGTGCTCTTTTGGCCGATTTCTTTTTCGGTAAATACCGCGTCATCATTTGGCTCAGTATCGTCTATTGCGTCGGACATGCCTGCCTCGCCTTGATGGGAGTATCAGGCTCCGCTGGCTGGTGGCTTTTCGCGGGACTTTCCCTCATCTGCGTCGGATCAGGTGGGATCAAGCCCTGCGTCTCAGCCCACGTCGGTGATCAATTCGGCAAATCCAACCAACACCTTCTCACCAAGGTCTTCAATTGGTTCTACTTCTCCATCAATCTTGGGGCTTTCCTCTCCATGCTCGCCACCCCATGGATTCTTGAGTGGCACGGCCCTCACCTCGCGTTTGGAATCCCCGGTGTCCT
>DCQM01000033.1:0-2827 GCA_002323895.1 Akkermansiaceae bacterium UBA1518
AGAAACATCAGTGAAGGTCCCCCCATCATTTCGCCACAACTTCGTGGGATCTGTCTTGAAGGGTGTTTCGGTTTCCAAACGATCAGTTTCAAACCCATTGGTCATTGCTAGATCAAGATCTCCATCATTATCGTAATCGAAGAACACGGCTCCCCAACCCCAGCCACCATCACGCACCCCACCCATGTTAGTGGCGTCTTCGAAGGCCCGGTTGCCAAGATTTCGGTAAAGTCGGTTGCCAGTCACACCCCATCCAGAATTTGGCACCTGAGGGCTCCGCGCATCATAGATCGAAGTGAAAAACAAATCCAGCAAGCCATCACTATCGTAGTCACCCACGGCTAATCCCATCCCATTTTCCTCATCGCCAATTTTAGCCAGCTCCGTTCCATCGAAAAACGTCCCGTCTCCATTGTTCCAGAAAAGCCGACTGGTTCCGTAGTCACCAGCCACGACCAGATCAGGCCAGCCATCACAATCTAAATCAGTTAATCTGGAAGTGAACGCTTGGGTGGTGAACTCTAGCCCCCCCTGCGCTTCGGGGTCTTTCCACATCTCTACCCCGGCGCCAACCGTAACATCAACAAACCCTCCCAAAGGCCCTCGATTTTCCAGAAGGACAGAACGATTTCCCGAACCCGTGACCGCCCACTGACAAGTATGAATGTCGAGCCTCCCATCGAGATTGTAGTCACCGAAAGCCACACTAAAACCAGACTGCCAATTCGGCGTTTCAAGATCCGCGCCCCAAAGTCGACCTTCTTCAGAAAAAGTTCCATCACCCTGATTCACATAGAGCAAATTTCGCAGAGGCTCACCTGACTCACCCGCGACACTAAGATATAAATCGGCATCGCCATCATTGTCGATATCTCCCCACGCCGCCCCGTTACTCGGGGCGATCACATTGATCCCTGCAAGTTCGCTAACACTCTCGAAGGTTCCGTCACCAAGGTTACGAAAGAGGGTATCGGTATTGTCATAGCGAGTTACGAGCAAGTCTACCCACCCGTCATTATCAAAATCCGCGACCGCTGCACCACCAGTCATGACCTCTGGCACATGCTTGATCCACTCCTTTGGCGGCGTCCACTGAAGGTAGCCCACTTCAGCTCCATCTGTGACATCAACAAAAACTCCCCCCGCCAAGACCCGCGAGTCATTAACGATGAGTAATATAAGGGCAGCGACGGTTGAAAGGTTCATCGGAAACGCTCTCAATTTCAAAGATTGCCAAACCACGCGCATTCCCGCCCAGGGTGCCGCCGACCCGTGGAATTGTCCACGCAATTTGATCACAGTTACAACATTCAGATGCCTATATTCTCCTCCATTGCTTTGCCGGTCTAGATCAGTTAAAAACCTTAGCCCTGCCTACTCAGTCAACACCAATGATCACAAAGCCTTTTATTTCTCCTTTTTTCTTCACCATCGCAGTCTCGATTATCTTATTTTGGGATACGCAGAGTGCAGGCGCAGATCCCCTGGATGAAGCTATCATCAGCGAATTTATAGCCGATAACAGCGATGGGATCGTTGATGAAGATGGTGAGCGAGAAGATTGGATCGAGATCTGGAACACCTCAGGTGAAGCCGGAAATCTCAGCGGTTGGCATCTCACTGACGACCCAAACGATCTCACCAAATGGCAACTGCCAGCCATCGAGATGACAAGCGGTGGATATTTGGTGGTTTTTGCTTCCGGTAAAGACCGAGCAAAGGCAGGGAGTGAGCTCCACACAAACTTTAGCCTGCAGCGTGAGGAAGGCGGATATCTAGCTTTGGTAAAGCCCGACGGCTCCACGATCTCTAGCGAATTTCTTGACTACCCCCAGCAGACCAAAGACGTCGCCTTCGGGGTAGGGATCGAGGGGGAAGCCCCCATCACTTTTTTCTCCGCCGGAACACAGGGAAAATGGCATGTTCCGACAAGCCCAGTGGAAAATTGGACAAATCCTAATTTTGATGATTCGAGCTGGAACAGCGGAGCAACGGGCATTGGGTTTGACAGTCCCGGTGGCCGCTATCAACCCTTGATTGGCACCGGAGGCGATGCGGGTGACGAAATGCGGTCTCAAAATGCCACGGTCTACATTCGCATCCCCTTCGAAGTCGCAGATCCAACAGGTATCAGCAACCTCAACTTGCGCCTGAAATGGGAGGATGGATTCGTCGCCCACTTGAATGGCACGGAATTCTATAAGGAATCTGCGCCAGAAATTCCCGCATGGAACTCCAGCTCCACAGAAGGCGGTCGTAATGAAGACAACGCGACGAGCTTCTTCAATTATCCAGTCAGCCAAGGAGGATTAGTCACCGGAACTAACATCCTCGCAATTCAGGGACTCAACAGCAGCGCCGGGAGTTCAGATGCTATCTTTGTCCCCGAATTCATGGGCATCTTCAAAGACACCACCAATCTGAAGGAAGGGTTTTTCGCTAGCCCATCTCCCGGGGAGGCCAATGGTGTCCGCTATGAAGGACTGGTAAGCGACACAAGTTTCAGTGTTGATCGTGGAGTTTATGACACCGCCTTCGATCTCATAATCACCACGAAAACAGAAGGCGCGGAAATTCGCTACACCACCGACGGCACTCCGCCCAGTGAAACTTCGGGCAAAATCTATACCGGGCCCATCTCAATCACGGGCACGACTGTGATACGAGCCATCGCGCACAAACCCGGCTTTCAATCCACGAATATCGACACGCATAGTTACATCTTTCCAGAGGATGTTTACGGCGCCCAATTTTCGGATGCCCTAACTGCTGTCCCAACCATTTCATTGGTCACCCAAGCCAACTACGACCTTCGCTTGATGTCAGT
>DCQM01000033.1:3238-5583 GCA_002323895.1 Akkermansiaceae bacterium UBA1518
AACATACATATACGAATCATCGATGTTCACATTCGGAGAAGCCAGGAAACAAACCGTTTGGAATACCAAACCGTGATTGATAAATCCGAAAGTGAGCTGACAAATGGGGCGGAAAAAACCGAACTCCAAAATTTGCTGAACCGAGCGCCTTTCCCGGACACCTCCACCCTTTCTCCGGAAACCCAGCGAGGGATTATTAAGCAAGCGATCGCCATCTCGGGACACACTCCCCGCACTCCCTTCCTTCAAGACAATAATAACGACTACATCGAGCACAAGAGCTCTATCGAGATGATCTATCCCGATGGGAAACCCGGATTCCAGGAAGACGCCGGAATGACAAACTTTGGAGGTGGTTTTACTAACTTCACTAAAAAAAGTTTCCGTCTCTATTTCCGTAAAAAGTATGGCACGGCCAAGCTTAAACACCCAATTTTTGACGGATTCGAATATAAGAATACGCCGCCAACGAATGAATTCGACGCCATTAATCTTCGCAGTGGTTCGCACGATATGTCACGAAGGGGGGGCTACATGGCCTCCCGCTTCGTCGATGATACGATGCTCGAGATGGGCCAAATTGCGCCGCACGGGCGCTTCGTTCATGTCTATCTCAACGGTCAATACTGGGGGCAATATCACCTCCGTGAACGCTGGAACGCCGAGATGGCATCCAACTACTTTGGCGGCAAAAAAGAAGACTACGATGCCATCAGCGCCAACAACTCTGGCTCGGAATTCCAGACCGGTAAACATTATGACGGCACAGGCGACTTTTGGAATGAGACACGTAGCTTGCTGGGCGGACCCGATCCTTTCCTTAACGCTTCCAAGCACATCGATATCCCCAATGTCATCGACTTCATGTTGCTGTGGACCAGCGGTGAATGCGAAAGCGAGTTCCGCTCTTTTGGTTCTCGATCTCAGGAAGTGCCCTTCAAATTTATGATCAGAGATCCCGATGGGTTTCTGCCAAGAGGCGGGTGGAGTAGCACCCACCCCGTCACCCACAATGGACCACTCAGAGCGATGACCGAACTACGAACCGGCGGTAATCCAGACTACAATATTCTTCTAGCAGACCGCATTCACAAACACTACTTCAACAACGGCGCAATGACCGCTGAGGCAAGCACCGAACGTCTTCGCAAGCGCTTCGAGGAGATGCGCCCTGGTTTTGCCGCCGAAGCCCGAAGGTGGAACTTCCTAACCGTCGGAAGCTGGGAATCCTACGTCAATAGCTGGTTGAATACCCAATTACCACGACGCAGCACCAGCACGCTGCAACAGCTCCGACAAGCCGGCATGTATCCCGACGTTCTTGCGCCTGCTCTCTCCCAGCATGGAGGGTCTATTCCAGCAGGAGGTGGTGTCACCATGACCACAAACACCACGGCTATTTACTACACCACTGATGGATCCGACCCCCGCCTTTCTGGAGGCGGCATCAGCCCCACCGCCATCAATGCCGCATTCGCCAACGACACCCGCGAACCCGAGGACTTTGTCATCACCAGCGAGACTTGGAAATATCTCGATGACGGGAGCGACCAAGGCACGGCTTGGAGAAGTGTCACTTACGATGATAGCGCTTGGGCGAGTGGTCCCTCCCAGCTTGGATATGGCGAAACAAGTGTCCTCACCACCGTAGGCTTTATCGACACGGACCCGGACACCCGCGGAAATCAGAAAAATGCCACTACCTACTTCCGCAAAAAGGTGGCGATTGAAAAGCCCGCTGATTTTTCAAACTTCGCGATCGGTCTGCGCTACGACGACGGAGCCGCCATTTACGTGAATGGGATAGAAGTCGCTCGCACCGCAACTCTCCCAGCAAATGCCAACTTTGACACCTTCGCGACAGGCCGCACTCCAGATGAAAATACCTATTTCGAGTATCCCATCCCTTCGTCTCGATTTATTGACGGAGAAAACACGATTGCGGTGGAAATCCACAATCAATCGGCCGGAAGTTCCGACATTCGATTTGACCTTACGCTCCGCGGTGAAATTGACCTCACGAATGGTAGCAATATCACCGAGTCTGTGATGTTCGATGGCCCAACTCAGTTCAAAGCAAGAAGCTTCGACAGAACCTCCAACGAATGGAGCCCTCTGACCTCGACCTTCTTCAGTCTTGATACAGTACCCGCCGCTGCCACCAACCTCGTTATTTCAGAAATCCATTACCGCCCGGCCGATCCGACCTCGGCAAAGGAACTTGCGGTCTCTTCCGACCGGGACGATTTTGAATTCGTCGAACTTCTCAACACATCCTCCCAACCTATCGATCTAAGTGGAGTCTACTTCAATGAGGGGATTAGCTTTTTCTTTGCTGACAATAC
>DCQM01000176.1 GCA_002323895.1 Akkermansiaceae bacterium UBA1518
ATTTTTTGGCTTAATTACCGAAAAACTCTAGACATTCGCGCGGCTCCCAGTGCACATCCTCGCCGTGCGAGAGGGTTACTTTCGCGAGATCATCAGATGAAATTTTTTCGCTTCCTCCCTTTTTTAGGGATTTCCTGCTGCCTTTTTCTCTCAAGCTGTGGAGATCTTGGCACCATGGGCTTCAACTCTGACGCTACTGGGATCCATAATAGTAGCGTGTTTAGATTTTTAAACCCTTCAAACCTCTTTCGCCTGACCAGCGCAAATAATTCGAAGCGATTTTATCCAGCACCCGTTTCGGAATCGGCGGTCAAGACCGCTAGGAGCTTCAAGAGGGATAAGCACGGTATGCCAACTTATCCTGACCGCGTTCGTCATCGTGTTGTGCGGACTACCGCTTACTCTCACGAGGAGAATGAGGTTGGCGTGCCTTGGCGTAAGAATGCTCTAGGAACCTACCTAAAGTATGGTGCGGTTCGTAGCGCGGCCGCTGATTGGTCCAAATATCCGGTTGGGACTAAATTTAAAATTAAAGGCCTTCCCTATACCTATATTGTCGACGATTATGGTTCGGCCCTTGTTGGAACTAACACGATTGATATTTATCATCCAAACCTCAGCAGCATGCGTCGTTGGGGAAATCGTCATATTGAGATCGCTGTCATTCAATGGGGTGACTGGGATCGCACTCTTAACATTCTAGCTGGTAGGACCCACCATACGCATACCCGTAAAATGTATTACGCTGCGAGGGCTAAGCTTAAGTCTGGCAAAGTAGCCCGGAACTAGGATTCTTCCCCGAATTCTCTGAGAGCCGGCTCCCTAGTGACAGGAAAGCCGGTTTTTTATTGGCCAAGTGCCTCTCCTCGGGCAGGGATGAGGAATGTTGAAACAGGAACGCGCCGACTACATCCTTCGACGTTTGGAAGAGCTCTATCCCGAGACACCAGTTCCACTGGACCATACGAATTCTTTCACTCTCCTGGTTGCGGTGCTTTTGTCCGCGCAATGTACGGATGTTCGGGTTAATCTGGTCACCCCAGCACTATTCAAAAAAGCCAGTAATGCCGCCATGATGGTGAAACTCACTGTGGAGGAAATTGATGCCATTGTGAGACCGTGTGGATTAGCTCCTCGAAAAGCTAAGGCAATTCGCGGCCTATCAGAAATTTTGCTGAGTGAGCATGGTGGCGAAGTGCCAGCCAATTTCACTTCTCTTGAAGAGCTTCCCGGAGTGGGTCACAAGACTGCTTCCGTGGTCATGTCACAAGCTTTTGGTGTCCCGGCTTTTGCGGTCGATACTCATATCCACCGTCTGGCCCAGCGGTGGAAATTGACAGGCGGTAAAAGTGTAAAACACACTGAAGAGGACCTAAAAAAACTCTTCCCACGAGAAGCTTGGAATAAACTTCACTTACAAATTATCTTCTACGGGCGTGAATATTGTTCGGCCAGAGGATGTGATGGAACCATCTGTGAAATCTGCAAGGCTTTGTTTCCCCGGAGAAAGGCACCGATCAAGACCAAAAAGCCATAATAAAACCTAACCCTCCTTGGGTAGGTCTATCCCCGTGTCAGCGGCGGGAAATACTCGAAAGTTAAAGTGAATATCACTTTCATTCTTAGTTTTATTTTCTTTACTCCTTGGTGGCACTTTCGAGAATGCGCCCCTGATAAATTCATCACTCCGACTTTTAAACCAAAATAATCATGACCATGACTTCAAAGTTCAGTATCGCTAAAGGTTGGCTCGTTGGCTCGGCTTTCACGCTTCTTACAGCCGCTCCCGCTCTTGCTCAAGAAGCCGAGAAAGCCGGAAAGGATAAGAGTGCGCTCGACAGCTACCTCCTCGAAGGTGGGCCGCTTACAATTTTTATCGTCGCGATTGGATTACTGTCGTTGATCAGTCTTACGGTCTTCAACTTTATGAACCTCACCAAGGCTAAGTTTGCGCCGGACGATCTTAAGGCAGCTCTCCTCGATCATATGACCAACTGCCGTGTTCGCAGCGCGATTGAGCTTTCTGCTTCACATCCCTCCTACCTTGGGCGGATGATGGCTTACTCTTTGCCCAATATCGACGCGACTCACCCTGAAGATCTTGGTCGGGATCATGTCGAAGATGCTATCGCTGATTTTTCCATCAACGAGACTCGAAAGCAGATGACCTTTATTTCGCTTCTTTCTCTCGTAGCTCAGGCGGCTCCGATGCTTGGTCTTTTCGGAACTGTTTTCGGTATGATCGGAGCGTTTGCTACGTTGGGACAAAATGCTGGCGCCGACCCGCAAGATCTTGCTGGCGATATCTCGGTCGCACTGCTGACGACGATGTGGGGACTGATTGTCGCAATTCTTGCCCTTTTCGCTTATTTCTTTTTTAAGAATCGCTTCAACACCTTAGTTGCCGATTGTCATGGCACGGCAGAAAATCTCATCAATGCATCCATCCAGACGGTGAATGCTGATGCACATCTTGCTAAGATTCCTGAGGGGATTGCCGTTTAACCCGTCCGAGGGGATGGGATTCTTCCTCCCTTCGTGTTAAGCTTCTAAACCATCTCAGAAACCAATGGCCACAGATAGACTCCGCGCAGTCAATAAGGATGACGGCGAATCAGCCGAAATGGACATGTCGCCCATGATCGACATGGTTTTCCTGCTGCTTCTTTTCTTCCTCGTTGTTTCCAACCCAAAGACGATTAAGATCGATCCAAATCTAACTCCTTCGGTAGCCGAGAACGCTCAAGCTGCGAAATCGAAAAATGGAAAGATTGTCGTTAATGTGCGTGATAATGGAGACTTCGTCAAAGAGGATACGAAATCCCTCATGGCTGATGGAGCCGCTCTTCGCGAATATCTCAAAGCTGAAAAAGAGCGGGTTGAATCCAAAGGTAATGAACCGGTTCTCCATATTCGATCAGACAAAGAAGTCGAATTCAAATATGTTCAACGTGTCATCAAGGCCGGCGCTACCGTCGGTTTACAGCAGGTTGCCTATGCCGCTTTCAACAAAGAATAGCTCAACCTGAAACTCTAGACAGTAAAATCATTCCATGGCACGCCACAAAAAGATTCAAGCGCCTGAGGAAGATGAACCAGGCTTGGACATCTCTTCCCTGATTGATGTTTGCTTCCTTCTTCTCATTTACTTCTTGGTAACTACTCAGATCATCAAAAAGGAGCAGGAGTTGAGTACTGCGCTCCCTTCCACGACTCCCTCTGAGACTCCTCCGGATCTTGCTCCGATGCTGATCCTTCTTGAAGCAAATGGAAATATTTCGATTAAGAATGAGACCGGAGTGATTGAGCTTCTCGAATCTGACTCCGACGCCCGTAAGCTGCCGAACCTCTCGGCACGTCTCGATCTTCACAAGAGCGCTGCCGACATGTCGAGCAGCAAGGCCCTTGTTCAAATCAAGGTCGATGGTGATGCTGTTTCTCAGCGAGTGACTGATGTGCTTAATTCCTTGGCTGGTGCCAAGATTACGGAGATTACTTTCACCGATCTTCTTGACCCGGAAGCCAATTAATTTTCATCATCTTAGCATTTGCTAGAATATCCTAAGGAATCCCTAGTCCAATCGTTTTAACTCTTGCCCGAAAGGCTGATGAGCCACCGGCTCTCAGCCTTTCTTTTTCCAACAACCATTTCCACTACCTCGCGAATTATGAATTCAATCCAATCCATTCCACGAAAACTGGCCCTCGCTATTTTCGCCTTCGTCGCTTTGTTCAATATCAGTTTTGGTGCTTCCATCGGCGATATGAACAAGGACGCTCTCGCGGCCATGAAATCCGGTAAGTGGGCCGAAGCACAGGCGATTCTTGTAAAGGCAACCAATGCTTATGATCCCAGGGCTCCCCAGCTTTATGGGCCACGCTTTGGTTGGTTTTGGTATCATCGAGGCTACTGCGAAATCAAACTCGGCATGTTCGGGGACGCAATGAAATCGTTTGAGAAGTGTTATAAGCGCTATCCAAACACCAAGCCCAAGGAAGGGGAGGCTCCCAGCAAGAACATGTATAACAAGCTCTCACTGCTTATGTGGGGGCACGCAGCCAAGGGCGCCGAGGAGTGGGCAACCTCAATCCGCATGTATAAGAAGTTTCTCGAGGAACGTGACCCAACCCGTGATCGTTATGAAAAGGGAGTCTATTTCATCAACATGGCGATCAACCATTATAAGCTAAACAAAATTTCTGAGGGTAATAAGTATCTCGAGACCGCGATTCAGAACAAAGTGACTTTTCCTACCCCCAACAAGGGTATTATGGCAGCTTTCAATACGATGGTGGCTTCGGTAATTGAGAAAAAAGATGAAACCGCACTTCTCGACTTCCTCTCCAAAAATCGAGCTCACATCAAACTGGAGCCATTTGAAGCACATGAGTTTTCTTCCCTCTTCATGAAGCTCGCTCAGGACGCCCGCTCGGCTGATATGATCCGTTCAACCTTTGAGCTCTACGCACTTGTTCCGAGCACAGTTGCTGCGATTGATGATATCAAGGGTCGCCTTGCAATGCTTTCAAACTACGACCGTACCATTCGCGATGGCTCGATGATCGTTAAAAAAGGGGACTTGGATGCAGATTTTGCCGAGCTTGAAACGGCCGATACGAGCGGCAAGGTGAATGAGGTATATGCCTACCTCAACACTGCTGTTCTTCACGAGGAAGATGGAAATGTGCGAGGCGCCTTCGCGGTTTATGAGCAAATGGAGCTCTATTTTCCGAATGCCAAAGTGATGCGTGATGGGAAGGTAGGCGCGGGGCGTGAAAATAACCTTTATAACCTTGTGCGAACCTCGGCTTTGATCGGGGAGGTCCTTACCACCGAGCACTACGGCTCAATTTTTCTCAAGGACTTCCCTAAGAGCAAATATGTCAATGAAGTGCGCCGTATGATGCTCACTAGCCTCTTCTTTAATGGAGAGTATGAAAAGTGTATCGAAGTTGCTGAAGTGATGCTGCCTAAGCTGACGAAGCCATCTAAGCAGCATGATGTCTGCCTTTTTGTCCTCGGTGGAAGTAAGCACTATCTTGGTCAATTTGTTGAAGCTCAAGAGTATCTGAATGAATACATGTCCTCTTATGGCAAGAACAAGAAAGAGGGGGACAAGCTTCGTATCATGGCTACTTCCTACTTTCAGGCCGCCAACTATTCACGCCTTCAGGAATGGACTAAATCTGCCGAACTTCTCGATAAATTCTTCGAAAACTATCCTGACCCTAAGAGTAACGTTTACTACCCATTTGCCCTTTTCGACCGCGCGAACTGCTACTATGCGGAGAGTGAATATGAACCCGCCCTTGAGAAGGTGACTCGGGTTGAGACTCAGTTTCCTGGCGTTTCCGTAATGGAGCAGAATCTTGCTCTGAAGGGGAATATTCTCGAAGGGCTCAAAAAGCCGGAAGAATCCGAGAAATACTATCTTATGGCTCTCGAGCTGGCCGAGCAGAAGAGGAACGACCTCGTTTCAGGGGAGTGTCTTTTCTATCTCACCTCACTCATCGGTAAGGCCAAGATTGGTAAAGCGGAAAATCCACGTGTTGCGGAAGCTGTTCCATACTATAACAAGTTCTGGGAAGAGTATGGAAACGAATCACCTTTCAAAGCAAAGGTCGCGGTCGCTGGCATTCCTGGAATGCGGAAGGTTGGAAAAATTGAGGAAGCTCTTAAACGTCTTCAGACGGTCATTTCTGGGATTGCGAAGGAACCTGGCACACCTGGCCTTGAAGAGTCTATCGGTTCTTACACCGAGGAATATCTTGAAGAAAAGACTCCCACAGAGCTTAAAGATCACTACTACTCGTTCCCGGGAATCGATTCCCGTGACATGGCCACTCGGGCACTTCTGCGTATCGCGATTATCGGAGTGTTTGAAGAAGTCATAGAGTCTTCAGATCCCGAAAAGGAGGCGGCTCAGATTCGTGATGGGGGGGCGATGATCGAAACTCTCTTCCAGGAGCTTCAAAGAGACTTTAAACCAAAAGATCTCTCTAACTTTATTCTCGTCAGGGTTGGTGATTTTATTCGCAAGACGACCCAACCAAAAGCTGCTGAAGTTTATTACAAGGAAGCGCTCAGTCGTCCCGATCAATCTCATATGTTCGCTGCGATCTTTGGGCTAGCCGACGTTTACGCGAAGGGTAGCTCAGCTCAGAAGAGCGAGGCTATCAAGCTCCTGAAGCGGGTTAGTGATGATTCCGATGACATTGGAGAGAGAGAGGAAGCTCTTTATCTCACGGCTAGCATCCATGCTGACAATGATGCCTACGATGCGGCGATTGCTACTGCCAAGGAGTATCTTGAGACTGATGGTTTCCGCCGTTATGCGGTCCCTTG
>DCQM01000061.1 GCA_002323895.1 Akkermansiaceae bacterium UBA1518
CTACTCAATTTGAAACTACGGCTAGTCACCATCAACTTGAGGCTCTTCTTTAACGACCAACCATTCTTCTTGAAATCATTGGCCAGAAAATCCAGCAATTCGGGGTGCGAGGGCTGCCCCCCCATCCGTCCGAAGTTGTCGGTGGTAGTCACCAGGCCGGCGCCAAACACATAATTCCACAAACGGTTGACCAGCACGCGTCGCGTCAGAGGATTGTTGTCACTCGTAATATCCTGTGCCAGCTCCAGCCGACCACTGTTTTTGTTGTAAGGCTTGCTCGCAAAAATTTCCAAAAACTGCCGGGGCACCGCCTCCCCTTCACTTTGATGGTCACCACGATTCAGAAAGGGGGCATCCACCGGGTCAGCCTCATACACTCCAGGGGCTCGGGTGGGCACGGGGATCTCATTTTCAAGTCTGCGATACTGCTCTACTAGGGCCACCACGTTTCCGGGTAACTGTTTCATATCGTGGCTCAAAACGTTGCGCTGCAGCAACTGCCCCAAAAACTCCGCCTCTTCATCGCTGACGGTTCCGGCCATCCATTTGTTCAAAATACTTTGGATGGTTGTTTCATACCCTTTCAACAAAGAAGCTTTGTCCACTGGGGGTGTTGCCATCCACAAACTCAGAGGGGTCCCCATGCTCTGTGGAACTTCAGGGCCCATCAGAATCTCGCTCACGCCCCACCAACTACGCTCGTCCCCCTCTTGGTTAATCACGTCGCGAGCGGTGCGGAATTCATAATGAATTTTTTCACCCTGCCAGATATCCATCTTCCGCGAGCCCTGCCATACCGGCACAGGTTGATCGAGGCGATGGTTATCGTGCAGCAAACCTCCAAATGGGTAGTGCCTGACCGCATAACGTCTATTGGCTTTGTTCCCAGCAGCGCGTACCCAGAGATTGTTGGCGGCCGCCGTCATCCGGGGCGAGCCCATTACCGCCGCATGCTTAGTGCTGATCAAATGGCTGTAAACTCCAGCAGGGTAGACCCCTTGAAAGGCATTCTCCCCTTCCCCCCTCAAGGCAAAAGAGCCCGCAGGTTGTGGTGATAGATGTGAGCCATTACCAGTTTTAAAGAAGGTCGCCACCACCTTGGGATCGCGCAAATCATAGTAAGCGACCGCTCCTTCTTTCACCTTTTTGTTGTGCGCCTTCACCCGCTTCACATGTCCCTGCAATTCCTTCCAATACGATTCGAATTCTTTCGGCCCCTGCTCTTTCATCCGAAGCCATGGGGTCAAGGCATCACTGTCATGCTGTTTCTTTGTGCTCTTCACCTTTTCCAACCTGTCTTCAAGCGACTCCATTTGAGAAAGCCAGTAGGTCGCAAAAGCTTTTTTGATTTGAGGTTTCAGCTGCTTGATAGCGTCTTGATGGCGGCGTTGTTTTTCCTGGCTGTCCACCACAATCGTGGCGGGGCGATTGCTGATCATCACCCCATAAAAGCGGGTGTAGTCCTTCTGACTGACAGGGTCAAATTTATGATCGTGGCAACGGGCGCATGACACCGTGAGGGCCATGGTGGCCTTGCTCACGACATCCACTTGATTGTCGGTGAATGCCACCAATTCTTGGTAGGCGTCCACTACCCCATAGCCAAAAGGGTTCATACGCAGATGCGCGGGACCAATCGCCGATTCATTAATATGCGTTTCGCGATTGAGTCGGGGCTTCGCCAACAAATCGCCGGCCAGATGCTCGATCATCAGCTGGTCGTAGGGCACATCCTGTTTTAGGGCCCGTATCAAGTAATCACGGTACTGCTGTGCAAAGGCGATACGGGGATCACCCTCACTGCCATGACTTTCGCTGTAGCGATACCAATCCATCCAGTGTCGGGCCCAACGTTCCGCGTAAGCCTTGCTGGCCAACAAGGTGTCGACATATTTTTCATAGCGCTTCGGATCTTTATTCGACGTAAATGTTGCCACATCGTCAGGGGACGGAGGCAAGCCCGTCAACACCAGCGATACTCGGCGCAACAGGGTGTGTGAATCGGCGAGATCGCTAGGCAGCAGTTCTTGCTGTTTTAGGCGATCATAGACAAAAGCATCAATGGGGTTGTGGCTCCAATCAGCCTTGTTCACTTTCGGCGGTTCAGGGCTTGTGATCGGCTGGAACGACCACCATTTTTTACGGTCATCCCGCACATCGTCCCAACTGCGCACCTCTTTTTCCAAACTGGTGGACGTAGGCTGTGTGTGGCGTGGATCCGGAGCCCCCATGCTTACCCACTTTGTGAAGTCAGCGATGACGCTGTCGACCAACTTGGGCGCTTTGTCAGGCATATCCTCTACCTCTGCCTCATGACGGATGGACTGAATCAATAAACTTCCATCGGGATTACCAGGTATGATCACCTCCCCCGAATCCCCACCCTTTCTCAACGGCTGACTCCAATCGAGGGCCAAGCCACCCTTTTTTTTGTTGGTTGAGTTGTGGCAGTCGTAGCATTGCTCGGCCAAGACCGGGCGGATTTTCTTTTCAAAAAACTCCTGTTGAGCCTCCGTGATCGTGGGATTCTCTGCCAACACCAACGGGCCCGAAAGCGCCCACAAGCTCAAGATTACCACGCAACAAATCGACCTTTGCAGGTTAAAATTTCCAAGCGGCCAAATTAGACGATTCTTGTTGGCATGAACCTGATTAATATTGGTAAGGAGATTGATTCTCTGGGGTTGGTTCATAGTCAGCGGAATGTGAGAAAAGAGAACGTTCAACTTTAGCTTTGGCTTAAACGAGTAAACTTCTCAAGGGGATTACTACTTACTAGAAGACATGAGTTTTTCACGTGAGGAGAATATGACGAATTCCGGGGCGTCGAAGACATGGGCTTTTCCTAAAATCCAGCCTTCTTTGCCTCGGTCAAGAGATATCCTCCCAGCCGACCTTAAAACACTATCATCGGTAGTGAATTGGAAAAAACAACCTGATAAAATTAAGGAGATCGATTCTCTGAACGGCAAGAGACGGCTCTCCTACTTTCTTTCTTTTTGCTTGTTTGCCACCTTGCTGAACGGGGGCGTGGACGGAAAATCAGGCGGAGTCTTCGGTTGCAGACGCCAGCAGATCTAGGTAAGCATCTCCTTAAGCCCCCTACTGATATGTCCCCGCCGCCGCCCTCACCTCGATCCAGTCTCGCGGCAGCGCTTGCAGTCATTCTTTTTGCTTTCTTCTCGGCAAGCACCACTAAGGCTGCCTCACTCGAAATCCAACAGGGCGATCATGTTGTCTGGCTCGGCAACACCTTTGCCGAGCGAATGCAGTATTTCGGTGAGATCGAAAGTCGACTGCACGCGCGCTACCCAGAGCACAACCTTGTCGTTCGTAACCTAGCCTGGTCAGCCGATACCATTAGCTTGCGCCCTCGACCCAAAGATTTTGGCGATGTTCATCACTATCTCTCCAAAGTAAAAGCTGATGTCATTCTGGTCTGTTACGGCTTCAATGAGACTTGGGATTATGGGGAAGATGAAGGGATTGCTCGGTTTGAAGCCAATCTCACGAGTTTTCTCGGGGGGATGCAGAGCAGGAATTACAATGGGGAGTCTACTCCTAAAATTGTACTCTATTCTCCGATTGCCTGCGAGGGCACTACTGTCCCGGATACCCCCAAAAGAAATCGCCTACTTTTACTCTACACGAATACCATGCAGCGCGTTGCGGATTCGCTCGGGATCCCGTGCATTGATCTTTACTCCGCTTCTAGAGCAATTTACCACCAAGATAAGGAGACAAAACACACGATCAATGGCATCCACCTCACCGCAGAAGGTTACTTAAAATTGGCCCCTACTATTCTCTCGGATAAGCTCTTCGCGCCTCTACCTGATGGAGCGCCTCTTAAAGCGATTCGAACTGAGGTGTTGGGAAAAAATGATACTTTCTTTGATTGGTATCGAACCGTGAATAGCTTCTATATTCACGGCGACCGCAAAAACCCATACGGCTCAGTCAACTTTCCTCTCGAACGTAAAAAGCTTCTCCAGATGACCAGTCTTAGGGACCAGCGGGTCTGGAGCGCAGCTCGCGGCGACAAGCTTCCCGCTGAGATCGATGATTCTTCCACTGTCGAGATTCCTACAACTCGACCAGGCAAAAGAGGAGGCACATCTCCTGCACTTTCTCCCGTGAGAGAACGAGCCAAGTTCGAGATTGCCGAGGGGTTTCAGGTCGAACTCTTCGCCTCTGAGGAAGAATTTCCGGAGCTTCGAAATCCTGTTGCTCTCAAATTTGATGGCGCTGGACGTCTTTGGGTCGCGACCATGCCTTCCTATCCGCACGCGCTTCCCGGCGTCAAAACCAACGACCAAATTCTTATTCTTGAAGACACAGATCAAGACGGCAAAGCCGACAAACGCACCGTCTTTGCCGAGAATCTTTACCTCCCACTTGGCTTCGAGTTTGGCAAGGACGGGATCTACCTTTCGCAGGAGCCTAATCTTGTTTTCCTCCGGGATAGCGACGGCGACGGTAAGGCCGATCAAGAGACCATCCTCTTGCACGGCTTTGGCAGCGAAGATTGCCACCACGCAATCCACAACTTTGTCTGGGGACCAGGTGGAGGACTCTACATGCAAGAGAGCGTGTTTCATCATACTCAAGTGGAGACCATCTACGGACCTCGCCGCAGTAAGGACAATGCGATCTACCGCTTTGACCCGCGAACCCATCGCCTCGAGATTGTTTCCCGCCTCCCCCCCGGAGGAAATCCTTGGGGATATGCCATCAATCGATGGGGAGAACATCTCTATGTCGCTCGTCACAATAACGCTTCGCTTATTAACCAACCCGAGTCCGGCAATGTCGCAAATGCCAATTACGGAAACTCCGATACTCGTAACTGTGGTCAGGAGTTCATCTCGAGCAGGCACTGGCCCGACGAATTCCAAGGAAAAGTATTTACTAACCAATACAAAAATTTTCAGGGCGTTCTTCTTCATGATTGGACCGAGAACGGCACGACCTACGATCACAAACGTCTCGGTAAGGTCTTTGAAGCGCACAACAAAGCGTGTATCCCAGTCGATCTTCAGCTTGGTCCCGATGGCGCTCTATATGTAGCCGATTGGTACAATCCAGTACTCGGTCATATGCAGTATTCCCTTCGCGACGAAAGGCGGGACTCGAGCAAAGGGCGTATCTGGCGGGTTACCTGGAAAGATCGCCCGCTGGACTCACCAGCCAAGATCGTAGGTGCCAGTGTAGAAGGGCTGCTCGATTTGCTCAAAGCCTACGAAGACCGCAACCGCTACCGTGCTCGACGCGCCCTTTGGAATCTGCCGGACAAAACCCTACAGCCAGCTCTCGAAAAATGGTTAACCTCGCTCGATCCATTGGATGTTGACTATGCTCACCACCTCACTGAGGCGCTATGGCTCCATCAACAGCGGGGCTGGATCAATGGAGAGCTCTTCCAAGAAGTTTCCACTCACCGCGATTATCACGCTCGGGCGGCGGCCGCCCACCTTCTCCGTCAATGGTCTGAAGATCTTCCTGGCGCTCACAACCATTTCCTCCGGCTGGCAAACGACGAGCATCCCAAGGTCCGCCTTGAAACCGTTGTCTCTTCCACTTGGGCTGATCCCTCTATCGCGGTCAGAGTACTCGAACAGGTAAGTGAACATCCCCAAGACAAATACCTTAAATTTGCCACTACCAATGCTCGGAAAGCCCTAGCCCCCGCTCTCGAAAATCACCCCATGGTGATCCCGCCAGAGAAACTCGCAGCCCTCCCACTCAGCGAACGCGTCCTGAGGGCTCTCATTCGCCGCCCCAAACTAGATCCTGATCTTCGGATCAAAGCCCTGAATCATCTTGCCGAGGAAGGTTCCAGAACAAAGGAGCAAATATTGGTAGAGATTATCGAGCAGCTCGAACGAGAAGAACGTCCCGCTCTTGAAGACTGGCTCGCAGTCCTAGACTCCACCAAAGTCTCCTCCGATGGCGTGCTCAGCTCCTTATTAAAATTGAAGAATCCCAACATCCGGCAAGCCGCCTTCGCTGGACAGCTTCGATCTGGTCACCTCATTTCTATCCCTCTCGATCCCGATGCCCTCCGATCCATTGCTCGGATCGATTCGCCCGAGCTCAAAATCTCTTATTTAGAACCAGCTCAAAAGGCCCTTTCTTTTTCTGGGGCTGCGCAAGATGCCGCCCTCTTCTCACTCGGCCATATCCCTGGAAATCATGATAAGATCTTCACTACCCTTGCCAAACATGTCGTAAATCCAGCTCTCACTGCAGCGGCAGTCGAGGCGATTCTGATGCGCCCCCAAGAGGCTTGGCCCGCCGAAGGAGCTGCTGCTCTGTTAAACGCTCATCTTCCCATCCTTAAGGCAACCCCCGTGGAGAAGCGTGGCTCTGCATCTTTCGAGCTAGCTTCCAAACTCCTCACCCTAATTGCCACCATCCGCAAAGCTCCCAATACTGTTGCTCAAATTCGCTCTCTTCAATTGATGCCGGTAGAGATCGCCACTGTTCCCGATCAACTTCGTTTCAATCAAAATTCCTTCCGAGTCCCGGCGAATACACCAATCGAACTCCGTTTGGATAACCCTGACGTCATTCAGCACAACCTCGTCCTTTGTGCTCCCGGCTCGCTGGAAAAAGTCGGACGCACTGCTGACAATATCCTTGCCGACCCAAAAGCGATAGAGCGTGATTGGATCCCAGATCTTCCCGAAGTTCTACATGCCACTCCGATGGCAAATGCTCATCAGGAGGTGGTGCTCCGCTTTGTCACTCCCAAGAAACTAGGTTCCTATCCCTTTCTCTGCACTGTGCCCGGACACTGGCGCATCATGCAAGGAACCATGATTGTCGATAAACCCAAGACCTTTTTATCTTCTAATAAAGCTAACAAGAATGTGCTCATTCTCACTGGCGAACCCGAATACGGAACGCGTTCGTCCCTGAGCGAACTCGGGGAAGAGCTAGAAAAACATCATCAACTCAAGATCACTCACCTTGAAATAAACCGTAAAGAGAATCCTCACCGCTTCCCAGATCTCTCCACATACCTACCCAAGGCCGATCTGCTGATTCTCTCCCTGCGTTTTGTGAATCTCGAAGAATCCCAATACAAAGCGCTTGATCAGTATCTTGCTCACAAACCCTTCATCGCCGTGCGCACAACTACCCATCTTTTTGATTTCCCCAAGAATTCCAAGATGGTGGCTGAAAACCGTTCATTCCCAGCTCGTCACTTTGGAACCCCCTACCGCGGCCACCACGGTCACGAATCTAGCCAAGTCAACTATGTCATGTCGGCAAAGCACCCCGTCATGACAGGTATTGATCCCCGCTTCTGGACCCCCGATTTTCACTACGCGGTCAACCCCCTAGACATCGAGTGCAAACCTCTCATGGTAGGGCAAGCTCTCAGAGGTCGCCAACGCGCTAGCTTCAAAAAAGTCGGTGGACACAACCACGCTATGGTCCTCTCAGCTGAAGACCAACGACGTATCATTGGCAGTCCCCACCCAATAGTTTGGACGATTGAGAATAACCCTAATCGCCGTGCTCTCGTAACCACCATCGGGGCCCGTAAGAGCTTTGAAGATCCCAACGTCCAACGACTCTACCGCAACGCTGTGCTTTGGTCTCTGGGCCATGAGGTCCCAAAACCATAGCGATATTAAGGGGAGGGTGGAGATATATTTTTGAGCTAACCGTAGCTCGAAACTATCTCTAATTAATAATCAATTCACTTTAACCGCCCTACACTATGGTCCAAATATGGGCTCATGGTCCTACCGCCAAAAGCAAGTGCCTAGCAGCCAGTTTACTCCCCAAAACAATACAGTGTCTTCTGGCTACGAAGAAAGACCCGGTTGTTCGCCAGCGCGAGACTACAACGTTGGTCGCGCACAGAGCGATCGCCAAATTCAACCTGATGAAGGATTGAAAACTTTTTGGGATCCGCCGCTACCACAAACACCTTCCCATTGTGGTCCTGGAAATAAATCTTCCCATCGCCAAGGGTTGGCGAGGCCTCGATTTTAGCCCGTGTTCCGATCGCACCCGTCCAAAGCACTTTTCCACTCCTTGGTTCGATACAGGAAATTCGTTTGTCCTTATACTCCCCATTGAGGACGTAGAAGTGACCATCGTGGTAAAGCGGAGTGCAAACATCTGAAGACACTTCGGGGTCCTCGCTTTTCCACAGCAGCTTCCCAGTCTTCATGTCGACAGCATAGACCGGACTTTTCTTGGGAGCACAAGCCAAGGCAACGCCGCTTCCTGCAACCGGAGAAGGCACCAGTCGCCAGTGTCCGATTTTCGTAGGATTCCAAGTCCCCCATCGCCAGAGTTCCTTCCCATTGGTGGGGTCGTGACCGGTAAGAGCATCACCACCAGCTACGAGAAGCTGAAGGTCTCCACCATCATCGGCGGTCCGACTGAGAACCGGAGAGGTGAAGGCCTCGAGCGACTCAGCCACCGCATCACCCGGACGGTCAGCCATCCAACTCTGCTTTCCAGTCGCAAAATCAAAGGCAACAAGATAGGACGGGATCTTGGTCGCTCCCTCAGGTCCGCGTGACATCCCGCCGTAATGAAACGGAACGTCACGTTGCAAAATCTGCATGATAAGATTGTCGCCCGAAAGAATAGGACTGGTAGAAAAAGTCCATTGGAACGCGAAGTATTTTCCACCTTCCGGAATGAGGTTTTTGCGCCACTCTTCCTTGCCATCCATAGAAAAGACAATCAGGTCTCCAGTGCCAAAAAAGAACGCGACCCGCTTGCCGTCAGTGACCGGGGAAGGCGAGGCGAAGTCGCTTCGGTCATCCAAATGCACTCTTCCCTTTGAAACGACTTTTGACCAACGGAGCTTGCCACTGGAGGCATCAAGGCAGATGGCGTGCAGCTCCTTTTTCTCATGATCAGCCGCGGTCACAAAAACATAGTCTCCCCATACAATCGGGGTGGCAGCCGAACTGCCCGGAACTTGCGCTTTCCAAACGACATTCTCAGTAGGCGAAAACTTGGCAGGTAACTTCATACCCTCTCCCGCGGTGCCATTGAAGTGAGGACCACGTTGAGTCGGCCAGTTAGGATTAGCCATCGCGACAAGCGAGAGAGACAAGCTAAGTGAGATAGAAGATAGAGTTTTCATCAGGTTGGTAGACCACCATATGCAATCTAGAGAAGAAGACTCAATACGAATTCTAAAAATACCACAAATTCCACCACCCTGAAGGCTGACAACCGGGAGACTCGTGGACCCTTCTCACCAATTGATTCTAATCGCAAGACGTCTTCAACCCTTTCCTGGAAAAGACAAACTCCTAGCAGCTATTCATTTGGCAGTTAAGATTTCACATGGTTCAATCCCAAATGCGCTTTTTCGGAGCTTGTCTTTGGGTCGCCACTGCGGTGATGGGCTTCTGCGACAGAATTTCAATCGAACGGCTGCCGGAACGGGCTGATCTTTCGGTAGTTGAATTGTTTTCGAAACTTTCACCCGACGACACCGGGATTACTTTTGAAAGCGAGCTCGATCTCCACCATCCGTTGAAACGGCTCTACCAATCGGGTTTCGCATGCGGCGGGGTGGCGATTGGTGATCTCAATGGCGACGGGTTACCGGAAATTTTTCTAGCGAGTGGACCTAGCTCTAATCGCTTATACCAGCAAAAGGCGGCATTTGAGTTTGATGATATCACAACTTCAGCCGGCGTCAGTGGCGGCACCGATTGGGCCGCTGGAGTGACCTTCGTCGATATCGAAGGTGATGGAGATCTCGATATTTATGTCTGCAATTACGATAGTCCAAACTCACTTTTCCTCAATGAATCCAAGGGCGGAAATTTTTTCTTTCGCGAAACAGCGGCGAAGTTCGGCCTTGATCTTGTCGATGCTAGCTTGATGCCAGCATTTTGTGACTTCGATAACGACGGTGATTTAGACTGTTGGGTTTTAACGAATGGACTTTCGCGAGCGGGAGGTCGCCCGCAAAAGCCCCCATTTATAAAAGATGCAACGACCGGAAAGGTGACAGTAAAGCCAGAATTTTCCCGATACTATGAAATCGTTCAGACCGGCAAATCGACCTACACAATGGACGAGGTTGGTCGCCCAAATTATCTCCTGCGAAATGACAACGGGAGATTTGTAGATGTATCAACGAAGGCAGGAATCACATCAAAGGGCTTTGGGCTGTCAGCGACTTGGTGGGACTATAATGGAGACAGCCTATTAGATCTCTATATTTGCAACGACTTCATGGCACCCGACCGCCTGTATCAAAACCAAGGCGATGGGACTTTTACGGATGTCATTGAAGAAACGGTGAATACTATTCCCTGGTTTTCGATGGGGTCCGATACCGCTGACATCAATAACGACGGACGACTTGATTTTGTGGCCCTAGATATGGCAGCAACGACCCACTACAAATCAAAGATGGCGATGGGTGACATGGGAGGACAACGCTGGCAGGTCGAGAACATCAAGCCACGCCAGCTGATGCGGAATGTGTGCTATCTTAATACCGGAACCTCAAGGTTTATTGAGACCGCTCAGCTCTCGGGAATCGCCAACACCGACTGGTCATGGGCGGCAAAGCTAGCGGACTTCGATAATGACGGGCGCGTTGATTTATTCGTTTCGAATGGGATGAGCCGCGATTTTAACAACTCGGATATCGAATTTGACAAATCCCATCTCATCGGTCGCACCCAGTGGGATTTCTTTGAAAATACTCCGGCGATGCCGGAGCAGAATCTAGCATTTCAAAATGTCGGCGGGCTTCTGTTTAAGGATACCAGTAAGGAATGGGGACTGGCGCATACCGGCATGAGTTACGGGGTGGCCTATGGGGACTTAGATCGCGATGGAGATCTCGATCTGGTAGTCGTTAACCTCGACGAGCCAGTGAGCATCTATCGAAATAACTCCGCCGGCCCGAAACAAAACGTGGTCGTGGTTCGCTTACGAGGGATAGAAAAAAATTGCGGTGGGATTGGCGCACTGGTCCGCCTAGAAACCGAAGCGGGAACGAAGCACATTCGCCAAATGATGCCATTCACCGGGTTTCTATCCAGTAATTTGCCGGAGCTCAATTTCGGACTTGGTTCCGAAACAACGATCAAAAGCTTAACAGTCACCTGGCCTTCGGGCGGTGTTCAGGAATTCAAAAACCTTACGGCGGGCAATAGATTCACCATTCATGAGCCAAGCAAATTCTCCAAACAGCCTAAGCCGCCCGAACCACAAATCCCTCTCTTCACGCCATCTAAGGTCTTGAAAGGGCTAGTCCATCGGGATCAGATTTTCGAAGATTTCGACCGTCAGCTTTTACTTCCAAACAAGCTTTCCCAACTTGGTCCCGGACTGGCTTGGGCGGATGTTGATGGCGATGGCGACGAAGACCTTTTCGTGGGCGCCGCACGTGGAATGGGCGGCGCAGTCTTGCTCAATGAAGGCCTTGACGCAGCCGGCGTCTGCCAGTTCCGCCTTCCTTCAGCGAAGCCCTTCATCGACGACGCCGAGCAGGAAAATATGGGCGCCTTGTTTTTCGACGCTGACCGCGATGGCGACATGGACCTTTACGTGGCCAATGGAAGTTACGAATATCTTGAGGGCGACCTACGATTACAGGACCGTCTTTACCTAAATAAAGGTAGTGGAAGATTTACAAGCGCGGAGAAAGCGCTGCCTGATTTCCGCGATTCGAGCAGTTGCGTGACCGGGGCCGATTTCGATCGCGATGGCGACATCGACCTCTTCGTGGGAGGGCGAGTTATCCCCGGTAAATATCCTGAAGCGGCAAAATCGCGCTTGCTCGTAAACGAAACAATCCCCGGGGGTAAGCCAAAATTCGCAGAGGTTCCCGGACTAAAAGTTACCGGCCTGATCACAAGCGCGCTGTGGTCGGATGCCGACAACGACGGATGGATAGATCTTTTCGTGACCTGCGAATGGGGGCCAGTAAGATTTTTTCAAAATCGCCAAGGGGTTCTTGAGGAAAAAACGGAACAAGCTGGTTTAGCCAGCTATCTCGGTTGGTGGAACGCCATCGCCGGGGCAGATATCGATCAGGATGGCGATATCGACTATGCCGTCGCAAACTTTGGCTTAAACACGAAGTATCGCCCCAGCGCAAGAAAGCCGAGTAAGCTTTACTACGGCGACTATTCTGGAGTCGGGAAAAAGAGCATCGTTGAAGCCAAGTATGAGAACGGAGTGTTATTGCCGGTCCGGGGGAAAAGTTGCTCCACCAACGCTATGCCGCATCTCGGAAAACGGTTCGCTACTTATCACGAATTTGCGATCGCGGCATTGCCTGAAATTTACAACCCAACGGCGCTTAAAGACTCGCTCGTACTGACGGCCAACACCTTGGAGTCAGGGTTTCTGATTAATGACGGAAAAGGTCGCTTCCGATTCAAGCCAATGCCAGACCTCGCACAAGTTTCACCGGGTTTCGGGTTGAGCTTTCTCGATGCAGATGCGGATGGTAAAATGGACTTGTTTATGGCGCAAAACTTCTATGGCCCACAGTTTGAAACTGGTCCCTACTCAGGCGGCCTAAGTGTGCTTCTGCGAGGTGACGGAGCCGGAGGATTCAAACCATTGATGCCCGATAAAAGCGGTCTAAGCGTCCCCGGAGATGCAACATCAGCAACACTCACTGATTTCAATCGCGATGGCCGACCTGATCTTTTGATCGCCCAAAACAACGGTCTTGTGCTGACCTTCGAGAGCACCAGTCGTGGCACAGGTAAGTTTCTCAAAATCACTCTCGAAGGTGGCAATGGAAATCCGTCTGCTATCGGAGCCCGCGTAACAGCCCTTCTCAAATCTGGCAAAAAGATCGTACACGAAGTTTCTGACGGAGGCGGGTATCTCTCTCAGTCGAGCTCACATCCGTTAATCACGCTCGGCGATGAAGTCGTCACAAAAATCATCATCCGATGGCCGGATGGTCAAGTTTCAGAAACGATAGACGTGCCTGGTCAGGGTGGAAGCCTCCGAATCACTTCCCCTTAATTGTTTCACCTTACCCCAGACAATATTACGAAAAGGCAATGGTCGAAAGCCCGCGCCTTTAATCACTGAACAAGACGAAGACGATCCCGTCTTACAGGAACAACGTTAAAAATTACGGCCACTCTGAATTGTGACTATATCTTTTCGGGACTCGATCGCTGTTTACAAAAAACTCCGGACTGAAAGTCCAGAGTTTTGATTTATGTTCCCCTTGGAATTTTCTTTAGCGATAATAGATCTTTGCAGTCCGATTATTCCTCGGTCACTCGGTAGAAGACCTTACTGAGATCTCCAAAGACTCCAGCATCAACAAAAGTCGTCAAATCGCCGTTGGCTGGGTAGCTATCATCTAATTCGTCCCAGTTCAGCAAATCGGTTGAACGCTCTATGATGTATCGACCAGTTTCCCTCGAATTCCAGGTGATCGTGATGTTCCGGCTAACTGGATCAATATCAATACTAGTAATCTCAAGTTCTTGGCTGAATCCCTCAATCAATTGCAAAGCGTTAATTGTGGAGTTGGCCGCTCCATCGCCGAGATCCCAAAAATTTAGGGTTACAGTGCCTTCCGCAGGGATAATGTCATCGAAGCGGACGTAGTTGCCGGTGCCGCGATTCTCGCTATCGATACTTGTAACCTGCCGGTAGCCCGGTTCCGCATTATAGGCGTCCGCATTTTCCTCGGTCATGAAAATTTTCTGGCTCGATTCGACCTGTTCAAAATCTACGCTAGGAAATTCAAGTGGCCGCGCAACAGAATAAACGACCATGGAATAAGTTCCATCGGGCACGTTGGTGAAGGTGATCGTCGAAGGAGTGCCCTCACTATCTCCACCTTCAATCAGGCCGTTAAGCAATTTAGCATCCGTGTTACTCGTTCCTGTTCCAGCACCCCAAGTGTTCCCAGAAATCCATTCTACCGTGACTCCCGACTCTTCGTTTCTGCTATTCACGAGATTGTCTTGGAGTCCGCTGGCCAAACCAACATCGTCGGGCGGCAAGTTGTTCCAATAGGCCTGAAGCGAGACACCACCAACGTCAGCGGCCTCTACACTCGTAGGCGCGCCATTGGCACCAGCACCGACGAAGTTGATCCCAATACTAACTGGTTGCGAATTTGGCTGAAAAATCACGGCCTTGACCGGATCACTCATTTCGCATCCCACGATTTCCACGGAATATTCATCCTCAGCATTTTCAACGGTAATCGGATCAGTTTTGTATGATGCTTGGATAGCTCCGGGGATTGGCTCGCCATTTTTGTGCCACTGAAGTGGCCAGGGACCATTGACTTTCGTGAAAAACTCGGCGGATTCCCCAAGCAGCACGGGAGTCTCAACCGGCTTGATCAAGAAATCGGCTAAATCACAGTCTGCAGAGGTACTGAAGGCCAGCAATTCGACTTCAGCGATCTGCATACTATTCGCACCCTCACCTTGAACTTTGAGGACCGTCCAGCGGTAATGAAGGTAAGATTTGGCGTTGTCGAAAAAGTAGAATTCCTGCGTTTGAAAGCGATCTCCCGTAGGGAAAAGTGTGGGCCATGGCGAGATCTCCTCATTCTCGTAAATCACCTCCCAATTTCCGCTCTCCCAGCTAGGCTCGGTATCATTTGATCCCTCCAGTCGAATCGAAAGTGGATCGCGTTCGGGAGCATCATTCGCCGACTGCATGGTCAAACCAACAACATTAGTCTCACCCACCGCCGGAGTAACGACGAAGCCTGAGGGAAGACCATCGATACCAACGGTATCAAAGTTTAGATATTTCGTAGGCTGATTATCGAGCGCATTCGGAGCTGCCTCGGAACCCGGGCTATTCCCAGAGCTCGCAATCAAGGAATCGCCAGGTTGCGTCACGTCGACCGGCACTGATTGGCCGAGAAATTCCACTTCGGCGATCTGCATACTATTTGCGTTTTCTCCCTGCACCTCGAGAACCGTCCAGCGATAATGCAGGTAAGGATTCTGATCGCCGAATTCAAAAGTCTGAGTCTGGAATCGATCGCCTGCCGGGAACTCGGTCGACCAAGCTGGCACGTTTTCATTTTCGTAAATAACGGTCCAGTCCCCCTCGAGCCAATTAGGAGCTTCATCATTGGAGCCTTCCAAACGGACCCATTTTGGATCGCGTTCCGGA
>DCQM01000031.1 GCA_002323895.1 Akkermansiaceae bacterium UBA1518
AAAAATTCATTTTCGTTGCCGATGTCACTGTTGCCGTGAATAACGACGTGCGAGTGGAGCTTACACCGTTCGCCCAGAGTGACGTTTGCTTCAATGACACAGTAAGGGCCGATCTCGGTATCGGCTCCGATTTTTGCGTTGGGTGAGACAATTGCGGTTGGATGAATCATGCTGACTTCTAGAGATCTGTAACCTCTTCGTCAGTGAAAAGCGAGCGTCCTTCTACGCTCGCTTCGATGAGCTCCCATTGCCGGTCTACATTAAGCCGAAAGCTTGCGAGGTGTGGGTGAGGCCATTGGTCGGGGGCGATCATGGAAAGGATGTTTCCACCACGAATACGGTAAAGGTGATAGGTTTCGCCGACGATAGGTTCGAAATTTATGTCTGCTTCATAGACGAGCTTGTTCCAGTTAAAATGCTCGATGGTGGCAACATACTCCTCCCTCATTTGGACAAGCTTTTGTTGTAGCTCGCGTTCGACTTGGCTGATACCGCGTGATTTGAAGGTGGAAAGATCGTTGGGGACTATTTTGGGACTCAGAGTCGAGACCGGATAGGGCATGAAAGCGCCTTGATTGATGATGGTTTCGGTTGTGAGTTCCTCCATGATTTTTTCTAACATGGCAGAGGTCGCGAGATGGGCAAATGGGATTTTGCGAAGAAGTTATGGGCTCGGAGGTCGACCCTATTCGATTACGGAGACTGGGATGGGTTATCCAGGGATAGGCGAGGCGCCTTGTGATCTGAGTATTAAATTACGAAACCATTGGGTTCTATACCTAAAAAAGCGGGCCTCCGAAGAGGCCCGCTTAGAAATTGAGTCGTATAACTAGACCAATGATTACTGGATTCCAGTTGGGAGCTTCACCACAGGAGTGTCGTTTCCGAAGAGGGAGTCCCGGCCGGTCTGGAAGAAACTTTCACGTCCGGAGGATTTGGCGGTTCCATCTTCGGCAATGTCACCCGCAGAGGATGATCCGTCGACAAGACCGTAAACATACTTGTCGCCGTAAGGGCCACCATCGAAACGAGGATCGTCGCCACCGCTCTTAATCGGAGCAATCACAAGAGGGGTGTAGCTTTTGGTGTCAGTAAGGGGGGCTTCGTCTTCGGCCATAATGTAGGCGAAGCTATTCTCGCCACGAGCGAGCAACTTGTCTGAGCTTCCTTTAATGTTGTCTCCTTCTTTGGCGCCAATGACACCTGGGGCGAAAAACGCTTTTTCGGTGTCGATATTGTCGGTAGCCACTAACTGGGCAAGGTAGGCATTGGCATCATTTCCAGGAGGAAGGAAGTCGATACCTTCGTCTTCAAGGAGTTCGCGAGTTGATCGGCAAGGGTAAGCTCCTTTGTCACTCTTGAAACTCAACAAGCCGCCGACAACCGATTTCGAGTTGGCGAGTGCTTTGGTTCGGTCACCGGCCTTTTGAGCCTTTAGGATGAGCGGAGTCGCGATTCCAGCAAGAACCGCGATGATTGCAATCACCACGAGTAGCTCCACCAAGGTGAAGCCCTTCATTTTCTGTGTGTTTTTCAGTTTCATTATCGTGTCTATAGTCTTGGAGGCTACGCTCCGGTTTTAGTTGGCGTAGGAATCCCCGTGAAATTCCCCTTCCGGAGGAAGGATACTTCGCAGCCAAGTCGCGGCAAGATAAATCATCCGGTTCTCCGGGTGTTTATTTAAAAGCGGCAGCCAAGCCTTCAAGATCCGCCCCGGTGGCCTTATCTGCGGCGATGATGGCTTCCTTTTGCAATTCAATTAATTTGGCGACTCCCTCGCGCGAGAGGTGGAGCATGGCTGTCATTTGCTCGCTGGTGAAGACATCCTCCTCGCCACTCCCCTGCAATTCGACATATTCTCCGCTTTCAGTCATGACAACATTAAAGTCGACGGCAGCATCACGGTCCTCAGGGTAGTTGAGGTCGAGAATTGCTTCCCCTTTGTAAATTCCCGCACTCACGGCTGCGACAAGTTTTTTGAGGGGAAAATCCTTAAGTTTTCCCTGAGACATCAAACCATTGATCGCGATGGCCGCTGCGACACATCCTCCGGTTATTGAAGCGGTGCGGGTTCCTCCATCTGCTTGAAGGACATCGCAATCTATCCAAATGGTTCGTTTCCCGAGTTTCTTGAGGTCAATCACAGCGCGGAGCGAGCGGCCAATGAGACGCTGAATTTCCGATGATCGACCATCGAGCTTGCCACGATTGATGTCGCGTTGCTTACGATCGTGAGTGGAGTAGGGGAGCATGGAATATTCGGCACTCACCCAGCCACCTTCGACGTTTTGGAACTTCATCCAGCGTGGAACATTTTCTTCTACCGTGGCTGCGCAGATTACACGGGTGTTGCCGAAGGAAACGAGCACCGAGCCGGAAGCGTGTGGGGCAACATTGGGGATAAAAGAAATCGGTCGGAGATCAGGAATAGCGCGTCCATCGGGTCGGTCCATACGCGGAATTAGTTTCCTAATGGCTTCAAGGCAAGTCGATTTGATCCAAGAGGAAGAAATTTTAGTTACCTTAATTAATTCGCCCGATGATGATCTTTTGATGAAAATACCTCTTTAAAAGTCTAAAAAAACCTTGCCTGATCTAAGATTTAGCCTATTCAAACCGTCCCATGGCAAGAAAGTGCTGGATTGAGCGCAACAAGCGCAAAGCAAAGACTGTAGCAAAATACGCTGACCTTCGTCACCAGTTGAAGAAGGAGAAGGACTACGTTGGTTTGACAATGCTCCCCCGTGACGCAAGCCCGACTCGGCTCGTTAATCGTTGCGAGGTGACCGGCCGTCGTCGTGCTTTTCTTCGCCGTTTCCGCCTTTCTAGGATCACTTTCCGCGAGATGGCGTCTCACGGCATGATTCCTGGAGTGACAAAGTCCTCTTGGTAGGATAGGATCACGAGTCAGAATTTTCGAGGGTGCGGTTTTCTGGCCGGCACCCTTTTCTGGCTAACGACCATGCCAATTTACGAATATCAATCTGAAAATCCGGATGATCCGGAGTTGAGTTGTAGCGTCTGTGCGAAGGGATTCGAGTTGCTACGCCCGATTGGTCGGCAGGCGCTGGAACAGTGTCCTCTCTGTTCCCGTCCCATCAGGAAACTAGTCAGTCGAGTGAACACTAAAATTGCTACAAAGGAGTTTTCCGACTCTGAGGCAAAATCTGCTGGATTCAATGTTCTTGAGAAGAATTGCGATGGTGGCTATGACAAAGTTTAGCGAGTTACTAAGATGATTGAATCGCTTTACACTTTGGCAAGCGCACCGGGAGAATCCCCGATAGAGTATCCCACATGGGCGGAAGCAGGGTGGTATCTTCTTGGGATCATTTTCTTTCTTCTTCTCAACGCCTTTTTTGTGGCGTCGGAATTCGCGATCGTCAAAGTTCGTCCGAGCCAGATCGAGGGTGAGTTGGAGAAAAAACCGAGGCGTGCGGGAATTTCCAAGCGCGTGGTGAGTAATTTGGATGGCTACCTTTCCGCCAACCAGCTCGGAATTACCATCGCTTCTCTAGCGCTTGCTTTTCTTGGCGAACCCTTCATCGAGAAACTTGTGGGCCCAAGCTTGTTGAAGACAGGCTTGGGAGAGGAATGGATTAAGATCATCACTTTTTTAACCGCGATGCTCTCGTTCACCTTCCTTCACGTCGTGATTGGGGAGCTTCTTCCAAAGTCGATTGCTATTCGTAAATCGCTTGCAACCACGATGGTTATTGCCCGACCTCTTCACCTTTTCTACGCTGTTTTTCGTCCTTGTATCTATATCCTCAATGGAACGGCGAATTGGCTACTCAAGAAGGTCTTCAAAATTGATCCGGTTTCAGAAGGTGAAGCCGTTCATAGCTCGGAAGAGTTAGCGCTTCTTGTCGAGGAATCCGAGCGACAGCAGGAGGTGACTGAAACCGAACGTGAGATTCTCATAAACGCTCTCGAATTGAACGATGTGACGGTGAAAGACGTTATGACTCCGCGCAGCGAGGTTGTCGTTCTAGATCTAGAGCTTACTTTCCAAGAGAATCTTGAACTTGCGATCGAGTGCAAGCATACTCGTTTTCCTTTGGTGAGAGGGCATCTCGACGAAACTGAAGGTTTGATCCACATTAAAGACGTGGTGAGCCTACTTAAGAAAGAAGATCCTGACCTGATGGAAATTCGCCGTGAGCTCAAAATGGTGCCTTCTACGATGAGGCTGGATGATTTACTCCAATATTTCCTCAAGGAACGTGCTCAGTTGGCCTTGGTTGTCGATGAGTTTGGCGATGCCTCAGGGCTGGTCTTTATGGATAATATCATGGCGGAGTTAGTTGGTGATATTCACGACGAATTTGATGAAGAAGAGGAGACAGATTTTCTTCGTATCAACAAGGAGGAGTTTGTCGTCGAGGGCGGCCTGAGCCTCAATGAACTTTCAGATCACGAGCCTGCTATTGATTTGGAAAGCGGGGAAGTTAGTACGATCGGTGGATACATCGTGCAGCAACTAGGTCATTTGCCGGACCCTGGTGAGAAGATTGAGGTCGAAGGATTTGAAGCCAGTGTGACCAGTACTGACGGCCGGCGGATTGAGCAATTGCGCTTCGTGAAACTTCCCGAGGAAATACAAGAAGATCAAGAAATTGAAACGACCTAGGACTGGCTAATTTTTATTGGCTACTGTGCAAGTTGAAGGTCTTTTAGAAAGAGAGTTTTTTCATGCTGCTGCTGTTGCGAATCCTTGATTCGGAGTAAATAGGATGGATGAACGGTTGCAATTACCTTAGCGGCAAGGCCGGTGCCGGTGATGATTCCGCGCTGTTTTGTGATCTTGAAATGAGTTCCGATCAAAGAGCGAGCGGCTGTGGATCCAAGGAGGATTATAATGCGGGGCTTGACCTCCCGGAGCTCGCCAACGAGCCATGGTTTACAACGTGAAATTTCATCAAGATTGGGGCTTTGGTGAAGTCGTTGATTTCCGCGAGGGATAAATTTGAAATGCTTCACCGCATTGGTGACATAGCACTCTTTTCTATCGATTCCGGTTTTAGTGAGAAAATGATCAAGAAGCTTTCCAGCAGGGCCGACGAAGGGGCGACCGAGAAGGTCTTCCTGGTCGCCGGGTTGCTCGCCCACAATCATGATTTCGGCATCAGCTGGACCTTCCCCTAAGACAGTTCCGGTGGCATTCTGGTGGAGTGGACAAGCTTGGCAACAAGTGGCTAATTCCTCGAGCCGACTGAGTGGTTGGCGGATATGCTCATCTGGATTGAGAACGATACGCTCATCATGCGAAGCAAGGTTACGAAGATGTTCGAGGTAAGGGTTTTTACCTCCGCTGGTAGCAGAGCGTAGGGTTTCTTTATGCATTTCTTGCACCCGATGACGGCTTTCGGAAATAAGTGATTCGATGAGGTTCGATTCTGGAAGGTTGTGCCAATACTTTTTTGGCATCTCGGCCTGCATCGCCTTCACTTTGAGCCGGGCAGGATTGAAGATGCTTTTGTAGTAGCCACGCCAAAGCTCATCGAGTTCCTCTTTTGGGACTTCGACTTTTTCGACTCCTGGACCGAGTCTGAGGGTTTTGCCGTCCCACGATGCGGAACCGGTTGGAGTGAAGATAGACCAGTCCATGCCCGTGAAACGCTTTTGGAAAAACTGCGCAGTCAGCGGCATGATGCGGTGGTCCGGCTCAAACCAAGCCATGAATTGTTCGCGTTCGCTTTTCATGTCGTCGCTGGTTTTTTTGAAGCGGACGAAGGCGCGCATCTTATGAATGTCGCGTGATATTTCCTTTCGCATCCGAAGGAGGCTCAAGATATCGGGGTCGGTTTTGATCTTTAAAAGATGAGTTTCGCCACCAACCGTGAGGCGCCAAAGTGTTCGATAAAGTAAGGCCCATTTCTGGTGCGACTTATGGTAGGAAATGGTTTCAGCGAGCGAAAGAAACTCTCGGGTGACTCTCGGCGTTTGAGTTTTGCTTGGCGGCGGAAGGGAGCCTCCAGTCGAAAAGAGTCCACTTTTCCCGGGCTCTTCCCAGATAACTTCGTTCGGTGAAACACACGCCAAAAGAAGTGCGCGAGCTTTGGCTCGCCAGTCTTCGAAGTGATTTTCGACAGTAAGAGTGAGCATGGTTCAATCGATGACTTTTCCGAGGGGAGAACCTTGATCAGAGGGGGTGAGAGCAAGTTCCATTTGCTCGGGAGGAGGCGAGAACTTGGCGCGAAGGTTTTCGTGGTCGAGTTCTCGAGTATTTGGAGTGTGGTCAGCTGTGATGATGAAGGGGAGGGCTTTCTTGAGTGAAACGCGGAGACGGAGAAGGTCTTGAATACGGATCTTTCCATAACGTCGGATGCCGAGGATGCGGTCGGCATTGCGAATGCCGAGTCCGGGGACGCGGTAAAGCATAAACTTTTCGGCGCGGTTGAGATCAACGGGGAAGAGCTGACGATTACGAATAGCCCAGGAGAGCTTGGGGTCGATATCAAGGTCAAGGTAGGGGAGGGCATCCGAGACAATTTCGGTGGCTTCAAATCCGTAAAAGCGCATGAGCCAATCTGCCTGGTAAAGCCGGTGTTCGCGAATAAGAGGAGGGGGCTTGAGCGGAAGAATAGAAGAGGGCTCCGGAATGGGGCTGAAGGCGGAGTAGTAAACGCGGCGGAGACGGTAGTTTGAGTAGAGATCAGTAGAGCGTTTGAGAAAGGTTTGATCGGTGGAACCATCTGCACCTACGATGACTTGCGTACTTTGCCCAGTAGCGAAGCGGGATTCGGGTGCTTTTCGATTACGCGTTTCGCGGCACACTTCTTTGGCGTTTTCGACACGTTGGCGAATCTTACCCATCGCAATCCTGGTGCGCTTTAGGGATTTTTCCGGAGCAAGAGTCTTGAGGCTATCTTCGTTGGGGAGTTCGATATTGATTGAAATACGGTCAGAAAATTGACCAGCTTTTTCGATGAGTTCAACGGATGCTTCAGGAATCGTTTTGAGGTGAATATAACCGCGAAAATCGTGGTCCTCGCGGAGGGCACGGGCAACTTCGATGACCATTTCCATGGTGTGGTCGGCGCTGCGAATGATGCCGGAGGAGAGAAA
>DCQM01000091.1 GCA_002323895.1 Akkermansiaceae bacterium UBA1518
CCTTAGCTTGGATGGCTGGGCGGGGGGATCAAGCAGTTTTCACGATTGAGGGGATTCTTACCGGATTTCTCGGGTGTTTTAAAGTCCATGACACAAAATTCACATCAAAGCTGGTTGATTCCACGGCTTGCGTCCCACTATTTCCTTTCGTGGTCGGAAAAGCGATCTGGATGGAACTGGTTAAACGAAAGATAGCCATAGCTTGCGATCACAATAAAGCAGATGGCGACTAGATTGAAGGAGACTGCTACTCCGTGCGATGTGATTAGATTGCCTTGAATTTTGGCGCCAACTGCACCGCCCACAATTGCCATGATTAGGAAAGCTGAGCCAAGTTTTGCTTCTTCCTCTTCCATACCATCCAATGCAATCCCGTAAATAGTAGGAAACATGAGCGACATGCATCCCGAGACGCAAACTAGACAAATGAGACCGGGGTATCCGGGAATGAAAATTGCCCCACATACAAAGCCAAGTCCACCGAGTGCAAAAATCATCAAGAGCTTGCCTGGAGTGATAATACGAAGAAGCCAAGTGCAGACAAACCGGCTACTTAGAAAGAGTATCATGGAAGCAATGTTCCAATTCTGAGCTTCTGCTAGACTCAATCCCACTTCTTCCATGCCGTAGTGAATGATGTAGGTCCAGCACATGATCTGGGCTCCGACGTAAAATGCTTGCGCGATCACGCCGCCGGTAAAATGACCTCTACGGAAGATGCGGAAGGTGATCTCAAGGAAGGGAGCTTCTTTTTCTTTGTTTTTAAACGTAGGCATCTTTGAAAAAGCAAAGAGAAGAAAAAAGAGAATAACAATAATTGCGATGACGAGATATGGAGTGCGGACATTAGCGAGGTCAGCTGCTTGGAGCTTTTTGAATTCTTCGGGCTGGGTTGCGTTGATCCCTTTAAGAGCGTCTGAAGTGGCACCCGAGAGAACCCCAGGAAGTTCTTCGGAGAAAATGGGAATCTCGTCATAAAGGGGGACGATTACGTCTTTGCTAAGAATTACATTTTCTCCCTCAATTCTCGCGCCTTCGGGTAAAGCGGAATCTGGAGTGAAGATGAATTTTGTGGCAGACGGATCGTTTTTACCAAGATCTTCTGTGAACTTGTTGATTTCAAGTTGGGGAGCAAGAATAAAGGTGGCGATAGCCATGCCGGTTAGAGAGCCGATGGGATTGAAGGCTTGGGCAAGATTGAGGCGTTGCGTGGCGGTCTCACGCGGGCCCATGGCAAGAATGTATGGATTGCAGGCCGTTTCCAAAAAGGCGAGCCCGCATGGAATAATGTAAGAGCCCAAGACGAAAATTGGAAAAGAGATGGCAAGGCTTGCAGGAATGGCGAGGAGTGCTCCGATAGCATAAAGAGCAAGCCCCACAAGAATGGCTCCTTTGTATGAAAATCGTCGAATAAAGAAGGCGGCGGGAAGAGCCATGCAAAAGTAACCAAAGTAGAATGCAAATTGAAGCCACGCGGCTTGGGCAGTGGGAATGATGAAAACTTGCTCATAAACTTTTACGAGCGGGTTGGTGTAATCGTTGGCAAATCCCCAAAGCGAAAAGCAGCAAGTTGTTAAGATGAAAGCCGCTAAAAACTGTCGCGGGACGATTGCTGGGGAGGTGTTGATTGAAGCCACAATGAAAAGTTGAAGAAAGATGGATGTCAGACAAATTCATCTTTGTGGAGATCAAAGTCTCGCAATTGGGTGAAAATCGCTAGGCTATGCCTATGAAAGATCACTCACGTCGCGAAATGCTGTCTTCTCTAGCCCTTTCTTCTGCTGCCTGTCTGACCGGCCTGGGAGATGTGAAAGGGCATAATAACCCCATCGGAGTTTCAACCTACAGTTTCTGGGGATTCAGACGGGATGAATTTCGAGATATTGGAAAGTGCATCGATTTAGCTGCGAAGATGGGTTTTGACGGGGTCGAAATCTTGCAAATCCAAATGAAGGACTTTTCACCTTCGATGCTCCAAAAAATCAAGCGTCAGGCTTTCATTGCAGGAGTGGATTTGATGGGGTTTTCCACCCACCAAGATTTTGTCGATCCCGATGAAATCGTACGGCGAAGAAATGTTGAACAAACTATCAGTTATATTGAACAGGCTTATGCATTAGGAATTCCAACCTTGAGAATTAACACGGGCCGCTGGGGGACGAGCAAAGATTTTGACGCGCTTATGGCAAATCGTGGAATTGAGCCGGTTTTGGAAGGTTATACCGAGGAGCAAGGATTTGAGTGGGTGATTGAGTCGATGAGGCAGTTGGTGCCTTACGCCGAGAAATGCGGAGTGGTTCTGGGTTTGGAAAACCACTGGGGCCTTGGACTAACTCCAGAAGGTGTCATGAGAGTTGTTAATGCGGTGAAATCACCTTGGTTACAGGTGACTTTGGATACAGGAAATTTCCTAGAAGATCCCTACGCGAGGCTTGAAAAATTGGCGCCGCATACCGTTTTGCTTCAAGCGAAAACTTACTATGGAAAAGGAAGGTGGTATACGCTCGATATCGATTACGAGCGGGTTGGTAAGATTATGAAGAAAGCGAACTATAAAGGTTATGTGTCGCTTGAATTTGAGGGGATGGAGGATCCCATAACAGCAATACCGAAGAGCCTTGAACTTCTGAGAAAGCACTTTTAAGCGCTGGCGTAAAAGTTAGCGAGATGTCCCGATTCGCCACCCGGCCTGATAGACGACAAAAGGATCAGCAACGAGCATTCGGTCAATGCCGCTGTCTAGTTTACTAGCGGGATTGGGTAAGAATACAGGAAGGGCAAAGGAAGGGGGAGCTAGGGCAGCAATAAAAAACGGAGCACGGAGTTTAAGGTTGATGAATGAAGCGGAAGAAACGGGTCTCGTCAGACGGAAGAATAATATTTTGGGAGAATTTCCCAAGGCCTGGACTATAGAAATGTTCTTCTTCTCTAAGGGTAGGTAATTGACCTCCGGGGAATGAGTCGTCCCAATTAATGAGATCAGTTGAAGATTGAAGTCGGAAGAGAGTGGCTTTCCCAAGACTTGAAAGTGGATAGCTAACGGCGGTGGAGCTTGATATTCGGGAGGCTTTGAGTGGATGATTTTTAGTGAATTTAGCGGGGTTGCTTCCTGTGAAAAATTCAAGTCCGTTAGGGATGCCATCGAGGTCGGGGTCGGCCCCAAAAAGGGCATTCCCACCAGATAAGGTATGGGTCTGCTGGGCCCAAACCTGATAGGCATTTTCGGAGCGAATCAGGGCAATTTTGTTGCCTTGGTAGTTGTAGTCAAAGAGGTATCCTGAAGGCGTGTGGATATTCTGAAAGCCACCGACGAGTGAGTTGTAAGTGATGATCGGGTAAATGATTTCGGTGAGATTTTGAGTGGACCAGCTTAGGGTGGTTTTTGATAAATCGAGGATTCCGGTGGAGACAAGGTGGTCTGCTTGATTACCGTCGATTTCGAGGTGAAGTTTTTGAGGTGACGCATTTTGAATGGTCAGAGTGCCAATTCCCTGGCCTGGAGAGATAGTCCCAGCTCCGCTGAGAGAGCCCGTTAGAGTTCCGCTTCCAGAGAGGATGGCTTCCTCAGAAATAATCACATCGGAGGAAAAAGTGACGTTTTCTGCGAGGATAATTTCTCCCTCTGTAATGGAAGTAGTGCCGGCGTATTTGGGCGACGATTTGATGAGCAGGGTAGAGGTGCCTGATTTCGTCAAGTTGGTTGGGTTTTGATACTCCGAGATCTGACCTTCGAGGACAAAGGTGGCATTGCCGTTCCCCGTGATTTTGAGGTCGTTATAAAGTATGAGGTCTTGTTTTAAAACAAAGGAATAGGCTGGCCCCATTGCCTCGAGAGCTAGGTTTGCAGGAGCACCATCAAGGTTTTCAGTGAATAGTAGTTCGGACCCGCTCAAAGTAGCAGAATATGGAGATGCGCCGTCAAACGAGCCAGTGAGGCGCAGGGAGTTGAGCATAAAAGTTAGGTCGCTGATACGGGCGAGGTCGTTGTTCGTCTCGTAAGAAAAATTCTGAGTGACTGGGAAATCTAGAATACAGCCGGGGAAGGAATCAGTTCTCAAGAGGGTGTCTGGTGAGTTTGTTTGAGGATCGATCCATGCGGACTCTTGCGACCAATTAACGAATGCTGAAGGGGTAGGCTGACCGCCTTGTCCGAGGGTTCCGCGCTGAAGTTTAAAGTCATCGAATCGCGCGAATCCGTTACCAGTTTGGGCCGCATTTACTTCTACGAAAAGACGTTTCCCTTCTTCCCTGGCGATGATGGGATTAAAAAGGAAATTTTCAGTTTGATAAGTCGAGTTGTTTTTGGATGTTCGGGATAAGAGTCGTTGGAGATTATTACGGGGGCCGCTAATGCTGTCATCAGATGTTGTGAAGAGAGTGACAGCGACGAGATCAGAGGAATCATTCCAATTAGAGGCGTCTCGCCATTGGAAAGTAACTCTAAAAATTTCCCCGGTTGATAGGGTATGTCCGGTGTCTAGGCCAGCGGCGCGAGCATTGGATTCGGCAATTATGGCATTACGAGATCCATTGGCGGAGAGGCTGGTATTAGTGAAGTTTTCGGACAAGGTGCCGGTCCCAATATTTTCCCAAGAGGGAGTTTCAGCATAGGTCTGTACACCGCCCTCGCCGCCCGCATTAAAATTTCCATTACGTAAATTTCCGTCGGCAAGTGTAAGGTTTGAAATAAAATTCCCTAGCGGGGATGGTTGGGGATCAAAAACAAAAGCGTTGTTTAGGTTGATGGAAGAAGGTGCTTTTGTGAGACCGGCGTGACGAGGCTTGTCAATGGTGGTTTCGAAGGCAGTGAAGGAATTTAGAAGATCTGCTACAATTTCGGGGTTTGCTTCTGAAAGGTCGAACGATTCTTCGGGATCCACTGAAAGATTGAAAAGAAGGAAGGGAGACTTGCTAGCGTTTTTAGCGAGTTTCCAGTCGCCCTTACGGACGCTGACTTTGGTGTCATTACGAATCGTGATTACTTCATGGGGAATGCCGGGAATAGTTGAATTAAGATAGGGCAGAAGACTGATCCCATCTATCTCGGCTGGAGGAGTTCCTCCTGCGGCATCGAGGCAAGTCGGAAGGATATCGATTGAGTGAATGGGGGAATGGTAAGTGGAGTTAGGGGTAAGGCCGGCCCCAGCAATGATCATAGGGACACGAGTTCCCCCCTCAAAAATGGAGCCTTTAAAATCCCGAAGCGGAGTATTTTCTGCCCCGATATTGTTAGCGCCACCATTATCGTTGATGAAAATAACCAAGGTGTTATCTGTGAGCGAAACTGATCCATCATCTGCAGGGTCATCTAGAGTATTCAGGATATTCCCGATTTCCCGATCCATCGTAAGGACCATTGAAGCGTAGTTTTTTCGTTGGCCAGTAAGTGAGTTTAGTCGTGGGTCATTGATGTCTGGCGAGGGGCCAATGGGGCCATGGGGAGCAGTGAAGGAAACATAGAGAAAAAATGGGTTAGCATCAGCATAGTGCCGCTTGATAAAATTTGCGGCACCAATTCCGAAGGCATTGGTGACGTAGTTGTTGGTGGTGTTCCAGGGTGAGGTTTTTTCAAGGATTGTGTCGCTGAATGGGGAGGCAAAAGTTTCACGAAGGGTTCCTGATCCGTTTACAGCTCCAATGGCATAATTACGGGATCCTTTCCAGATCCCAAAAAACTCATCGACACCTTGGTTTTCGGGTCGATTGCCGCCGCCGCTGTTATTGGTGCGTGCGCCGAGATGCCACTTACCTACTACTCCGGTTGTGTATCCTTCCGATTTCATGCGATCGAAGATCGTGATGGTGTCGGGCGAGAGTCCATCGATGTCATTGGCTCCCATGAGATTATTGATATTGTATTCGTAGCCAATCCGTTGCTGGTAAGATCCTGTCACAATCGCGGCGCGGGATGGAGAGCAGACAGCGGCGGTGTAGGCATTGGTAAGGAGAGTTCCGCGCTGACGTAATGCGTCAAGATTGGGAGTTGGAACAGTCGACTTAGGTTGTCCGGGTTTGAGGGTCTGGATGTAATCGTCCATAAATCCCCAGTCGGCATATCCGGCATCGTCGGAGATGATTACAATCACATTTGGCTTTTGCGCAAAGAGCGGTAAGAGAAACAGCAGGGGGAGCAGAAGATGTTGTAAACTCATCACCTTACTCCATGAGGGAAATGCCATCGAAGGTCGAGTTGATTTTAGAGAGTATAGACGGTGCAAAATAGTTAGAAGCACTTTTCTCTGATCTGATAAGGAGAAGGGCCATAAATTAAAGCGAAAACCTCTCGAGGATTTATGCGCGGGAGGTCTTTTTAAACGATCTTGGCGAATCGATTAGGGTCATACGGATAATCCGAGTGGACCCCAAATCATATGCAATAAATACGAATCGCCGGGCTGCAAAAAGCCGGACTCAAAAGTTTTCCCGAAGTGAGTGGTCTTTTTAAATTGAGAAGCGTTAATCCACCGCGACAGCGGCTTCATGTTCTTCCTCGGCTTTTTCTAGATCGTATTTTTCTTTGGCGATCACACGGATGAGTTTGGTGAGCGTGACATCCCAATTCTCAAGAAGCTCTTTGGCTCGTGGCGAATCGGTTTTCTCGTAGTGCTCTTTGATCAAGGATTTGACCTCTTTGATATCGGGAGCACGTTTAACAGGGCGTGCGACGACCATTTCAGGATTGAGGCGACTTTGGAACATGCCATCGATGTCATAGATATAAGCTATTCCGCCAGACATGCCGGCACCAAAATTCTTTCCAGTTAGTCCGAGAATAACGGTCGCACCATTGGTCATGTATTCGCAGCCGTGATCGCCGACACCTTCAACGACCGAGGTGGATCCAGAGTTTCGAACGCAGAAACGCTCGCCGGCTCTTCCATTGACAAACAGTTTACCACCGGTGGCACCGTAGAGGCAAGTGTTCCCAACAATAGAGTTTTTGGCAGCAATAAAGTCTGGATTCATAACTGCTGGTGGTCGGACGATCAACTCGCCATTGCTCATGCCCTTGCCGACGTAATCATTTCCTTCGCCGATCAAGGTGAGCTTAATGCCCCCACAAAGAAAAGTTCCAAATGATTGGCCAGCGGAACCGCGGAAGGTCAGGTCAATGCTCTCTGACGGAAGTCCATGGTTTTCATATATTTCAGCAACACGACCAGCGGTGCGGGTGCCGATATTACGATCGGTATTTACGACTTCGTATTCCTTGGTGAAAGGCCCGCGATCCATGAGGCCAGCAGTTGGATTTTCTTCCCCGGTCGTGCCGGTATGTGCGGCAAGATCTTTCAGGATCTGAAGGTCAAGAGCCGGTTTGTGAATTCCATCGTTGCGGTCTTGGGTGCAGATGCGAACCGCGTTTTCGTCGCCCTTGTCGGAAAGAACCTTTTTCAAGTCGAGAGTGTTGGCTTTCGGATGATCGGGCACATCGCGTTGAGCGAGAAATTTCTGGGGACGACCAATCAGTTCGTTCATTGAGCGGACACCAAGAGATGCCATGATTTCGCGTGCCTCTTCTGCCACTCCTATCATGAAATTGACGACGTGATCTGGTGAGCCTTTGAACTTAGCCCGCCACTTTGGGTTGGTTGTGGCCACTCCGACCGGGCAGTTGTTGAGGTGGCATTTGCGAACGTAAACACAGCCCATGGCAATCATGGCGATGGTTCCGAAATTCATCTGTTCTGCTCCTAAAATAGCGGCGATAACAACGTCGCGGCCCGTGCGCAGACCTCCGTCGGTGCGAAGAGTGATGTTGTTGCGGAGCTTGTTCATCATGAGAACTTGATGAGCTTCAGAGATTCCAAGTTCCCATGGAAGTCCGGCGTGCTTTGTGCTAGAAAGTGGTGAGGCTGCGGTTCCGCCATCGTGACCCGAGATGAGAACGTTATCAGCGCTGGCTTTGGCGCAACCTGCGGCCACGGTACCTACTCCAGATTCGGCGACTAGCTTGACGGTGACTTTGGCGCGTGGGTTCACTTCCTTGAGGTCGTGAATGAGTTGGGCTAGGTCTTCGATCGAGTAGATGTCGTGATGAGGAGGGGGCGAGATCAGTTGCACTCCTGGCTGTGTATTACGCAGGCGGGCGATGAGAGCATTCACTTTGTGTCCGGGAAGCTGCCCACCTTCTCCTGGCTTGGCTCCCTGTGCCATCTTGATTTCTAGCTCGTCGGCATTGACGAGATAGTGCGCTGAAACTCCGAAGCGACCACTTGCGATTTGCTTGATATAGGATCTCGCAAAATCTCCGTTGGGGTATGGTTTAAAACGACGCGTATCTTCGCCGCCCTCGCCGGAATCAGATTTTCCGCCAAGCCGGTTCATTGCGATCGCGAGAGTTTCGTGAGCCTCGGGCGAGAGTGCACCCATGGACATAGCTGCGGTCGTAAAGCGCTTCACGATTTCTTCTGCTGGTTCTACTTCGTCAAGCGGGATGCTGGAGGAAGGGACCTTGAACTCGAGGATGTCTTTGATCGTAATAGGATCGTTAGCGAGAGTGACCTTCACGTAGTCGTCATAGTCTTCCTTTTTTCCGTCGCGGACAAAGGTGTGAAAATTCTTGATGACATCGGTAGTGATAGCGTGAGCTTCGCCAGATTTTCGGTAACGGTTGTAGCCGGGGTCACCAAGGTCGAGGACCTTGTTCTCCTTGGCTTCCGTCTCAAAGGCAGCTCGATGTCGCACGAGAGATTCCTCAGCAATTTCCTTGAAGCCAACCCCACCAATTCGTGAGTGAACACCGGTGAAGGCATAGTTGACTACTTCTTTGCCAACTCCAAGGGCTTCGAAAATTTGAGCGCCTTGGTAGGAATTGAGGACTGAGATGCCCATTTTGGACATGATCTTTAGGATCCCTTTTTCGAGGGCCTTGCGGTAGTTCGCCATTGCGAGTTCCGGGGTCATTCCTTCGCCGAGCTTCTTTTTCGTATCGGTGGCAACGACCTGTCGGACCGTTGCATAGCCGAGATACGGACAGACGGCAGTGGCTCCAAATCCAAAAAGACATGCAATTTGGTGGGTGTCACGTGCTTCCCCGGTATCGATAACGAGTGAAGTGCGGAGACGTTTGCGACAACGATTGAGATGATGGTGGACCGAACCGGTGGCAAGGAGCGATGGGATGGGCACACGTTCAGCCGACGTGGTGCGGTCCGAGAGAACGAGGATTTCAACCTTGTTGTTCACCGCTTCCTCGGCCTCATTACAAATACGATCGAGCGCCTTTTTCATGCCGGCTTCGCCTTCGCCAACCGGCCAAGTGGTGTCGATGACCTGAGTGGAGAAGCCATGCTCCTGACGTTTAACGAGGGTTTCGAGTTCCTGCTCATAAAGAAGCGCGGAGCCCAAGCTGAGAATACGTGCGTGCTTTGAAGTTTCGGAGAGGAGATTACGTTCAGCTCCAAGTCCCGCGCCCAAAGTCATGACGGCCCACTCGCGGATTGGATCGATTGGTGGGTTTGTGACTTGCGCGAAGAGTTGCTTAAAATAGGTGAAGAGAAGGCGTGGATAGCGAGAAAGGGGTGCAAGTGGAATGTCATCTCCCATTGAGAAAACCGCTTCTTGTGCCCCCTTGATCATTGGTGGGAAAACCATGTCGAGGTCTTCAGCCGTGACACCGTGGGTGACCTGTTGACGGGAGAGTTCGAGAGGTTCGATTTCGAGGCTTGGGACGTGCGCGGAGGGGTCAGTGAAGTCTTTGAGTTCGATGCGATTTTCATCGACCCACTTTGCATAAGGCTTTTGGGAAGCTAACTGCGCGCGGATTTCTTTATCATAAAGAACTTCGCCGGTCTCAGTGTTAGCAGAAAGCATCTGGCCTGGGCCAAGGCGCCCACGGCGAATGATTTTTTCATCAGGTAGAACGACCGCCCCGGATTCGGATCCGATGTAAAGTAGGCCGTCTTCTGTTAGAGTGAAGCGGGACGGGCGAAGACCGTTGCGATCGAGGCTGGCGCAGAGGGTGCGGCCATCGGTGAAACAAAGTCCAGCAGGGCCGTCCCAGGGTTCGGAGAAAGAGCGGATGTAGTTATAGAATGCGCGCTCCTCTTCAGTGATATCGGGATCGTGACGGAAGGCGGGAGGAACTAGCATGCGCATGGCGTGTTCGAGGCGCCTTCCGGAAAGAACCAGAAGCTCGAGCGCGTGGTCCAGCGATGCCGAGTCGGATTCGTCATCGTGCATGAGGTTTTTGACGAGCTCAATGTCATTGCCCCAGAGTTCGGAGCTGAAGAATTCCTCGCGGGATCTCATCCAGTTGCGATTACCTCGAACCGTGTTGATTTCGCCGTTGTGGCACATCATGCGGAAAGGTTGACCAAGGGGCCACGCTGGAAAGGTATTGGTGGAGAAGCGCTGGTGGTAAAGTGAGATGCCGGTTTGAAAATCAGAATCTTGGAGGTCACTGTAAAAAGCTCGCAAGGTAGCTGGCATGGCGAGTCCTTTATAGCTGATAAGGCGGCTAGAAAGAGTGGGGATATAAAATGCCGCTTCGTCTTTGAACTCCCGTTCTATCTCGCGCCGAACGAGGTAGAGGAGTCGTTCGAAATGGTCTGAGTCGACATCAGCCGGACGGCTTACAAGAAGGTGGGTGATTTCAGGCTGAGTAAGGCGGGCCAAATTTCCTAATTCGTCAGGATTAACGGGGACCTCTCGCCAGCCGACGAATTGGATATTGCGTCGGGTGAGGACTGATTCGGTGAAGGATTTGATGTTCGCGGCAACGCCTTCGGGGAGAAAAAAAACACCAACTCCCAGATCGGTTGGTTCTCCGGTGTAGCCGAATTCTTTAGCAGCCTTGGCAAACAGAGGTCGAGGGATTTGGCAAAGAATGCCGGACCCGTCGCCAGTTTTCATGTCGGCGTCGACGGCTCCCCGATGGGTCATATTGCAAACAGAGGTTAAGGCGTAGTCGAGAATATCGTAGGATTTCTCTCCGCGGAGATTGGCAATAGCTCCCATTCCGCAGTTCGCGGTTTCATTATCCCATTGATGCAAAGTGCCTGAGGAATCGGGAGTGTAACGTGGATGGTGAAATTTCATGGTCGGAAAGTCGTAGGAGGATCAGCAGATGTTGTGCCCTCCGGAGGGAACACAAGAATATGGTGGAGCGGAGCGAATTGCCAAGTGGAACTTGTTTCTAGAATAAAATGCAAACAATCGTGATTTTTTGTCGATCTTTCCAGCCCAGTGCATGTTGTTCAGATTCCAGCGTATTCAGTGGTGGCCATTTTTGGTCTTATTTCCCCATCGGGTGGGTTTCCCCAGCAAATCTCGAGAGAGCTTGCCGCAGAGCTCATGGCAGAGGGGAGCTAGATCCGACAGCTCAGGAAAACGATGGGGCGGGAGATCGGAAACGAGATTCTTCCTACGCTTTTCGGCAGGGTTTGCGTCATTGGGGGCGCTCCGGAGCTCAAGGAAAGTTGGCTGTCGAGTGAAGCTGAGGGAAATTTTGTTTTATGAAGTTCAAAATTTGGATTTTGGACTTTTTGGTAGACTGGAATCTGGATGCGCGTCCATCCTTTCGCCGGAATGAATAGGATTTCGAAAGATATCGAAAGCTGGGAACTACGAGAAGTTTTCGTGGAATCGCTGGAATATCAGGAGTTGCTTCGATTGAGGTTTGACGAGCTTCGGAGGCCGCTGGATCTTGAATGGACTGAGGCGGAAGGTGAGGCAGACAAGCTCGATCGACATTTTGGCCTTTATTTCGAAGAAGTATTAGTCGGCTCAGTTGTGGTCGTCACCCTCGGCCCCGGTTTTGCTAAGCTTCGGCAGATTGCAGTGGCTAAGCCACAACAGGGGCGTGGGGTGGGGCAAAGGTTAATGATTGCTATTGAAAATCTTCTCGCCCTTGAAGGGGTGAAGAGATTTGAGCTTAATGCCCGGGTCGATGTCGCGGAATTTTACGACACGCTGAACTACCACCGGAAAGGAGAAATCTTTGAGGAAATCGGACTCCCTCACGTCAAGATGATCAAATTAGTCAGGGGGAATGAGTCAGCTTGATCCCGGCGATGACGGCGATTAGGCCGAGGGCTACGGAAAGGAAAACTTTTAAGATCGCAAATTGGGTTAGTCCTGTGGTCCAGAGCGAGTGGGTGTCCCGAGCGAAGGTTGAAAATGTTGTGAACCCGCCGAGGAATCCGGTTGCAAGGAGGGGAAAAACCCATCCGGGGGCGCTTTTTCCGGTGAAATAGCCAAAGAGGCAGCCGATGAGAAAACAGCCAAGAAGGTTGCAAACAAGAATACCGGCTGGGAAACGCTGGATCGCAGTGTTTTGGGCAAGAGATTGCACTCCGGAGGAGAGGCCGTAACGCGCAAGTGAACCGAGGCCGCCGCCAAGAAAAACAAGAAGAGCATTCATGAGAGGATTTGCATTAGGGCTTGGACTTTCTCGAAATTCTTGATTCCAGGTGACGATTCGGCACCACTGGCAATATCAAGAGCGGCTGGTTTGACTGCAGCGAGGGCTTCGGCGGCATTTGCGGGGTTGATGCCACCAGCAAGAAGGGTGGGAACCTTTGGGTGTTTTTGGACAAATTCTCCGGCGATGGACCAATCGAAGGTTTTTCCGGTGCCGCCATAGTCCTTTCCGGCAGGAGTATCGATGAGCAGGGCGAAGTTATGAGATGGGAGTTCGTAATTTGGTAACTTGTCTGCGGAGACTGATTTGATCACTGGGATTCCTTGATCGATAAAAAACTGAATGTCTTCTATGGTTTCATCGCCGTGGAGTTGAACGATATCGATAAGGCACTCATCAATAAGTTCGATGGCGAGAGGGAGTGAATTATTGACGAAGACTCCAACCCGGATGATGTCGCCTGCGACATGCGAGGCAATCGTTGAGGCATTTTCAGGCGAGCAATATCGTTTTGACGAAGGCCAAAAATTTAATCCAAGAGCCGCGACCTTGAGCTTTGCAAGGCGTTCGGCATCCATGAGAGTGGTTACACCACAGATTTTCAAGGAAGGAATTGAGGAAAAAAATTCGTCGATCATATCAATGGACGGGGCTGGGGTAACATTCTCGGGGTCTACTGGAAATGATGGAATGTCTCTTCTTGAAAAGAAGACCTTCGGAAAATTATTCCGGTGTTTGAATCGGGGGCTGCAAATATGATTGACCTCGAGAGCTTCTCGAGCGAGGGCAAAAAAACTCTCCGGTTTTGGAGAGTTAGGTAAGTTGGCAAAACACTATAAAAGTGGCGGAGCGGACGGGACTCGAACCCGCGACCTCCGGCGTGACAGGCCGGCGCTCTAACCAACTGAGCTACCGCTCCGCGTTGCCGGTTAGGACGGCGGGACGCTAGGACGACCCGCCAAAAGGAACAAGAACTAATTTGTCCTAAAGCGTAATTTTTTTGGCTTAGGAAAGCTCGGCGACTGCAGCTTCCAGCGATTCAGCGTCTTCAATAGAAATAATGCGGGCTCCCTTATCGATCCGGGACATGAATCCGGCCAATACCTTCCCAGGCCCGAGTTCGATGAAAAGGTCGTGACCCTGTTCGCGGAGCAATTGGATGGATTCGATCCAGCGCACCGAGCCGGTGACTTGATCTTTGAGAGAGGCCCGGATGGCATCTGGGCCTTTTGGGGGTGCAGCGAGAAAATTCGAAACGACCGGAATTTTAGGTTCGGCGATTTTTGTAACGGCAAGTGCTTCTCCGAGCTTCTCTTGGGCCCCTGCCATGAGACGCGAGTGGTAAGCTCCGGCAACTTTCAGCTTCTTGCCCATTCGAAGTCCATACTCTTTGGCTTTTGAAACGGCAGTATCTATTCCTTCCTCCTGGCCAGAGAGGACGGTTTGTCCTGGGCAGTTAAGATTGGCAACATCGACCTTACAATCGTTAGCGAGGCGGGCAACATCATCGTCGGATCCTCCGATCATTGCGGCCATGGTTCCTGGGTTGGCTTCGCATGCTTCATCCATGAGTTGGCCGCGACGGGCAACAAGTTTGAGTCCATCTTCAAAAGTGAAAGTTCCAGCAGCACAGTGCGCGGTCATTTCCCCGAGGGAAAGTCCGGCAGCAGCAACGGGCTCAAGCGAAGGAACTTTTTCGCGAAGAATTTCGAGAAGAGCAAGCCCGTGCAGGAAAAGGGCAGGTTGGCAATTCCCGGTCCGAGTCAGGTCTTCAACTGGACCGTGGAACATGATATCTGTTAAGGAACGGTTTAGGACCGAGTCCGCTTTTTCGAAAAGCGCTTTGGCGGAAGGATAGGCTTCGACGAGATCTTGGCCCATACCCACTTTTTGGGCACCTTGTCCGGAGAAGAGAAGAACTGCTTTGCTCATGTGAGTGCGAGCTAACCCTGTCCGTGCAGGAGGAGCAAGTCACTTAGCTCACGAACTTTGCGTGAAAGAAGGTTGGCGGTATCCGTCATGAGGGTTTCGAAAGGAAGGTCGAAATCTGTGAGAGCTCCGCATTGCTTAAATAGGCCAGAATGGCGAACTTCATCGGAAATGTGTCCAGCGATGGCGATGGTCGGTTTTTCGAGGTTACGGGCAAGTCGGGCGATGCCGACTGGCCCTTTACCAGAAAGTGATTGGGCATCGAGCGATCCCTCACCAGTGATGACGAGATCGGCTTGCTTGATGCGGGCAGGAAGATCGAGGGCATTGGAGACGAGATCGAAGCCCGGATGGAGTTGAGCCTCGAGAAAATACATCAGGCCGAAACCGAGTCCGCCTGCTGCTCCTGCCCCGGGCACTTCGGAAAGTTCCGTGGCTTTGGTGACTTTGATGAGATGAATTAAAAATGCTTCAAGAGCTTCTTGTTCGGTTTCGTTGGCCCCTTTTTGCGGACCAAAAATGGCAGTTGCACCGTTGGGCCCAAGGACTGGGTTGTCGACATCGCATGCTACATCGATAGGTGGTAAGTCGACGAGCTGATCGCGATCAATGATGGCGAGTTTTTCCAGCCCGGCTGGGCAGCCAGATAGGGGCCCTTCTTCGGAATCAAGAAAGAGAACACCAAGTGCGTCCGCCATCCCGACTCCTCCGTCATTGGTTGCGGAGCCACCGATTCCAATAAGGATTCGCTCGACGTTTTTTTGATCGGCTGCGTGGCGTATCATGAGCCCGGTGCCGTAAGTGGATGACTGCAGGATGTCGCGCTCTTTTTCTGGAATGAGTTCGAAGCCGGAAGCTGAGGCCATTTCCATTACCGCTAGCCCTGTATCGGTGATGGCGTAACGGGTTCTTAGAGGGCGATGAAGGGCATCTACGGTATCGCATTCAACCCACCGGCCGCCGAGGGCTGCGAGCATCGTAGAGGTGAATCCTTCTCCGCCGTCAGCGATGGGGCAGAGATCGATTTCGCAGTTGGGAGGGAGGCCTTTCTGTATTGCTTGAGCGACCTCGGTTGCCGGGAGAGAACCTTTGAATTTATCGTTGGCAATAAGGACGCGCATGACAGATCTGAAGCAGTAAAAAGGCCAAGCGTCTAGCTGACAAAGCGAATGCAGAGAGGGTAGCGGTAAGAAACTCCTTCATTCGACCTCACGGCGGCTATGATCGTAACTACAAGCCAGAATATACCGAGAATGGGCAGGAGAACGAATCCGATAATAACGAAGCAAAGTGCAATGCAAATTAAACCATAAAGAGTGCAAGAGATATTAAAATTGAGCGCTTCCTTGGCCTGATCTGCCCCGAAGAGATATTCGTCTTTTTTAATCAAAAATATGATGAGTGGTCCGACGATGTTTCCGAAAGGGATTCCTACACACGCAGAAAATGCTGAAAGGTGGGCGAACATGCCCCATTGGCGCTCAGGAATGGGAACGCCGGAGTGATGAGATGGCGGTTGCGCGGCGGCAGGTGGAAGCTGATCCATCCGAGAAGGGTATTCTTTTATGAGATTTTGCCTATTACAAAAGATCTAGTATTGCTTCCAAGGCAATTTACTCGCCGTGAGATTCCACTTGTGTCAATCTACGACCATGTCAGACGAACTATCACGCATGAGCCTCCTTTGGGAGACGATTCAGCAGGAGGAAGAATACCCCATTTTTCGACTGACTTATCTCAGTAGGGCAACCGAACCCTTCACGGATGCTGATTTCGATGACATTGAAAGTAAATCTGTTAAAGCCAACAATGAGAGGGATGTGACGGGTCTTTTGGTGGTGAACGAGGATCGGATTTTGCAGATTTTGGAAGGCCGTGAAGAAGCGGTGCGCGAACTTTACGATAAAATCGAAGCAGACAGCCGTCACACTGTTCTTAAGCTGGTTTGCGCGGTAGAGGATGAGGTTCGTTTGCTACTCACTTGGAATATGGTTGTTCGGGGATTAAATGGCACTCCTCCTGATCTGCTCGACCAGTTTTCGAAGGTCTTTGACGATTTACTACATGCTGAATCGCAAAGTGAAATTGCCATCGATCATGTTGAGCTATTCAAAGAAATAGCCCTCTTTGGAACGATTCCGGAAAAGGTTTAGTTCACCGTTGTGGTGGCGGGTGATCTCACTCCGACGGTGGGAGTCCGTAATCTCTTGGGTGACTTTCAAGACGAACTTGAGACGGGCGCGTTTCTTGACTCAGGTTATGTGACAGGACCAGCTTTTCCTCGCAGCTTTTACGCCGGGTTGAAATACGATTTCTGACCGACTGCTACTGCTAGGAAATTGCTTTTGGCGGGAAAGGGTCACGATTTGGAGACGGACAATCAAAAGGCAAACGTATACCGGCGGTGGTGCTCAGACTTTTACTGAATAAGGAGGTTTATTAAACTTCCCAGCCGGGACGGAACTCCGGGCGGATGAAGGGGTCGGCCTCGGGGCAGTTGATGGCACGGTTGGTCTTGGGATCCCAAAGGATTTTTTTTCCAGTGCGAAGGGCGAGCTGGCCGATGAGGAGACCTTGGGTTAGTTTTCCGGCGTAGTCGAAGTTTGATTGGGTTTCCGGTCCGCCTTTGCAGGCGAGGGCCCATTCGGTATGGTGGTCGGGGGTGCGTGGGAGAGTTGGTAGGGGCGGTTTGTAGCCAACGAATTGCTTTTGAGGAAGTAGCATGAACATGTCGTCGCCGGTGAGGCCACCGTGCCAGGTTCGGGTGAAGAGTGTTCCGGTGCTACCAATGATGAGAGAGCCGTTGGTGGGGATGGGTTCACCGTGGAAGAGATCAGCCGGGGGGAGTTTTTTGCCGTCGTAGAAAGTGAGTTTGACTGGTGGGGCGTTACCGCGAGCAGGGTAGTCGAGCTGGGTGACAGACCATAGTGGTGGGCAGTCGGGGGTGGCTTCGGCGGCGTCGATGACGTGGGCAGATTCGGGTAGGCCAAGTTCGAGCGCCCAGAAGGCGGTGTCGAGATTGTGGACAGCCATGTCTCCGATGGGCCCGGTGCCGAAGTCCCAGCGACCGCGCCATTTGAAGGGGACGTAATCAGGGTGGTATGGGCGTTTAGGTGCGGGGCCGAGCCAGAGGTTCCAGTCGAGTGTTTTTGGGACGGCTGGAGACCCAGCTGGGCGTTTTTCTCCCTGTGGCCACCAGCCGTTGGGGCGATCGGTCCAGACGTGGAGTTCTTCGACCTCGCCGATGGCGCCGGAACGGATGACTTCTACAGCGCGGCGGGAGCCTTCCATGGCGTGGCCCTGTTGGCCCATTTGGGTGACAAC
>DCQM01000225.1:0-39115 GCA_002323895.1 Akkermansiaceae bacterium UBA1518
CCAAGGATCCGGTCATATTCAGCCGGGTTAATTCCCTCCATCGGGCAGGCATCGATTCCGAGCATCGCGGCAGTTGTCATGAGCTGACCAAGCGCAATGTAGGTCTGGAGTTTAGCCCATTGTAGCATCGCGGTATCGTCCATGTTTTTAGTGAAGCCGACCATCATATCACGGTAAGGATTCAGCTGGTCAATTTCTCCTCCGCGAATCTCGATCGTGCGGGAAAGAAATGAGTCGATCTCTGCCTCAGTCATTGATGTCTTTGCAGTAAGGACGACCAAGTGAGAACAATCAGTAACTTGTGCTTGTCCCCAAGAATGGGGGAGGAGCTCTTCTTTGATTTTGCGGTCACGAATGGTCACGAAGTGCCATGGCTGCAGACCAAAGGAGGAAGGGGTCAGAACTAATGAGCTGGCGATGCTTGACCAGACTTCGTCGGGAATGATCTTGGAAGCATCAAATTTTTTGGTGGCGTAGCGCCACTGGAGTCGATCAATAAGGTCTTGGGGTGAAAGTTGGTGCATACGCCTAATCATTGCGCTCCAATCTTGATTGGCAAGGAAAGGCTTGGGATTTCCTTGATACCAAAATTGAACATGATTCCGTGCTCATCTTGTGCCCGATTGTTTCGAATGAAAAACCCGGCTGAGCCGACAAAGGAATCAAAGTCGTAGTGGATATTGTATTGCTGTAACTCCAAGGTGTTGTCGACGAGCTCAAGTCGATGATGGGTTCCGATTCCCCAGTAGTCGTTGAGTCGCGTAAAGGTTTCGAGTACGATTCGGTCTGAATCACGCAGAACCGGGTGATTGTTCAAGTGTCGATAGCCGACTTTAAATTCAAAGTCATCGTCTGGCATGAAGCGCATGGAAGAGGCGACTTCGGTAAAGTTATCGGTCGTAGAGACTGGAAACTGGGTTTCAAGATCCAACTCCAACCAAGGAACAGGATTCCAACGGATGTCGTTGTAGAGATTTGAGAAATCGCGGTCGAGTTCTGGATCTTCGATAAAAGCATCGAAATAAGTGTCCATCGTAAGCCAGTCATGCATTCCACTATCACGCCGGGTGACGAGTCGATTTCTCATGCCCACCCGTAGAATGCTCCAGTCCTGAAGGTCATCAACGGCAGTGAAACGGCCGACTTGGCGTTGTCGAGGACGACTGGTGGGAGTGAGGCGATCGATACGGCCAAAGGATGAATCCAGCTCGTTAGTCGAGAGCCAGCTAAGGGAAGAATAAGGTTCGATAATATGACGGGCGCCATCGATTCCCCATTTGTCACTGTTGAAATTGGGGAGGAGCTTGTTGAGCTTTGTAGAAACATCAAGGTTCGCGGAAACATGAGTCCGGCCGATAGAGTCATCCGGTCCCTGAACTGCTTGATAGTTGCTATGGCCGGCACCGAGGCGCGGAACGACGTTAAAATGGCCAGCTTTGGTTGGGAGTGAGAACTCGTGGTAGGTATGGAAGCGAGTGAATCCCCGATCATCGAGAAGGCGGCTGATCTGGCCGATTCTAGGGTCACCGGGAAGGAGGGCGTCAGCTTCGCTTTGCAGGCTGTCTCTTTGGAATTTTGCGAGCCTCTCTTGGTAGACACCAAGTGAAGTTTGGCTTTCGTAAAGGAGCGGCGTATCGAGGAAAGGTTGTCGGATCCAGTCGTGGGTGAACTCGGGAAGGCGGGTATCGCTTTGATAAAAATCATTGAGCCTGAGTCGTGTGCCAAGCTGAGTTAAGCTGTTCGCAGACCGCTTAGTGAATCCAAGAAAGTTGTCCGGTGCTCGGTTGATACGAAAAAGCGAGGGATCAAAATCTTCAAGATAGTATTCGTCGCTTAGCAGGGTTAGGTTCGCGTCGAAGCTGTATTTTGAGACCGGGGTTTCGAGGAATGGAATCCGGTGAACGAATTCAGCGCGGAATCGATTCGGCTTAATGTTAGTTCGGTCAACTCCGGCTCGTTCGTCTTCCGGATTAAGATCATCAATGTAGTAAATCTTTAGCCAGCCATAACCATCTTTTGAGTCGAGGCGTGTATCAAAAAAGTCCACCCCCATTCCAAGTCCTTTATTAGAATAGAGATCGGCATGCCATTGTGAGAGAAGCCAGGCCCCTTTTTTCTCACTCGTTTCTGGATCACGTTCGCCACCGAGCATGATTCCGTAACGGTTTTTAACAAAGGCTCCTAGGTTTGTCTGACCACCAGGAGCAATTAGGTAGCCTCGATTCGCATCAAATGGTTGAGCTAGGTATGGGAGCCATAGAAGGTTTCTATTTCCGATACGGAGGTTAAAGTCCTTAAAGATGATCTTGTCGTCTGGAAAGATAGTTGCGCGTTTCGACTGTAGCCAGAAGTCGGGGTTTTCGGCATCGTGCGTCGTGATGCCCGCGTCTTCCGCTACAAATACCTTCCGATCATCACTTGTGATTTGGCGTATGCTTTTAGCTTTTAGCATAATCGGAGAGAAGCCGAGCCGAAGATCCTTTGTTTCGAAGGATTTTGTCTCGAGATTAAAAACGGAGGATTTACCGCGATACACAAGTCCGTCTTGGTATAAGCTGACGTTGCCAGTAAGTTGAACCGTCTTCTTAGAAAAATTGATAAGTGCTAGGTCGGCATAGGCTTTGAGTCCAGCATCAGTCTTTAGTTGGATGTCTCCAATGTAGCGCACAATGGTATCAGAGGCATTTGGGCTATCCTGGTTGAGCGAACCATCGAGACGAATTGTTTTGCCATACATTTCGACACCTGTGGGAAGGGTCGCAAAGGGGGCTTGAGAAGAATTGTTAAGAAGGTCCGAAATCGGATCCCCATCGGGCTCAGTGAGAGTGTCAGGAGTCAGTGGGGGAAGGGGTGCAGGCAGATCATCCTGGCTCGTAGCGAGAAGGAAGGTTAGGGAAAATAAAGCGAACGGCCGACGCATAGAGCCTGCAAAAGCTTAGAGAGGAGTCAAAAGGGTGTCGATAGGATTTGCTGGAATTGTTGGAGATCACGTTTAAGATCGCGTGTTGAATGAAGGATAAGAGCGTAGGTGTGATCGGAGCTTCAGGTCAGATCGGGAGGCATTTATGCACTGCCCTGATCGCTAGAGGGTGGAAAGTTATCCCGTTTTCCCGATCAGTTCGGGAGGATGGGGTTTTTTGTTGGCGGAAGTGGTCCGGGGAAGAGGAGATTGACCTTGAAGGCCTAACTTCTGTTATCAATTTGTCAGGGGAGGCGATCGATCAGCGATGGACAAAAAAACGTAAGGATCTCTTCCGAAAGAGTCGGGTCGATCTTACCTCAAAGCTTTCCAGAGCGATTGTGAATTCTGATGTCAAAGTCCTGCTTAATGCTTCTGCAACCGGTATTTATGGTGATCGTGGTGATGAGTGCCTCCCTGAAGGTGCCTCAGTGGGAAGGAGCTATCTGGCGGAGCTTTGTCGGGATTGGGAAAATGCGGTTGAGGTGCCTCAAAATGTTAGAACGGTCTTTTTACGAACCGGGGTTGTTTTGGGGAAAGATAGTAGGGCTTGGGAAAAAATGAGTAAGATATTTAAGTGGGGAGTTGGCGGTGAATTAGGGAATGGCAAACAGTGGATGCCTTGGATTCACTTGGACGACGAAGTGGAAGGAATCGTTTTTTGTCTAGAAAACGAAATTGAAGGCCCCGTAAATTTGGTCGCCCCGGAGTCAGTGCGAAATGCTCAATTTACCAAGGCTGTGGGTAAGGCAATGAGGCGGTTTACTCCATTTGCGGCGCCGGCATTTGGTCTAAAATTGCTTTTGGGCGATTTCGCGAAGGAAGGACTTTTGGCAAGTGCTAGAGTTGTTCCGCAGGTGTTGCTCGATACGGGCTATGATTTCAAATATCCGACCATTGATAAAGCGATGTCTGAAATTGTCTCCAACTAGCTGGTTAATGAGGCCTTGTCCGCCCATTTTTCGTGCCACTCACGATAAATTTTTGGAGAAATTTCCGAGGGCTTGATTTCCGAGCGACCGCCCCAGAATACGTTGGTGTAGCTCACCGGAATTCCGACTGATTCAAGGTGTTGATCGATTGCGGCTTTATGCTCAAGGACTTTATCTTTTTCGGTTCCGTGGACTACGCCCATAATATTAACATCACCGAATTTCGGACCGCCTTCACGCCAGTAGGCGTGGGTCATGCAGTGGTGACGACCGACTTCGCCTCCGGATTCCATTTCGCGACCCTTGGGGACAGCCCAGTGAAAGAGTCCATTGAAACGAGTGACTCGCTTCCCGGTATCGGATGGTTTCACGTGCTCGAGGAAAGTAGAAAAGCGACCGATCACCTTCTTATTGTCGAGAGTCCTGGCAACTTCAAAGAAGCGTTCAAGCGTAACTCCGGCAATTTTGGCACGGTTATCCCAGCAATTTACGATGATTTCATCTGGCCCGAGTTCCTCTTTGAGAGCGAGGAGAACGTCCCATTCTTCCTGGGTGAGATCGACAACTGTGGTGGTCATCATTTCGGCGGGAACATCGAGTTTCGCTCCAGGTTCTAGGCCTTTGCGACGGACGTGGCCAACGCCGAGAGCGAAGACTCCGTTGGCTGGCATCAGAATAAATTCTTCGGCTCCAACCAGCCGCTTGAGGACTTTGCCATGTTCTTCAAGTGATTCGCCTTGAGGGACTTTGAGAGTAGTCCAGAGCCGGTAGCTAGAACCGGAAATCTGGCCGTCGGTCGAGCGAATGACGACGTGACCAGAGAAGGGATCTTCCTTGGCCATAAAGTCGAAAGCGGCGTTGAGTTTTTCCTCGGGGAGCCGCCAAGCAACGAGTGCGCCGTGGGCTAGCTTTGTTGCCAGCATAGTCTGCCGGACTCGGCGAATAACTCTAGCTTCGAGCATCGCTCGGATTCGCTCTAGGACGAGATTAAGTTCAACTCCGGATTCTTCAGCAATGATGGAAAATGGGTCTTGTTGGAAGCCAGAAACCAAGTCTTCGGAAATACTGAGAATCTTGGCGTTAATCGGGTCGTCGTGTTCGGTGGGGATATTGCTCATTGTTGAAAGAGTTTCTTTTACGAATTGGTAGGCTGCTTCTTTATCAGAAAGTCTTCCCTCCAGTTGCTCGGTTTGAACTTCGTGGAGAATTTTGCCGATTTTTGGTCCGGGGGCGATCTCGAAATCATGGATAAGATCGTGCCCAGTAAGGAGTGGCTTTGGGATTAGAGGTTCTTTAGCGAAATCTTCTCTCTTATTCCGAACAAAGTCATAGTTATCGCGTAGTCCGTTTGAGCTGTCGCAGTCGACGCGATGGAGCTCTGTTTCCATGCTAAAAGTCTCCGCTGACATGAATCGCTTTAACTTAGCAGTGCGCATTTCCCTCACATGCATGAAGCGCATATGGCGGGAAACCATGAAGGTGACATCCTCTATCGTTTGATTTGAATAGCGCAGGCGACGAAGGATTCTTTCGGCCATTTGGGCTCCAACCTTATCGTGGCTATTGAAGCGAAGTCGCTCTGCTTCGGCATCCCAAGTCTGGGTGGCAGGTTTGCCAATATCGTGAAAAAGAACGGCAAGAGCAAGGGGGAGAGGAGGCGAATCGAGAAGGGAAAGAGCAATACGAGTATGAACGTAGACGTCACCCTCGGGGTGCCATTGGGGAGGTTGCTCGCAGCCCTGTAAGTCGGTGACTTCAGGTAAAAATTCCATGATGAGTCCAGACTCGACGAGGAGGTCAAGGCCACGACTGCGGTCGGGAGCTATGATGATACGTGAGAACTCGTCGCGGATTCGCTCAGGTGAAATTTGTGAGAGAAGGGGAGCGCATTCTTGAATAGCGATCCAAGTTTGGGGCTCAATTTCAAATCCGGTGGTTGTTGCAAAACGAATCGCGCGGAGAAGGCGCAGCGCGTCTTCCTTAAAACGGTCTTCTGGATTCCCGATAGCGCGCAGAATTTTTGCGTCAAGATCGGCGCGCCCCCCCACATGGTCAATGATTTCTCTCGTGAGAGGATCTTGATAAAGCCCGTTGATGGTAAAGTCGCGGCGTTGTGCGTCTTTTTCAGGCGAGGAAAATTCAATCGAATCAGGACGGCGCCCATCTTTGTAAGATCCGTCGGTCCGAAAGGTCGCGACTTCGATTGTTTCACCAGCATCTTTTACAATAATAACGCCGAAGTGTTTACCGATGGCATCTGATTTTGGGAAAAGCGCCTGCACCTCATCGGGCCGAGCCGAGGTCGCGAGGTCGTAGTCCTTTGGAGTTTGTCCTAGAAGTTGATCTCGAACGGCTCCGCCGGCAAAGTAAACAAGGTGACCAGCCTCCCGTAAAATATGGGCGGATTGGATGGCGAGTTCCTTCTGGATGCTCATGGCTCGGGTCGACAAACTTGTCGTGTTGTGGCCGGTAGGCAACTGGAAAACAAAGCGTTTTAATACGATTGGATGATTTCTCGATTCTTTAGCTATGTCTGGGAGGTTTTGGGGGCTTCTTTGTAGGGAGCTTCAGGTCGATTATCTTGAAGGCAGCAAAAATCTAGGAGGGTGTTCTATAGGTTTTTAAGTTTGAGGGGCGAAGTGGATATTCTATCATCTTATCTTATGAAGTTCCCTCCCTACATCCTCTTTAGTTCATTACTGGGGAGTCTTGTTGTTGCCGAACAGAAGACGATGCTTGAGAGTTTTACTGTTGCGCCAGGATTAGAAGCGAAACTTTGGGCGGGAATTGAGTTGATACATAGTCCGGTGGCGATGGATGTAGATGCTAGAGGTCGGGTTTGGGTGACGGAAGATTTGCAGGGATCAGGAAAAAAGGGTGCGCATGCACGCATTAAGATCCTTGAAGATACCGATCGCGACGGGAAAGCGGATTTGGTTAAAGAATTTGGGCCAACCTTTAGCTCGAAACCGATGGGAATCAGTGTTTTCGACAATAAAATCGTGATTTCGATGGCTCCAAATATCCATGTTTATACCGATGTGGACCGAGATGATGTTTTTGATCCCAAAGTCGACAAGGAGGAAATCATAGCGAAGGGTTTTCATGGGCAGGCCCATGATCATGCTCTTCATGCGGTGGTCCCGGGTCCGAGCGGGAAGTGGTATGTCAATCATGGTAATATTGGGGCTGATGTTACGATGGCGGATGGGCGTCGGATTCACGCGAGTTCATACTACAGCCAGAACCCGCAGAGCATTGGAAAGAAGAGTTTCGATGGACGGATTTATGTGGGTGGGTTTGGGCTTCGCATGAACCCGGATGGCAGCGGAGCTGAGGTTATTTTTCAGAATTCTCGCAATGCACACGCGATGGTGGTGACTTCTTTTGGGGATATTTTGCAGGCCGATAATGATGATCCGGCTCACGCGCGCGCGGCTTGGGTGATGGAGCATTCGAATTTTGGTTATGCTGCGTTGGAGGATGGTAACCGCTCTTGGGAGGACTCGGCGAAGAGTTGGGAAAAAAAGACGGTAACTGCTGAGATTATGAATGATGCTTATGAGCGGCATTCCAAGTCATCACTGCGTCGTGACGAGGGACACTGGCGGGAGCATTTCCCGGGGGTCACTCCGCCGGGAAATCTTTGGGGTCCGGGAGCTCCAACGGGTGATTATTTCATCGAGGGAGATGAGTTGGGGAAAGAGTATCGGGGGAAATATCTGGTTTGTGAGACAGTGCATCGTGCTGTCTTCGCTTTTGATTTGAGGCGAGGGGATGGACGGATCGAGCTGGAGAATCTGGATAAGTCGTTCTTCGCGGCCGATCGTCGTTCCAAGAATAAATCAGCATCGGGTTTCTTGCCCTCGGATGTGGTGGCAGGAACAGATGGTGCACTTTTTGTGAGTGACTGGAATTCCCATACTAATGCTCGGGGCTCTGGGAATGCGTTAGGTGGGATTTTTCGCATTGCGAAGAAGGGTGCTCCGATCAAACCGCCCGAGATAAATTTTTTAACGACTGATGGTCTACTTGAAGCATTAAAAAGTCCGGCGCCGGGAGTCCGATGGTTTGCTCAGAAACGTCTCAAAGAAAAGGGTGATGCTTTTGAGAAATTGATGGAGTTTTGTAAGCTCTATGAGGGAAATCCTTACTATGTGGCCCGGGCAACTTATGTGTTGGCGCAGTTGGAAGATATCAGGGGAGCCGCCGCCGTTCAGTTGATGCTCACGTCCGGCTACGAACAGTGGAGAGTTCTCGCGATCCGAGCGTTGCGTATGGCAGATAAGAAATTCCTTCGGTCGGTTGTTTCGCAAATGTCAGATGATCCCTCTCAATCCGTTCGGATGGAGTTGCTAGCTTTGATGCGAGGAATGGAGTTGCGGGACATCAAGGATGATTTAGTGAAATTGATTGCGGGCTATGATGGAAAGAATCGCTATTACCTTGAGGCGCTTGGTGCGGTTTTCGATGATTTTGAATCTCAGGTCTATCTTGAATTGGTGAAACCTGAGCAGCCTGATCCAAAGGTTTGGAATGAGCGGCAAATGAATCTGGCATGGCGGCTTCGGAGTCCGGAAGCTCTGGCTGATCTGGCCGAGTGCATGATGGCGAATAAGATTGATGTGGAGACTTTCCGGCGATTTGCTTACACGTTCGCGCTCTGTTATTCCGATAAAGAGAGAAATCGCAATCTGAACTTTATGAAGAGGTTTGCGGAATACGAGTCCTTTCAAGGTGAGGATTACCAGACGATCATTAGGGAGTTTATCGAAAAGGATATTAGCGATCCCGACCCGGTCCCTCTAACACAGAGTTATCTTTTTCCAACGAAGTTTGGTATTCCCACCGAGTCCGGTTCGGTTGATGAGATTGCTTCGTTAAGACCTGATGCTGGGAATGGGAGAAGCAAAGCAGCTTTATGCATGGTATGCCATCAGATCGGTGGAACCGGCACGCCGTTTGGTCCGGATTTGACGAATTGGGGGCAAGTGAGGGATGTCAAAGAGGTGATTCGGGCGATGGTTGACCCGTCGGCTGAATTGGCACATGGCTATGACAAGCCTTTGGTGGTAACGCAGAGTGGGCATCGCCTCGAAGGAGTTTCACGAGGTTACAGTTGGCATGCTGGAGCGATTCGAGTGAAGACGATGGGTGGACTCACGTTAAAGGTCCCGCATCGTCGCCCGCATGCGAAAATTGAGTATCTCAAGGATCATTCATGGATGCCTTCTGCTTCTGCGATGGGGCTGAAGAATCAAGACGTGCGGGACATTGCAGCATACTTGATGAGCGACATCGCCGGCGAAGTTGATAGCGGATTAGTAGTGAAGATGGAGCCAAAGTTTAGTCGTGGTGACAGGCCGGGGTGGGTCGAGTTGACTGGCGAGGATTTTCTGAACGTGAACTGCCGCGCTGATACCTGGAAATGGGAAGGGAACCATGCTTGGTGCACGGGCAGCCCGACCGGCGTGATTCGGTATCGAAAGCCACTGACCAATTTTGAATTTTCCTGTGAATGGATGCACAAGAAAAAGGGAGGGAATTCCGGGGTCTTTGTGTGGGCGACTCCGCAGTCTGTTAATCGATTGATGGCTGGCAAGGGTGCCTTACCTCATGGAATTGAGGTGCAAGTTCTCGACCTAGGATACAAAGAGATTTACGAGGCCCAGTATAAGAAAAAGGGCGATTGGTTCACGAGTCACGGTGATGTTTTTCCGGTGGGTCCTATCAGAATGAAGCCCTTTCCTCCAGTGGCGCCAAATGGAAGGCGGAGCTTTCCTTCACAGAACAGGACAAAAGGGATTAACGAATGGAATCATTACTATATTCGGGCTACCGAAGGAGTGGTTCGGCTTTGGGTGAATGGGGAAGAGGTTTCAGGAGGAGAGGGGATTAGTCCGGCGGCCGGTTATTTGTGTCTCGAATCAGAAGGCGCTCCAATTGAATTTAAAAATATACGTTTAAGAGTCTTGCCTCCGTTCGAAACTAAGATGGAGGTTGATGTCGGGAATCCTCCGCCCGCTCCCAAGCCTGTAAATATGAAAGGACATAAATTGTTAGGAAAGTGGTCCTACGCTGGTAACTACACTCGCGAATTTCTTTCTGATGGACGATGCATCTTGCGTAATGGAGAGGAGATGGTCTGGAGTAAGCGCGTAATGGCTGTAACGAGAGACTCAGCAGTTCTTGAGGGTGGTTATACCCACGTTTTAAAGGGTGAGAAATTACATATCGAAGGGCGATACCAAGCGGTGCGAAAATAGCGTTATTCCAGAGCCCATTTAAGAAGCTTTTCAGAGTCATTCCAGATTTCTGAACTTGTTGATCCAAGAGTAACAACGATGACGGCTTTACCTCGGAGGACGCCCGATGAGACGAGGCAGCGCCCGGCGGCAGAGGTGTAACCAGTTTTCATGCCCGTGCAGTAAGGAAGGCGCTTAAGGATTTTATTGGTGTTTTTGAGTATTTTGGTGCGGCCATCTGGGAAAGTGAATGTGTATTCCTTGGTTCGCATACACTGACGATAGAAGGGGATTTTGGTGATTTCCCGTGCGAGGATGGCGATATCGAGAGCGGTGGAAAACTGGCCTTTTTCGGTGAGTCCATGGGGGTTTTTGAAATTAGATTGGTTCATTCCAAGCGAGCGAGCCGTTTGGTTCATGTAATTCACAAATGCTGGTTGGGAGCCAGAGACGTCTCGAGCTAGAACCCTTGCAACATCATTTCCTGATTTTACGAGGAGGGCTTTGACGAGAGTCTGGCGTGTGTAGTTCTCTCCTGCGCTCACGTAAATTTTGGTGGGTTCTACCTTGGTGTCGGTAGATTGGACAGTGACGGGATCGCTGAGTGGTCCGGCACGGTAGACACAAAGTGCCGTTAGAAGCTTTTGGGTGCTAGCAACGGCTCGTGGCGTGCGTGCGTTCTTTTGGAAAAGAATGCGCCCGGTTAGGGTGTTAATTACGATTGCACTTTTTGCTTTGATTGACGGAGTGGCGCCCGGGGAAGGGTTGGGGCGAACAACAAGCGGCTGAGCGCTGACTGGTGGTGCTACTTGCTGTGGAGTTTGGCTCGGACTACAAGCGACAAAAAGGCAGGCGCTGGAGGTAAGAGCAATCTCTCTAAGTTTCATGGCGCAAGTTTGGCTAATCGCTTGTCACTGGCAAGCGAAAGACTGACTCTTGATGCCGAATCACGCGCTTGCCCCTGTTTAAGAGGAACAAGGACGTGTTTTGCTGGTATCTGGCTTTTTTCGTTAAATAGAGCAGGGAAAAAAGCCAAACTAAATTCGTTTTTAAGACTACCGGGTAGTGCTGAGGTTCATACGGCTTCTCTCTCCCATTTACGAAGTTGGTGAAGAAGTTTCTTTTCGATCATCTTGTTGCGGGGCTGGTCGCCATAGAGGACCGAATAGTGATATTGAAGGAGCTTGACGGTGAAGTCTGGCGCAGTGATTTTTTCCAAATGAGTCCGGAGGGTGCAGCCAGATGGCATGGGATGACCGTGAGCTAAGCAGGCACTCCGAAAAGCAGAAAGGTAGTTTGGTGAATGGGGTAAGAATCCAGGAACTGGACTGTCCCCGCTAATTAGAACGGAGGGGCGTTTTATGATCAGAGCGCCGATAAAGAGAGCGAATAAAGCCACCCCAATCCAAAGCGAGACTTTGAGAAGGGAGTCCGTATTTGTCCCGTTTAATTTTTTGTCTACGTCTCCAAAATTTGTCGGATAAGGCGAAATTTCGTCAGTTGGTGCCACTGATGGTAAGCCTTCTTCGCGTAATGCAGGGGTCGTTTCAAAAATGACCCATCCACGGTCTTTGAGGTAAATTTCAGCCCAGGAATGTGCTTCTCGAGCTCGAAAGACGAAAAGGTTAGGGTCCGAGAAATAACGACCGCCAGACCAGCCAAAGGCGATACGCGCGGGAAATCCCATTGCTCGTGCGAGCAAGACAGTAGCTGTTGCAAAGTGAGTGCAGTAGCCCGTTTTGGTTTCAAAAAGAAAGCTCTCGACGGGTTCGGCTATCGCAGGCATTGCGGGATCAAGAGAGTATCGACAATTCTCATGAAGGTATCGGCGTAAGGATAGCAAAGATTCCCGAGTGGGTGTTCCAAATCTAGCGGCGAGCGTTTTAATTTTCCCTCGGAGTTTGGGATTGCTCGGAAGCTCTAAATACTCAGGTGAAAGTAGAGTTCCTGGAATAGTTTCAAGGATGTTATCGAAGTCTAAGGGGGTCGAGGTCACCTCGTAACGGTATTCTTCTCCCCGAATGGTATTTGGGGGGAGGCGGAAAGTATCTGGTGAGATTTCACGAAGACTTGGTTGTTTGATCGAGAGTAAATTTGGAACGGTGATAGCAAGAGTTGGGCCGCCTCGATTAACTTGGTGTGAAATCTCGTAGGTAATCTTTGGCTCGATTTCGGTGACCTCAAAATTGATCACCTCGTTTCGTGCTGAAAGCGTTTGGGGTATCATGGAGAGAGGAAACCATGACTCTTTGCGATAGGTAGCCAGAGTGAAATTTCTCAGAAAAAGTTCGCGGTCTAAAAGGAAACGGGCGTCGTTGGTTGTTGAAGGAAAAAGATAGACCTCGGGGCGGTTTGAGGGCCTAACTTTTTTGTTTTTATTGAGTGAACGACGGCCGGGGCCAGAAAAGAGCCAGTTGGAAGTGATCAAGCTTTCATTCTCTCCGTTTGATCCTCTGTTCTTCTCTTGGCTTTCGCTGCTGTTTTTTTTCTTTTCGTAATCGGAGTCAGATTGAAGGAGGTCATCAAGGGTAATGGCAAATTCTTCGGATTTTTCAGGAACGATCGAGAGGAAGACGAGAAAAAAGGATTCGATAAGGAGGACAGCGAGACTGATCGCAAGATAGTCAAAAGCCCTAGGTTTTCGGGCGGATTTAGCGAGTGTTGATGTGGACCTCTCACATTGCCCCCAAAAGGAGAAAGCGATTACGAGGAGAGAGGCGCTGACGAAAATTCTTATGATCGGGTGCCATTGTTCTGGCCAGCCGCGCAGTAAGATATACCCGGCGATTACAGCTAGAATCAGTAACCCTGATCTCATTTTGTCTTAAGGTTGCGGGGCCGAGGTAAGGCTATCAAGGGCGTCGAAATATCGAGGAAAAATGGGGTTCCAGCCTGTTTCACGGATCTTATGATTAAGGACGCGCTTATGGGTCCAAGCTCTTTTGCGTGAAGTGTTTTTTTCACCAGTGAGTGGAAGAGGCTTGTCGAAGTAATCAGCGAGTTCCTGATAGCACTTCAGCTGTGAGATCGGATGGTCGTCTGTGATGTTGAAAATACCTGAAATTTTATGGTGGGCAAGATGGAGAGTAGCAAGGGCAGCATCCTTAACATGAATTTGATTTAAGATGCGTTGCCCCGACTCTTCAATCACTGCGGAACCGTCAAGAAATTTTCGAAGGACGACACTACGACCGGGCCCGTAAAGTCCGGCAAGGCGTGCTACGGTTCCGTCTGCCTTAAGGACGAGTTTCTCGGCTTCGAGTAGGAGTTGCGAAGTTTCGCGAATTGGAGATGTCGGTGAGGTTTCGTCAACGCCCGAACCATCGGTTTGGTGGTAAACCGAGGTAGATGAAGTGAGAATCAGGTGACTGTTCGGGAAAGTTCTTAGAAGATTTTGAGCTCCTTTTACAAAAACGGCGTGGTAAGCTTCTGCTCCGCCACGTCCTGATGAAGCGCAATGTACGATAACTTCTGGATGTGGGATTTTTTCGGCAAGATCAGAGACCTGTTTGGGTGATGAAAGATCACATGCTTCATGGCCATTTCCACCTGATTTGGTGGAGGTGGTGATTTGGTAATTAGTCGCTAAATTTGCGATCTCGGATCCCAAGTAACCAGCGCCCGCGATGAGTAAAGACGGTTTCATTTAGAAGAGTAGTAGCGGGCGACACCTTCGGCAACTGCTTGCGCGTATTCTTGATAAATTCCCCCGGGGTTTTTCTTATAACGGGAAATAAAAGAAATGCTGTTCATGACGTAGGGTTCCATAAAAATTACGGGGCACTGATACAATCTGTTTGCGAGGAGGTTCCGCGCCCAGAGGTTGGGATGATTGGCAAGATTTTGGGAAGCACGCGCTGAATCAGGATAACGATAAGCTGGAAGTTTGATGCTTTGATTAAAGGATGCCGCTACCTCGCGGGCGAGGGCAATTTCTTCGGTAATTGTGCCGGAGAGGAGTCTTTGAAGCATTTCGAATCGTTCATCTTCGTGCGCAAGTTCATCTTCCGTGTAGGTTCCATTGAGAATGATATGAAAATGTTGATCTGGAGTGAGTTCTTTTGAAGCAGTACCGTTAAAGTGAAGACAGATGACAAGGTCGGGTTTGATAGTCTGATTAACGAGATTGGCTCGGGCACGAATTTCGGATGTTCGATAAAAGAGTCTCGGATCTGCGAAATCTTGCGCTCGATTTTTTGTGACTGGTTCTAGTTTAGAGCGAACCAAGATGGCCGAGGCACCTAATTTTTCGAGAAGTGGCTTAAGGATAAGGGCTGTTTTAAGGGTCATCGTTCCTTCGCGAATTGTGAGGCCATCCTGATTGTGTTCACGTTCTTCGATTTTGGCGAAATCCCCACCGATGTGGCCTGGATCGATAGCGATGACGAGATCTTCAAGTGGGAGCGCGCGGTCACCCGAAAGGTCGGCTCGGGTTTTCCAATTAAACAGGGATCCCGGTGCAGGTCTGTCCTGCGGAGAGAAAACAAGTTGATAGTTTCCAATTATGGCTTGATTCGCCGATTCGTCGATAGCGATCCATTTCTTCCATGAGGGGTCTTTTGTGTAAACTGTCTCAAGCCGATTGAGGAATGTCTCTTTAGAGATAGTATTTTGAAATCGGTCGAGCTTTGACCAGTCTGGGAGGCGGCCGAATGGGGCTAGATCGGCTGGTTGAGACGGAGTCGAAGGGGCGGAGGAGTGGGGTGGGATTTGCGCGGGAGGAGTTTTCCAAACAAGATAAACTCCGACCGTGAATAACAAAAGAACGGGAATGGCAATGAGGAGCCACCGGAAGCCCTTGAGCGCGGATGGAGATTGCGAACTCATCCTTATCAAGGTCGCTAATCAGATGAGACCTGCAACTTAAAAGGTATAGGCTAAGCGTATCTTTCCTAAATACAGCGCTTTTCAGCCTTGAGCGCTTCAATTAGGATGACTCCGGCAGATCATGATGAAGATTTTATTTTTAGGAGATATTGTGGGATCCCCGGGGCGGAATGCGGTAATCGAGAATTTGGCAGGAATTAAGGAGGAGTATGAGATTGATTTCATTATTGTGAATGGGGAAAACTCAGCCGGAGGTCGTGGAATAACCCCGAAAATCTGCATCGATTTGCTCCGTGCTGGAGCTGCCGTCGTCACGACAGGGGATCATGTTTGGGATCAGCGTGAGATTTTCGATTACTTTCCGACCGAGCCCCGTTTGCTGAGGCCAATTAATTTTGTCGATGCGCCTGGTGCAGGCTCGGTGGTTTTGGAGACAGCAAAAGGGAAGGTCGCGGTGCTAAATGCAATGGGGAGAACCTTTATGAGCCCTCCCTTAGAAAATCCTCTGCCGTTACTAGAGGCTGAAATCTCCCGCCTGAAGGAAGATGGGGCGAAAATAGTAGTCGTTGATTTCCATGCCGAAGCGACCAGCGATAAGATTGCCATGGGCCGAGCCCTCGATGGCAAGGTTTCCCTCGTTGTAGGGACTCACACTCATGTTCAAACGGCTGACGAACAAATTTTTCCCGAAGGAACGGCCTTCTTGACAGATGCTGGAATGTGCGGGCCGGATGCTTCAGTCTTGGGGCGCGAGGTTGATTCAGTAGTGTGGCGTTTTCGGACCGGTCTTCCTACGCGGTTTCCGGTCGCCAAAGGTCCTGTGCGACTCTGTGGCGTCATTGTAGAGGTAGACGAAGGGTCAGGTAAGTCGACTTCGATTGAGCGCTTCTCGCGTTTGATTGAAGAAGAATAGAAAAAGAGATAGGTTTTGAAAGGAGCTGATGCTGCTGAAACCCCCTAGAATAGGGGCCTCATTGGAAAAAAACTTTCTTTTGAAAATACTTTTGACAGTGTGATCGACTTTGCTAGTTTGCGCCCCGCTTTCGGCAGCGGGGCGAGATGAGACCGAGGGACGCAATTAAATGTAGCGTTCCTTCCTCCCCTCAACTCACTTCCGGACGCATTCACATTAACTCTCTGGTTCTGCTTTTGTAGCTCAGGGGTAGAGCGCGTCCTTGGTAAGGACGAGGTCGCGGGTTCAATTCCCGCCAAAAGCTCCAGAGAGTGTGTGAGACGACCAAAAACCAGCTAAAACCTAATCAACCAATACAATGGCTAAAGAACAGTTCGAACGGAACAAGCCTCACGTCAACGTCGGCACTATCGGTCACGTTGACCACGGTAAAACCACCCTCACCGCTGCTATCACTACTATCCTCGCTGAGGCTCAGGGTGGTGAAGCAAAGGCTTATGATGAAATCGACGCCGCTCCTGAGGAGAAAGAGCGTGGTATCACGATCTCCACGGCTCACGTTGAGTATGAGACCGAAAATCGTCACTATGCTCACGTTGACTGCCCAGGTCACGCTGACTACGTGAAAAACATGATCACTGGAGCTGCCCAAATGGATGGTGGTATTCTCGTGGTTTCCGCAGCTGACGGCCCAATGCCGCAGACTCGTGAGCACATCCTCCTTGCCCGTCAGGTTGGAGTGCCAGCGCTCGTTGTTTTTCTCAACAAGACTGACCAAGTTGACGACGAAGAGCTCCTCGAGCTCGTCGAGATGGAGGTGCGCGAGCTTCTCAGTCAGTATGAATTTCCCGGCGATGACATCCCAGTCGTCAAAGGTTCCGCCCTTAAGGCTCTCGAAGGCGATGCTGCTCAAAAAGAGGCGATCCTTAAGCTCATGGAGGCTGTCGACAGCTACATTCCGGAGCCCGAGCGCCCTGTTGATCAAGATTTCCTCATGCCAATTGAGGACGTGTTCTCGATCGAAGGTCGTGGAACTGTGGCCACTGGCCGTATCGAGCGTGGAATCGTCAAGAAGATGGAAGAGGTTGAGATCGTGGGGATCCGCGACACACAAAAGACCACCATTACTGACATTGAGATGTTCCGTAAGCTTCTTGATGAAGGTCGTGCAGGCGACAATGTCGGTCTTCTTGTCCGCGGACTTAAGAAGGACGATCTCGAGCGTGGCCAGTGCATCGTGAAGCCTGGTTCTGTGAATCCTCACACCAAGTTTACGGCAGAGGTTTATGTCCTCTCCAAAGACGAGGGTGGTCGACACACTCCATTTTTTGCCAATTACCGCCCGCAGTTCTACTTCCGTACGACTGATGTAACCGGTTCCGTCGATCTTCCTGAGGGAGTTGAGATGGTTATGCCCGGTGACAATGTGAGCCTCACTATCACCCTCATCACTCCCGTCGCTATGGAGAAATCCATGCGCTTCGCGATCCGCGAAGGTGGCCGCACCGTTGGTGCTGGTCGCGTCGGAGAAATCATCGAGTAATTTCGATTTTAGACAGGTTGGCTTTCCTGAGTGGAAAGGCGGCCTGCTAGGCTGGTTCTACAGGGGCACTCTTTTTAAGGAGTGCCCCTCAGTCGCCTCAAAACACAAACTCTCTAGAAAGCAAAGATAGGACAGTAGCTCAATTGGTAGAGCATCGGTTTCCAAAACCGAGGGTTGCAGGTTCGAGTCCTGTCTGTCCTGCCACTTTCATCATATTCCAATGAACATCCTCAAATTCCCCGGGAAACTCTTCACATTTATTGGTGAGGTTAAAACCGAACTCCGTAAAGCATCTTGGCCCTGGGATTCTGATCCCAACGTTCGTGGACGTAAAAAGTACCAGGAACTCATCGATTCAACGATCGTTGTTCTTGTTGCGATAATCCTTTTAGCTGCTTACGTCGCCCTCTGGGACCTCATCCACACCGAAGCGGTTACTTTTCTTAGCGGACTAGCCAACTAAACGCCTCTTCTTCATCACTTTTCCGTTTCACTTAAGTTTCGAAACAACCCTTTAAAATGCCCACCATTCCAGCACCCAAAGACCAATGGTATGTCGTTCATGTCCTTTCTGGTCAAGAAAACAAGGTCAAGGACCGCATTGCTCGACTCGTTGAATCAGAAGAGCTTGGCGACAAAATATTCAAGGTTCTTGTACCTACTGAATTGGTTTCCGAAGTGCGTGCGGGCAAAAAGACTGAGCAGAAAAAGAAATTTTTTCCCGGTTACGTGATCATCAACATGCATCTCCTAGACGAGCATAATGATGTTGTGGAGGACACTTGGTCTTTCATGCAGCAGCTCGATGGGGCCATTGGGTTCGCTGGAGCTCGTAATAAGCCTATTCCTATGCGGCCTAAGGAGGTTGCTAGTATGCTCAGCCAGATAGAAGAGCGCGAAGGAAGTGTCCGTCCGTCTATCGAATTCGAGGTTGGGGACACAGTCAAAGTCTCCGACGGTCCTTTTGAATCTCAGAATGGTATTGTTGAGGAGATCGATCCTGAGCGTGGGAAAATGCGTGTCGCTGTGACTATTTTTGGTCGCTCTACCCCCGTTGAACTCGAATACTGGCAGGTTGAAAAAGCGTGAATTCCTGAAATCGCCAGATCGAAGCGGTTTCATCTTGACTTTTTCCGATAAATATTACCACACACCTCTCCGCCGCCCCCGGCAACACTCACTTACAATTCTAAAATCATGGCCAAGGAAGTAAAACAAGTCCTCAAACTTCAGATTCAGGCTGGACAAGCCAATCCTTCTCCTCCCGTCGGGCCTGCGCTTGGTCAGGCTGGCGTGAACATAATGGGATTCTGTAAGGAATTTAATGCTCGGACCCAAGCATCCGCCGGTGATCTTCTTCCAACGGTCATTACAGTTTACAAGGACGCGAGCTTTGATTTTGTAACCAAACAGCCTCCCGCAGCCGTTCTCCTCAAAAAAGCTGCTGGTATCGCATCCGGATCCGGAGAGCCCAACAAGGTTAAGGTCGGGAAGATCAGTAAGGCTAAGCTACTTGAGGTAGTTGACCGTAAAATGCCCGATCTCAACACCAGTGATCCTGAGCAAGCAGCAAAAATCCTTGCTGGCACTGCCATGCAGATGGGGCTCGAGGTTGAGTGGTAAAATTTCAAATCGCAGGAGGGTCTCTCTTCGAGGAATCCGACCGCACTGCAACTAATAGAATGAGTAACAAACGAAGCAAAAGATACGAGAAGGCTGCAGCACTCGTCGAAGAAGGGAAGAGTTATTCCTTGAACGACGCCGTGGCTCTTCTGAAGAAGTTCCCGGCCCCTAAGTTTGACGCCACTGTCACTTTCTCGGCCCATCTCGGAGTAGACCCACGTAAAAGTGACCAAATGGTTCGTGGCTCAGTCGCTCTCCCTCATGGAACCGGCAAAAAAGTTAAGGTGATCGTCTTCGCGTCTGGTGACGCTGCCAAGGCTGCCACTGATGCCGGAGCCGACGAGGTTGGTTTCGAGGACCTTATTAAGAAAGTTCAAGGAGGATACACCGATTTCGATGCCGCTATCGCAACTCCTGACGCCATGACTGAAGTTCGGAAAATTGCTCGTGTTCTTGGACCTCGTGGTCTCATGCCGAACCCTAAGACTGGGACTGTGACCGATGATACGGCAACTGCCGTGAATGCGGTTAAGGCTGGTCGCATTGATTACAAGATTGATAAGAGTGCGAACATTGCCGCTGCTTGCGGGAAGCTTTCATTCTCGGAGGAACAACTTCAGGAAAACCTTGGTTCACTAGTTGATAGTATTGTTAAGGCAAAGCCTGCCTCTGCCAAAGGAAACTACATCCAGAGCTTCACTCTCGCAGCTTCGATGCTTCCCGGGATTTCGCTCGATATCTCTTCTTACATCGCCTAACTCGAAACGCAGACTATGAACCCAGATAAAAAATTCATTCTCGACGAAATCAAGGGACGTGTCGATGAGTCCGACTTCGTTCTCGTTGTGGACTACGCCGGAACGACTGTTCCTTCCTTCAACGAGCTTCGTGGACGTCTCCTCGAGCAGGGCGCTGAGTGCCACGTTGCAAAGAACTCTTTCATGAAACGTGTCCTCGCTGACTCTGGCCTTCCTGACCTCAGCGAAGAGCTTTCCGGTCAGACTGCTTTTGTGACAGGAGCCTCTGATGTTTGCGCTGTCGCCAAAGTGGTAGCCAATTTTCAAAAGGAATTCGAAACGCCTGTTGTCAAAGCTGGTATTCTCGATGGGGATGTTTTAAGCGCCGACCAAGTCAAGGGCTTGGCAGCTCTTCCTCCACGCGAAGTGCTCCTCTCTCAGCTTCTCTCTACTATCAATGCTCCGGCTTCCAAGCTGGTGCGCACGCTCAACGAGCCAGGCGGAAGTCTCGCCCGTGTCATCAAAGCAAAATTCAACGAAGGATAATAAAAAATTTGAACGGATGGCCTGACTTGTTTCGCTTCGTGAAACTGGAAGGGCTTGGAAAACAAAACTGGTTCCTCGTCGGGACAACGGCAGTTGCCCTGAAATGATTGGAAAGCCCCGATCGCGACGATACCGACAAAACTAAAACAATGTCAGACATTACAAAAATTGCAGAAGAGCTCGGCAAGCTTACCGTCCTGGAAGCCGCCGAATTGGTTAAGCACCTTGAAGAGGAGTGGGGCGTAAGCGCCGCCGCCCCAGCAGCAGCAGCAGCAGCCGGTCCCGCCGCTGCCGCAGAGCCCGCTGAAGAAAAGACCGAATTCGATGTGGTCCTCGCTGAGGCAGGGGGTAACAAGATCGCAGTGATCAAAGCTGTGCGTGGAGTTGCTTCCGCACTCGGACTCGCCGATGCCAAAAAACTTGTTGAAAGTGCACCCGCACCTGTGCTCGAAGGAGCTAGCAAGGATGATGCAGAGGCCGCCAAGGCAGCACTCGAAGAGGCCGGCGCCAAAGTTGAGCTCAAGTAACAATCTCCGGATTTCCACCCAACTTCGGTCAAATTGACTGAAGTTGGGCCCGGCCGGAGGAAAAGCAAAATCACCCGCGGTTCTACCCAAATTTCAAATTTGGGATTTTTCGTCGATAGTGCTTTCCCTCCGTTCGTGCCCACCATCACAAGTAGTCATAGACGGAATTGCAATTCCAGACCCAGAAATCATAACATGTCTCAAACGGTTGAGTTGACCGTTTGGCTATGTTGTAAAATCTCATCCGGATCCTAATATTATGTTGAAGCGAGAATACTTTGGAACCATCGAGGAGGTCATCGAGCCGCCAAACCTGATTGAGGTGCAGTCTAAATCCTATGAGGATTTTCTGCAAAAAGACGTGTCGCCTTCCAAGCGCACAGGAACTGGTCTACAGGCCGTGTTTCAAGAAGTCTTTCCAATCAAATCCTATGACGAAACCATCGAGCTTGGTTTTGTCTCTTACGATATCGAGGACTCTAAGGCGAGTGCTCTTGATGCCCTTCGCACCGGCGAGACTTTCTCGGCGGCGCTCTATGTGACCTTCAATCTGAAGGACGATACGGGCACCAAGAAGGAGCGCGTCTACATGGGAGAACTTCCTATGATGACTCGTCGCGGAACCTTCGTAATCAACGGGGCTGAGCGTGTGATTGTTTCGCAGCTTCATCGCTCGCCCGGTATCTGCTTTGAAAAATCGGTCCATTTGAATGGAAAGATTCTCCACAGTTTCCGCATCATTCCTGATCGTGGCTCTTGGCTCGAGGTTCAGTTTGACACAAACGACCTCGCCTACGTCTATCTTGACCGCCGCCGCCGCCGCCGTAAGTTTCTTGTGACGACCTTCCTTCGTGCTCTTGGTTATCCAACTGAGCGTGATTTAGTGTCAAACTTCTATAAGATTCAAAAGCTCAAGATTAGCGAGAAAATGGATGAGGAGTCTTTGGCTTCACTCATGCCTTTTGAAGATATTATGGATGGCGAAGTGGTCGTCGCTCGTTCTTACGAGCCGCTCTCTATTGGCGTCATCCGCCAGCTCGTTGCTCTTGGGCAGAAGAACGTTGAGGTTATCGATTCCAGTGAGGACGAAATTCTCGTAAAATCTTTAAAGAAGGATCCTGCTCATGACGAAGAGTCGGCTCTGAAGGATATCTACCGCAAGCTTCGGCCTGGCGATCCTCCAACTGCTGCAAATGCTCGCGCGCTCCTTAAGCGTCTCTTCTTTGATCCGAAAAAATACGATCTCACTCGTGTTGGACGTTACAAGATCAACCAGAAACTCAAGATCGATATTGATTCTAACGAGCGGATCATGGTCGGAGAAGATTTTCTTGCGGCTACTAAGTATCTCCTAGGACTCAAAAAAGGGGAAGGAATCCTCGACGATATCGACCACCTTGGTTCACGTCGAGTTCGAGCTGTTGGCGAACTTCTTGCCAATCAATGTCGTGTTGGTCTCGCCCGCACCGAACGTTTGGTTAAAGAGCGCATGACTCTCTTTGATGTCAATATCGAAGGGATGACACCACAAAAGCTCATTAACCCGAAGGCACTCAGCGCGGTTGTTCGCGACTTTTTCGGTCGGTCTCAGCTTTCTCAGTTCATGGACCAAACCAATCCTCTCGCCGAGCTTACTCACAAGCGCCGTCTTTCGGCTCTTGGACCGGGTGGACTCAATCGTGATCGTGCTGGTTTCGAGGTCCGAGATGTTCACACTTCTCACTATGGTCGGATTTGTCCGATTGAGACTCCAGAAGGTCCTAATATTGGGCTCATCAACTCGATGTGCACTTACGCGCGTATAAACGAGTTCGGATTCATCGAGACTCCTTACCGAGTGGTGAAAAAGAGCAAGGTGACCAATACGATCGAATATCTTACTGCGGATCAAGAAGAGGGATATCTCATTGCCCAAGCTAACAATCCTATCGACAAGAAGGGTGGCTTTCTTAACGAGCGTATTACCGCGCGTGAGCGTGGGGAGTTCATCGAAGTTGATCCAAGCCGGGTTGATTACATGGACGTTTCCCCGAAACAGCTTGTTTCGGTCGCAGCTGGTCTTATTCCCTTCCTCGAGCATGATGATGCGAATCGCGCTCTTATGGGGTCGAACATGCAACGTCAGGGTGTGCCACTTCTTCGCTCGGACTCGCCCTATATAGGCACCGGACTGGAAGAGAAGGCTGCTCGCGACTCACGCTCTGTAATCGTTTCCGAAGCTGATGGCATTGTCGCTGCTTCTTCCGCTGAATATATTATTACGACTAAAGATGGAAAGCTTCCCGTTTCGGAAGAGCGTTTTCTTTCCGAGCCGGAGACTATCAAATCGAATCCCGATAAAGGAACCTTCGTCTATCCTCTTCGTAAGTTTATGCGTTCGAACTCCGGTTCCTGCATTAACCAGAAGCCGCTTGTTAAGGCTGGTCAGAAGGTGAAGAATGGCGACATCATCGCGGATGGTCCTAATACTGAAGGCGGTGAACTTGCCCTAGGAGCAAACGTTCTTGTGGCCTTCATGCCTTGGAATGGATACAACTTTGAGGATGCTATCGTGATCTCTGAGCGAATGGTCAAGGACGATGTCTACACCTCGATTCACATTAGTGAATTTGAGTGTGCCGCTCGTGACACCAAGCTAGGACCTGAGGAAATTACCCGCGATATTCCAAACGTCGGTGAAGAGGCTCTTAAGAATCTCGACCACGATGGAATTATTCGTATTGGGGCCGAGGTGAAGCCTGGTGATATTCTTGTCGGTAAGATCACTCCAAAGTCGGAAACCGAACTTGCTCCTGAGGAGCGTCTTCTTCGTGCAATCTTCGGTGAAAAAGCCGCTGACGTAAAAGATACCTCATTGCGTGTTCCTTCTGGGTGCACCGGAATCGTTCAGGATATCCGCATTGCCACCCACGGCATGGCTCGCCGCAAGGAAATTGAAGGAGATCCTGCGAAGCTCAAGAAGCAGCTCAAAAAGATCAACGACGATTACAAGAAGAAGAAGGATCAGCTCACTGACCAGCTCACTGAGAAGCTTTCTGACATTCTTCTTGGAGAGAAAATCCCTCTCGACGTTGTGAACGCGCAGTCTGGTGAAATTATCATCCCGGCTAATCGTAAAATCACCAAGACTCTCCTTCGTAAACTTGCTTCGGTTTATGACCATATCGAAATCGATCCTTCTCCAATCCGGAACAAAATCCTCGAGATTATTTCCAGTTTCGAGAGTCGATTTGCTGAGCTCGACGGAGACCGGGAACGCCGGCTCGATCAGATCGAGAGTGGCGACGAAATTGATCCGGGTGTTGTGAAGGAAGTTAAGGTTTTTGTTGCTGCTAAGCGTAAGCTAAGCGTGGGTGATAAGATGGCGGGTCGCCACGGAAACAAAGGAGTGGTTTCAGTCATCGTGCCTGAAGAAGATATGCCTTATCTTTCTGATGGAACGCCTGTTGATATCTGCCTCAATCCACTTGGCGTGCCGTCGCGAATGAATGTTGGACAGGTTTTAGAAACCCACCTCGGTGTGGCTGCTAAAGCTCTAGGGTTCAAAGTCGCGACTCCGATTTTTGATGGTATTCCCGAGGAGAAAATCTGGGAATATATGTCTGAGGCTAAAAAGGTCGAAGGCTTCACTTGGATCGGTGATGGTAAAGATGGGTCTGTTGCGGGTAAATCGACGCTTTATGACGGACGGACCGGAGAAGCGATCCATCAGCCCGTGGTGGTCGGCATCATTTACATGCTCAAGCTTGGGCACCTTGTCGCCGACAAGATCCACGCTCGTGCCGTTGGTCCATACTCACTTGTTACTCAGCAGCCGCTTGGTGGTAAGGCCCAGTATGGTGGTCAGCGATTCGGAGAGATGGAGGTCTGGGCTCTTGAAGCCTACGGTGCCGCTTATACTCTTCAGGAGCTTCTCACGGTGAAGTCAGACGATGTGCAGGGGAGAACCCGCATTTACGAGGCCATTGTGAAAGGAGATAACCAGCTTGAAGCCGGAACTCCTGAAAGTTTCAACGTTCTCATCAAGGAGATGCAGTCACTCGGTCTCGATGTTCGACCCGGACGATCTGGGTCGGAACCTGGTGCCGCCGCCAGCGAAGACTTTTCCCTCGATGATCTTACCCTCTAAACCTCAACACAAAACCCTAACTACTACCTATAACCTATTATGAGTGTTGAAACCAATCTTCGCGAACTTTACGGAGTCGACCAAAAGCCAGACCCTTTCGATCAAGTCTCCATCACCGTTGCAAATCCTGAAACGATCCGTGGCTGGTCCCAAGGTGAGGTCCTCAATCCTGAGACCATTAACTACCGGACCTTTAAACCTGAAAAGGGAGGTCTCTTTTGTGAACGTATTTTCGGTCCGACCCGCGACTGGGAATGTGCTTGCGGAAAATACAAGCGAATCAAGCACAAGGGAACTGTTTGTGACCGTTGTGGGGTCGAAGTGACTCTTAGTCGCGTCCGTCGTGAGCGCATGGGACATATTGATCTTGCCGTTCCCGTTTCCCATATCTGGTTCTACAAGTGCATGCCTTCCCGTATCGGTCTCGTTCTTGATATGACTGCTCGTGAATTAGAGCGTGTCATTTACTACGAGGATTATCTCGTTACTGAGCCTGGAAAAACCGCTCTTGAGCGTGGTCAGCTCCTTACCGAGACCGAGCTTCGCGATGCTGAAGAAGATTACGGTGATGAGGCTTTCCGCGCCGGAATGGGTGCCGAAGCGATCCGTGATCTCTTGGGCCAAGTGAATCTTGAAGAGCTCATTGTGGAGCTGGAAGAGGCCATGGAAGCCACGCGCTCGAAGCAGAATCGTAAGAAGCTCGCCAAGCGCCTTAAGCTTGCTAGGGGTTTCCTGCAGTCTAACTCGCGTCCCGAGTGGATGATTATGACGGTTCTTCCGGTTATTCCTCCCGACCTCCGACCTCTAGTTCCTCTGGAAGGTGGCCGCTTTGCGACCTCTGACTTGAACGACCTCTATCGTCGTGTCATTAATAGAAACAACCGTCTCCGAAACCTCATGCAGCTGAAGACTCCCGAGGTCATCATCCGCAACGAGAAGCGCATGCTCCAAGAGGCTGTTGATGCTCTCTTTGATAATGGTCGTCACGGCCGTGCTGTAACCGGAGCTGGAAACCGGGCGCTTAAATCTCTTTCTGACATGCTCAAAGGTAAGGGCGGACGTTTTCGTCAGAACCTCCTCGGCAAACGCGTCGATTATTCAGGGCGTTCCGTGATTGTGATTGGTCCTGAACTCAAATTGAACCAGTGTGGTCTTCCTAAGAAGATGGCTCTAACTCTTTTCGAGCCCTTCATTATCCGCCGTCTGAAGGAACTTGGCTACTGCCACACTGTTCGTTCGGCTAAGAAGATGATCGACCGCAAAACTACCGAAGTTTGGGATATCCTTGCTGAGGTGACGAAAGGGCACCCGGTTATGCTTAACCGTGCTCCGACTCTTCACCGTCTTTCGATCCAGGCTTTTGAGCCCGTTCTTATTGAGGGATCTGCGATCCGTTTGCACCCACTTACTTGTGGTGCTTACAATGCTGACTTTGATGGTGACCAGATGGCGGTTCACGTTCCTCTTTCAGTTGAGGCCCAGATGGAGACTCGCCAGCTGATGCTTGCGACTAACAACATCTTCTCTCCTGCATCGGGACGTCCTGTAATCACTCCTTCTCAGGATATTATTTTGGGAACTTACTACCTCACTTGGGCAAAGGTTCGCACTCCAAAGGAAATTGAGAAGCAGGGTCATTTACCACTCTTCGAAAACACGACTGAGGTTGAATTTGCGATTGCCAATCGGAAATTGGACTATCACCAATATATTCGACTTCGTAACCCTGATCATGGCAAAGATTCTGTCTTTGGTGACAAGGAAAGCTCGATCATCGAAACGACTCCAGGTCGTGTTCGCTTCAACGAGATCTGGCCTGATGGCGTTGGGTTCTTCAACAACAACGTAGGCAAGTCTCAGATTGGAGACATTATTTGGCGTTGTTACCAAGTTGCGGGAGGCAAGGCTACGGTGCAGACCATGGACCAGCTCAAAGAGCTCGGATTTAAGGAAGCAACTCGTTCCGGTTGCTCAATTGGTATCGTCGATATGGTTATACCAGAGGAGAAGCCAGCCGAGCTCAAGACCGCATACGCCGATGTTGAGACCGTCAACAAGCAGTATCGTAATGGTGTTATTACCAATGGCGAGCGCTACCAAAAAGTGGTCGATATTTGGACCCGTGCCGGTGACAATATCGCTAACGCGCTGTATCGTAAGCTCGAGTTCAACGAGGGCAAAGAGAAGGCAAACCCACTCTTCATGATGGTCGACTCCGGTGCTCGGGGTAATAAGAACCAGATTAAGCAGCTCTCGGGAATGCGTGGACTGATGGCCAAACCGTCCGGTGAGATCATTGAACGTCCGATCACCTCAAACTTCCGTGAGGGGCTCTCCGTGCTGGAGTATTTCATCTCTACCCACGGCGCGCGTAAAGGTCTTGCCGATACTGCACTCAAGACGGCTGATTCTGGATACATGACCCGTAAGTTGGTCGACGTTTCCCAGGATGTCATTATTACCGAGCCAGACTGTGGAACTGAGAAAGGGATTACCGTTCATGCGATTTATTCGGGTGACGAAGAGGCCGCATCTCTCCAGTCCCGCATTTACGGCCGGACCTCTTGCGAAACTATCAAGGACCCTGTTTCCGGAGACATCATCGTCAAGAAAGGGAGTCTCATGGACGAGACAACCTCCATTGCTGTTGAGAATGTCGGTCATGAACGCCTTAAGATCCGGAGCCCGCTCACTTGTGAGTCGGAGCGCGGATGCTGCCAGTCTTGTTATGGTCTCAATCTCGCTACTGGTAAGCTCGGTAAAATTGGTGAAGCAGTCGGCATTATTGCTGCTCAGTCTATTGGTGAGCCGGGAACCCAGCTCACCATGCGAACCTTCCACTCCGGTGGTGTTGCGCTTGGTGCCACCAAGCAACCTGAAGTCAAAGCCAAGAACAAGGGCGTTGCCTACTATAAGGATTTGCGCACCGTTGAAGATGTCGATGGTAACTTCGTGGTCCTAAACAAGAATGGTTCACTTTCCGTTCGTGATAAAGATGGCCTTGAACTTGAGTCCTACAACGTTGTTATTGGATCGGTGATTTCGGTTGCTGATGGCGGAGACGTAAAGAAGAACCAGTCGATTTTGACTTGGGATCCTCACTCAGTCCCCATTATTGCTGAGTCTGGCGGTAAGATTGAATTCCGCGATATGATCACGGGAATTACTATTCAGTCCGAGACCGACAAGGCTACCGGCAAGAAAGGTTTGACCGTGACGGAGCACAAGGAAGATTTACACCCGCAGATCGTCATCGTTGATCCAAAGAGCAAGGATGTTCTCAGCAGTTACTCTATCCCGGTTGGAGCTCACCTTTCTGTTAAGGAAGGCGCCAAGATTCAAGGGGGTGTGCAACTCGCTCGAACTCCACGTAAAATTGCTAAGACTGGTGACATTACGGGTGGTCTGCCACGCGTCGCGGAACTTTTCGAAGCTCGTCGTCCGAAAGATGCCTGCGTGATTGCGAAGCTTGATGGTGAGATCTCCTTCGGAGGCACCGTTCGCGGCAAGCGTAAGGTTATTGTCACTCACACTGAGTCTGGTGAAACCGCCGATCACCTTGTCCCAATGGGCAAGCACATGATCGTTGGTGAAGGTGACATGGTGGTTCGTGGAGATCAAATTACCGAAGGTCCTGTGGCTCCCGAAGATCTCCTAGAGGCTTGCGGCCCCCAGGCTCTGCAAGAGCATCTTAATAACGAGGTCCAGACGGTTTATCGCTCTCAGGGTGTTGAGATTAATGACAAGCACATTGAGATCATCATTCGTCAGATGCTTCGCAAGGTGAAGATCTCTGAACCAGGGGACACAGAGTTCCTTTGGGGTGACCAGATTGAGAAAACAACCTTCAATGCCGAAAATAAACGTGTTGCAGCTGAAGGTGGTAAACCTGCCGAAGCTGAACCTGTTCTTCTCGGGATCACCAAGGCCTCAATTGAGACCGAATCTTTTATCTCAGCAGCCTCTTTCCAGGATACTACCCGTGTCTTAACCGACGCTGCAACTCTTGGAAAAGTGGACACTCTCCGCGGCTTCAAAGAGAACGTGATTCTTGGACATCTTATTCCTGCCGGAACCGGCTTCCCGGTCCACAAGAATTCAGATTTTGAAATGACCGTTGAAGAGCCAGAGCCAGTTGTCGAAAAGCCTGAGGGTGAAGATGGCGAAACTCTGCCTGAAGGCGAGGCTCCCAAAGTGGAAGCCGCTGGCGAGTAATCTCTAAGGAGACTCAAAGAATTCAAAGCCCCGATCGGTGAGAGCTGATCGGGGCTTTTTCTGCCGAAATTTATAGCCAATTTTTCAAATCATATCCTTCAGAAATACCCTTCAAGCTGTGTCTTTGGAACGTTGACACATGGATTTTAGCGCCGCAGTTTACGATCATGTAGAGGATCTCCTTTTGGGGGTCGGATTGGGACTTCTAAAGCTCCTGATGCTTGAAGCTCGGAGAAGAGCTGTTCTTTAAGGGCTTCCTTTTTTTCGGCGAACGCCGGAACGTCAATGAGATTGTGACGCTCTTGTGGATCAGTTTGTAAATCATAAAGACCATTCTTATCCCAGAGACCATGGTAGTATATGAATTTGTAGCGATTGGTTCTGATAGCGAAGAGAGTTGGAGTGGCTGGGAAATTCCACTCCCAGTGGTATTCATAAAGAAGATGATCTCGCCACGGTTTTTCGGATCCGTTTCCATCAAGAAGGCGTTTGAAGGAACGTCCATCAAAGGCTGGAGTGTTTTCGGCTTTTTTTATTCCGGCAAATTCTAAAAGGGTTGGAGCGAGATCGATGTTGAGTATCATTTCATCCAATTCTGTGCCTGCTTTAATTTTTCCGGGGGCATAGGCTAGAAGGGGGACGCGGATTGAGTGTTCGAAGGCATCGCGTTTGTCGTAAAATCCATGCTCACCAAGGTGAAATCCATTGTCACCTAGGTATAGGACAATGGTATTTTTAGAGAGACCAGATTCGTCAAGGTGGTTGAGGATACGGCCGACGTTCTCATCGAGTCCGTGAACGGTTTCGCAAAATCTCCAATAAAGTTCATCGAAAGAAGGGACAGGGTCCTTATCGAAGGCCCCAGTTTCCATGTGGTCGATCCCGTGAATGCCATAACGTCTTTCGCGAATCCAGTGTGACTGGCTTGCGTAGTTTTCTTCAGAATTCGCCATTGTTTCGGGATAATCAATTTTTTCCCCCTGATATTTTCCATGGTGGCGCTTAGCGGGTTGAAAAGGGTAGTGGACGGACTTAAAGGCAAGGTGCATCATAAAAGGCGCCTTTTTGTCACCGCGGTCGCTTTTGAGCCACGCGATCGCCTGATCAGTGAGGCGATCAGCAGTGTAGCCTTTTTGTTTATGACGCTCTCCGTTGATATTAAGGGTTTGATCAAAGTAGGAACCTTGTCCTTGGAAAGAGACCCAGTGGTGGAATCCTTTGCGAGGTTCATCATTGTCGTGGCCCATATGCCATTTGCCGATCATGGCAGTACGATAGCCTGATGTTTGGAGGTATTCTGGATAAAAACGGGTCCCTTCAGGAACGGAGCGCTGATTATCAACAACGCGATGATGGTGCATGTATTGTCCAGTTAGAATAGAGGCACGACTTGGGGAGCAGAGCGAGGTGGTTACGAAGGCGTTTTTCAGATGCGCACCTTCTTTAGCCATTCGATCTAAGTTGGGAGTTTCGAGGAAATCTGGAGCTTCAGGGTGGCAGGAGAGAAAATCGTAACGATGGTCATCGGCAAGGATGACGATGATGTTGGGTTTTTCAGAAGCCAGCGCTGTGCTAACGAGAATTGGCAGAAGAAGACGGAGCATGGCACGAGGGTCGGGGATTACTGCGATCATTGCAATTCGGAATGGGCCAAGACTAGAGGTAAAACGAAACTGGTATTTTGGACTTCTGGTCGTTAGGTCAGGAGCATGAAAGACGGTCAGCAAATACCGCCCGCCACTAATTCGGAGCCAGATCTTCCAGTTGGGTCTCTTGCATCGCCTCCTGGAGGTCACAAAAAACCCCTAATTCTAATTGGAGTCCTGTTGCTTTTGATTGGAGGCGGCATTTTTGTTGGCTCGATAATAGGCGGAACCGAAGAGGAAATAAATACAGGAGAGAAGGAGGTCGAGGCACTCAAGCTGAAGCCCCGACCTAAGTCTCGCAAAAAGGAAAAGACCACCGAGCGGCCAGAGCGAGAAACCGAGATGGCAGAGCTTTCTTTAGAAAATCGTGGCGATTTTCCTGATAATATAGGAAACTGGGTGAGGCTTCAAGGGAAGGTGAAAATCGGCAATGAGGACGGTGTTCTAGAGTTTGAAGAGCCTGCGGGAATGAGTGGGCAACTAGTGAGAGGATCCGCTACTCATTTGTCCGGCCAGATTGTCAAAGTCATCGGGTGGATGGTATCGGAAGAAAAAATCCAAATTGAAGGAATCTTTGAGATTACCACGATTGATCCAGTGGATTTACTCCCTAAAAAAGATGTCTACACCACGGCTGATGCCAAGCAACTGATAGCTCTGAGAAACACCCGAGCGAGTTTCAAAGGCAAGGTGAAGAATGTAAGGTTATCTGCTGATGAGAAGAATCTATATCTTGTTTTTGAAGGGGAAAGTCATGAGTTTATTGGGAGCGGAGATATTAAGAAGCTGAAGGAGGTAGAGGTCACCGGGGAGATTCTCAAGGAGCTGATCGGTAAAAGAATCAAGTTAAAGGGTAAGCTGGGCTACAAAAAGCAGGAGAAAAAGGATCGCATCTTTATCAATTTTAGCGACAAGGATGCCTACGAAATTGTCGACTAAAGCGCATTCGCGAGAAAGGGTGCGGTGACCGATTGGTCGACCTTCGAGACCTGTTCTGGTGTTCCTTGGGCAACGATCGTGCCGCCGTTTGGCCCGGCTTCTGGTCCAAGATCTATGATGTAGTCGGCTTCTGCTGCTAAGTCCATGTGGTGCTCGATTACAACGACGGTATGACCTTCATCAACGAGCCGGTGCAGCACATCGGTGAGTCGGGCAACGTCCTGTTGGTGAAGGCCGATGGTAGGTTCTTCGATGAGATAGAGATTTGTATTAATTGGCCCTAAATCGGTGATCTTTGGGCGGCCTTTAGTGAGCTGGGTCACAAGTTTGAGGCGTTGCGCTTCCCCCCCGGATACGGTGGGCGAAGGTTGACCAAGGGTAAGGTAACCAAGACCTGTCTCGGATAAAAGTTGAAGTGGTTTCTGAAGCTTCGGATGCACAGAAAAAAAGTCGGCAGCCGCTTTGATGTTAAGGTTAAGAACGTCGCCGATTGTAAGACCATTATAGCGAATTTCTAAGGTGGCTGGATTGTAGCGATCCCCCATACAGCTTTCACAATCAATCCAAGTCGTTGGGAGAAAATCCATTTCTAGTTTGATGCGGCCATTACCTTTGCACTCAGGGCACTGTCCTTCCTTGTTATTGAAGGAAAATCGGGAAGCAGTATAGCCACGCATACGTGATTCGGGAAGCTGTGCAAAGAGGGCACGGATATGATCAAATAGCTTCACATAAGTAGCCGGACAGGAACGTGAAGTTTTGCCAATAGGAGACTGATCTACCTCGTAGCGATATTTGAAAACATCAAAGCCAGTCGCGGACTTGAATGGAGCTTCTTTGACCTTTTTTTCGCAAGCGATACTCAAGCACCCTCGCATGAGTGACGATTTTCCGGATCCAGAAACGCCGGTTAAAACGGTGAGACGCCCTATTGGAATTTGGACGTCGATGCCCTTTAGGTTGTGGAGACTACAACCCTTCATTTTCAGCCAACTTTTTTGAGCGCGAGTTGCGGGAATCCTTCTCCGCTTTCCTCGAGATGGATGGATGAGAGGATTTCTAATCGCCTGCAGCGTTGGTGATTGTGAATGTGTTTTTAGAGCGTTTTTTTTGTTTAGCTCTGCCCTTGTCAGGGAGGCCACGATTTTTCCACCTTCAATTCCCGCGCCAGGGCCAAGGTCAATCAGATGGGTTGCCGCCCTAATCGTGTCCTCATCGTGCTCGACAAGAAGAAGCGAGTTTCCCTTTTTCTTGAGGGCTTGAAGAGTTCCCAGGAGAGCGTTATTGTCACGAGGATGCAGTCCGATGGTTGGTTCATCTAGAATATAGAGAACTCCCTGTAAATTGGATCCAAGTTGAGCCGCAAGGCGGATACGTTGAGATTCGCCGCCGGATAAGGTGGTGGCGGATCGGTCTAGTTGAAGGTAGCCTAGCCCAACGTGGTCGAGGAATTGAAGTCGCTGAATTATTTCAGGAAGAATGTCACGTGAGATAGCAAGATCCCGACCTTCAAATTTGAAGGCACTAATCGTTTTGCTGGCTTCTTGAACATTAAGTAAGGATAGGGCTGGTAGTGACTGGCCCTCGATTAAGACGTGACGTGAGTTCTCCCGAATTCTCGCACCATGGCAATCAGGACAAGCACGCAACTCGTCGGGATTAGCTTTCGCGGCGAGTTTCTCTTCGTGAATTTCTGCCTCTGCCTCAGAGTTGAACCCCTTTACGTCAAATCGGCTATTAGTGATGTGGCCATAGCCTCGGCAGGTTTGGCACCAACCTCTCGGTGAGTTGAATGAAAAGTGATGTGGGTCAAGTTCCTCAAACGATTCTCCAGTGACAGGTGATACCCTTGCGGTTGAGAAGGTTTGAAGATGGCCCTTTTTGGTGAGGACTCTGAAAGTGCCCTTCCCATATTTTAGGGCTATGGAGAGCGCTTCAGACGTCTTCTTTAGGGCCTGCTTATTCGTGACTTGAGCAACGACGAAATCGATGTCATGAGCCTTGTGACGGGCGAGTGGTTGGAAGTCTTTAGTGTTGATGAGTTCACCATCAATGAGCATTTCTTCGAAGCCAGCCTTCTCAGCAGCAAGAGCGTATTCCTTATGGAAACCTTTGCGGGCTTTTAAAACGGGTGAAAGGAGTCGAAGTGATTTCTCCTTCTTTAGTAGCTTGCCCAACTGATCGCCGATGGCTTCAGGTGTCTGTGATATGACAGGCTCACCGGACTGAGGGCAATGCTGGATACCAAGCTTTGCATAAAGTAAACGGAGGAAGTGGTAGGCTTCAGTAACTGTTCCAACTGTCGACTTTCCGCCGCCGCGCGAGATTCGTTGCTCGATCGCTACGGTTGGCGGAAGCCCTGTGATTAGGTCCAAGTCAGGCTTTTCGAGTTGGCTAGCGAACTGCCTCGCGTAAGGCGACATGGAATCGAGAAAGCGCCGCTGGCCCTCAGCAAAGATGACGTCGAAGGCAAGAGTGGATTTACCAGAACCACTTAATCCTGAAATGACTACGAATTCATTGTGTGGAATTATAGCATCAATATTTTTGAGATTATGGTGACGTAGACCGTGGATAGATATTTCACGTTTTGCAATGGACCTATTATTTGAGGTCCGCTTTTTTTCTGGCTTGATCGGGACTGAGATGGCGAGGCCAGTGTGTGTTTTCTTTTTTGCGAGTTTCTTTGGGCTTCCTTCGAAAACGATTTGGCCGCCGTGGAGGCCGGCCTCTGGCCCAATCTCGATGACATGATCGGCATTCTTAATGACGTCGGGTTGGTGTTCGATCACAAGGAGAGAGTAGCCAACGTCGACTAGGCGGTGGAAGACGGTGAGAAGTTTTTCGATGTCGCTGAAATGAAGTCCGGTCGTGGGTTCATCTAGGATGAGCAGGGTATTGACGCTACCGCTAGTGGAAGTCAAAAGACGGCAGAGTTTTAGGCGTTGGGCCTCGCCGCCTGAGAGCGTGTTGAGAGGTTGACCGAGGCGGAGATAGCCGAGACCGGTTTCCACCAGAGGCTGAAGGGCCTTACGGGTCTTAGAAAGAAGGAGGTTTTCTTTATTGGTAAGGCCTTCAATTTCTTCGAGGAATGCCATGGCTTCTGAAGCGGTTAACCGGAGAAAATCGACCACAGATTTTTCATGGTAGCGATAAGATTCGGCAATTCTTGTGAAGCGGGTGCCGTTGCATTCGGAGCAGGTCAGGTAAAGATCGGAAAGGAACTGCATCTCGACTTTCTCAAAACCATTTCCGGAGCAGCGTTGGCACCGTCCAGGGCCGGAATTAAAAGAAAAATATCCAGGAGTAAGGTGGTCTGCTCTCGCTGAAGAGGTAAGTGAGAGAAGTTGACGAATATGCTCGAAGGCACCCAGTAGAACTGCGGGAGTTGAACGAGGGGTGCGGGAAAGAGGGGACTGATCGATAAGTTCTACGCCCCGGAGTTCGTCAATGCCTGTGATTTTGGCAGGCGCAGGCTCATTATCAATGGAGAGTCCAAAATGTCGGGCGAGGTTGTTATAGATGATAGGGTGAGCAAGGGTAGATTTCCCCGAGCCTGAGACTCCGGTCAGACAGCTGAATACGCCGAGAGGAAGATCGAGTGACAGGTTGGAAATATTATTTGCTGAAGCCTCTTCGATTGAAATATGGGCCCGCGGTTCCCTTAATTTGCTGGGAATAGAAATTGATTGCTGTCCGGAGAGATACTGAAGAGTGAGCGACCTCTTTTTTGAATGAGTTTTAGCTGGTCCCTGATAGGTGATTTCTCCTCCGTGTTCACCCGCTTCAGGTCCCATGTCGATGAGTTGATCTGCTTGGTGCATCACAGCTTCGTCATGTTCAACTACCACCAAAGTATTACCCTTGTCACGGAGGTTGTGCATGACTTTGGTCAGACGATGGATGTCACGGTGATGAAGTCCAACGGTCGGTTCATCGAGAACGAAGAGGGTTTGGGTAAGTGCTGATCCTAGACAAGTAGTGAGGTTGACGCGGGCGATTTCACCTCCTGAAAGGGTTCTCGCTTGGCGATCGAGGGAAAGATATCCGAGACCAACTTCGCAAAGGTAATTTAGACGTGAGGTGATCTCGTGTAAGACCAAACCAGTTGTTTTGTCGAGAGGTGCATGTGAAGTGGCAATTCCTTCAAAGAAAAAGAGGAGCTGGTCGAGTGGGATGTGCCAGAGCTCAGGAAGCGTTTTTCCAAGAATCTTAAAGTGAAGGGCATCGGGTTGAAGTCGGGTTCCTTGGCAATCGGGGCATTCGGTATAGGCTCGGTATCGGGAAAGGAAGACGCGGACGTGCATCTTGTAGGCTTTTGTTTCCAGCCAGTCGAAGAATCCCTGAATCCCATACCACCGATTTTCCTGCCAAAGTGCTTCGGATTGTTCAAGGGATGAGAGGGGTGATTTGTTACTACGTTCACCATATTTGACCCAACGCTGTTGCTCCGAGTCGAGCTCGTTCCACCGAAGGTTTGGATTGATTCCGGCCTCTTTACAGCTTTTGAGGAGGTCGCGCTGGCAATCTTCGCCACGTTCACCTTGAAATGGTTTGATGGCCCCGTTGCGTAGCGAAATAAGATGGTTTGGAATTGCTTTATCGAGATCGATGCCGATCACTTTACCAAAGCCTCGACAATTGTTGCAGGCGCCGAGAGGCGAGTTAAAGGAGAAGAGTGAGGAAGTGGGTTTGACTAGAGGAGCCCAGCTAGTAGTGAAGGCTTTAATGGTTCCTTCTCCACTTGAAATCGCGGCGGTTCCCTTACCGAGGGCGAGTGCCTGCTCGAAGGATTCGGTTAGTCGGGATTTATTACGAGTCGTGACCTTGAGTCTGTCTTGAATTATCAATACCTCTCGCGGGAGCTTTTTGAGTGAGTGAGTGGAATCGGTCCGAACGACTTTATGATTTAAAAAAATTCGGAGATAGCCCTGCGAGTTTAGGAAAGGAAAGAGATCATCGGGTGTGGTATCCGAGGGGACCGGGATGGGGAAAAGAACGAAAATGTTTTCGTCTTGGTGATTTGAACTAACCCATTCGAGAATAGACTTGGGGTTGTCGGGGCGAACTTCCTCTCCTGTTTCGGGATGGAATCCTTTAGAGAGTCTTGGGTAGAGTAGTTTGAGATAGTCGTTGATCTCTGTGAGCGTACCAACAGTAGATCGGGTCGTGCGAATCGTATTTTTCTGTTCGATTGCGATAGCGGGTGGAATGCCGTCAATACGGTCAACCTCCGGCTTGTCCATGCGGTCAAAAAATTGGCGAACATAAGGTGAGAAAGTTTCGACGTAGCGTCGTTGACCTTCGGCATAGAGAGTGTGGAAGGCTAGGGACGATTTTCCGGAACCTGAGGGCCCGGTGATGACGGTGAGTTTTCCGATCGGAATCTCAAGATCGAGATTCTTTAAATTGTGCTGACGAGCGCCACGAATTTTAATGGCGTTTTCTGGAGAGTTGAGGTCAGCTTTCTTTGGCACGCGGAAAGTTAGCGTGGGAGGAGAGGGGCGCAAGCAGGGGGGAAGGGATTTATTCGTTGTCGTCTTCCTCTGTAGGTTCTACGGGAAGAGGGACTTTTTCCTTATCCATGATCTTCTCAAAGCGGTCCTCGTTATCAGTGGTGACTTTGTTTTCGAGGATGAAAATCTTCCCTTTAGCGACTTCTCCCTTTTTTAGGACGGAGTTGGCAGTCTTGGTGAGGAGGTCCAAGTATTCCTGCATGGCCTCATCAAATTGGTCCTCGTATTCTTCCTCAAGAGCTTTGGCTTCTTCTTTGGCTTCCTTGAGCTTTCGTTTCAGGCGCCCGGGGTAAGCATCAGCTAGGCTATCAGGGAGCTCTTTTCTTTCCAGATACCCTTCGTATTGTTCGATTAAGTCCTCCTTAATATCGTCACCCAGGGGATAAGATTTAATGGAGCTTATTAAGTCTTTGAGAAAACCTTCTACGACTCCGTCGTATTTCTTACGAAACTTATCGTATGCTCGTCCGTGCCGGTATCGGATCTTATCACGGATTTTTTCAAGTGCAGAAAGAAGATCATCTCCTCCTTTTCCACTTACAGATGCTCTGGGCATGTTGCGAAGTGCTGGAACTGACCATTCAATAAGAAAATGGTTGGTGTTGGTTCCGTTCTTGTCTTCATCATTAGCACCCAAAGAATTTCCTTTTTTCTTGAGGACGAGGTAGTTTTCGTCGTCCCCAGAGTTATCGGGTTGGCTTTCAAGCCAGGTGATGAATGTGAAGGCTTCGCCAGTTACAAAGTTCCAAATTTCGGGAGGGCCTTCGTTACGTTTTCCTCCGATCCAACAACTTCCCGACTCGTCTAGGCTAGCCCTGAGACTGAGAGCCATGAAAGATGCTTCTTTTTCGTTAGAAGGAACTGCGAGGTGTCCCCCGGCGTTTGTAGCGATAAGTGATCCTTGTTCCCAGCTAACGGCGTCCTTTACAAGAAGGAATCTTGAACCACCGACGTTATAAGTCCCGGAAGGGAAGATCGGAGTGCGCTTGTTATTCAATGCCTCTCCAGTGCGAGCAAGTTGAGAGGCAAGCGAAGCGGGTGTAGTTCCATCAAGGCGCCATTCTAGGAGGGCAGGAAATTTTTGGAGCCTGTGGTGATCTTCCAAATTTGGAGAGCTGGACGAGATCGCTCCGAAGTCTTCACCATTTGGATTATCGGTGATTCGGTTGTCGGGAGATTTGTCTATCCAGACTTTCGCATCAACGGATGAGCCGTCGCCCCAGAACCATTTCCCCTCGAACCCTGAATCCGAGGCTCCCGCCCAGACGGGGCTAGCGCTTTCGAAATTTTCGTGAAACCAAGCAAGGTCAGCAGAAGTCGGGAGGAGGGCGAGGTGAGCACCATGACGGTTGGCAAAGTTGTTAGCCTCGTCCCAAGGCATGTTCTGTTTAAGGAGGAAATAGGCTGATTTCTCGCGCTTGATGGTGCCGATTGGGAATTCATCTCGCAAACCGTCGACAAGTAGCTGGGCGAGCCGGTCTAAGGACTCTAAGGGGGTTTCCGCAGCTTTAGGGGGAACGACAGCTTTTGGTTGGGGCTTGGCTGGCTTTTCTTTGTCAGCCATTTTTCCAACGTCAGCGATTGCCTTCTTTTCTGGGAGATCTTTCGGCTTAGGCGCTGGCTTCAACTCGGATTTTTCTTCAGGGATGTTGGCTTGAGGCGCTCCGTCTCCACCTCCAAAAAGAGAGAAAGCAATTGCTCCAACTCCCAGAAAAAGAAGAAGAATCATTATAAAAGAGGCGATCCCGGATTTTTCCTTGCTACCGTTAAGAACAACGTTGCTGCCAGAGTTCAGGATTGGAGGAGCGATTGGCGTAG